>NZ_JBNBZS010000006.1:0-91089 GCF_049629625.1 Roseomonas chloroacetimidivorans | reverse complement strand
TGGGCGGTTTGGCGTGGTGACCGTGTGAGGCACAGCGGTAAGGCGCCGCGGGGGGGGCCGGGCGGCGCTTCGTGTGTCAGAATGCCCGGCCGGATCACCGGCCGAGGCCTGATTACATCACAGGGCGGAGCGAGCCGTCAGGCGCGCGCTCAAACACACCGCCGCCGCCCATATAGGCGCCGTCGGGGTTCTCGGCGGCACGGCGGTCGGCGCGCATCTGGCGACGCTCCGCCCGGCGCTGCATGTGACGCTCATGGCGCATCCCGTGATGCGAGCCGGAGGCCATCGGTCGGCCGGACATGTCGCCCGAGCCGGCCTGCGGGGCGTTCATCGCGCCACCGCCACTCATGCCGCCGCTCGTCATGCCACCGCTGTTCATACCGCTGCCGCTCATGCCGCCGCGGTCCATGGTACCCTGGGCCTGGGCGGCCGAGCCGGCAACAAGGAGGGCGCTGAAGGCACAAGCGGCCGCGAGGGTCGCGAAATTCCGGGACATGGCAGTCTCCATCGTTATGACGATCCGCGATCCCAGACGGGACCGTCATGGCGGATCAGCAACGCAACGTGGTCATCCCCATGCGGTTGCGCGGAAGGACATGCCGCGCCGGCAACCCACCTGCCATGTTCCCGTTGCGCAGCCATGTGGCAAGCCATCAAAGCCTTCTTCCGGTCCTGGGGACTGGTAATCCTGATCACCCTGGCCGGATTGGTGGTCGCTTGGCGCTTCGTCTCGCCCGCGCCGCCGGAAACCGTCCGCCTCGCCGTCTCGGCCGATCCGCAGAGCGCCTACACGGCCACGATAAACCAATATGCCAGGGGGCTGGAGGCCGAGAGATTCAAGATCGAGCGTGTGACGACCCAGGGATCGGCGGAGAACATCCGCCTGATCCGGGAGGGGCGGGTGGACCTCGCCCTGGTGCAGGGTGGCGTCCCCACCGCCGCGGGCGCGCAGCGCCTGGTCACCCTCGGCCAGGTCTTCTTCGAGCCGCTCTGGATCTTCGTGCGGCAACAGCCACAGACCCAGGCCCCGGTGCAGGCGCTGCGCGGGCAGCCTGTCGCGGTGGGCCCGGAGGGCAGCGGCACCCGCGTTCTCGCCCTGGCGGTGCTCGCGGCGAATGGTCTGACGGCCAATGACATCCAGCCGGTTCCGCTCTCCGGCAACGAGGCGGCTGAGGCGCTTGCGAACGGGCAGGTCCAGGCGGCGGTTTTCGTCGCGGCGCGCCCGACCGACGCAATCAACCGGCTGGTTCGCACGCCGGGCGTGGAACTGCTGAATTTCGGCAGCCGGGCTGACGCCTATGCGGCGAACCTGCCTTTTCTCACGCCCGTGAAGCTGCCCAATGCGGGCCTCAGCCTGGCCGAGAACCTTCCACGGGGCGACGTCATGCTCATGGCGCCTGCCGCCTCCGTGCTGGCACGGGATGACCTGAATCCGCAGGTGGCCGCGCTGATGATGCGGATCCTGCGCGACACTCATAAGGGCCGCACGCTTTTTTCGCCGGAAGGCCGCTTCCCCTCGGGCTTGAACCACGAGGTGCCGCTGCAGGCGGATGCCGAACGCTTCTACGAGAAAGGCGTCTCCTTCCTGCAGACCTATCTGCCCTTCTGGATCGCGATCACGGTTGAGCGGCTCTGGGTGCTGGTGATCCCGCTGATTACCCTGCTGCTGCCGCTGATGCGGATCGCCCCGGCCATCTACACTTGGCAGATCGAGCGGCAGCTCTGGGCCATCTACGACAAGGTGCGCAAGGTGGATGAGGAGAGCGAGAAGGGCCTCTCCATCCACGCGGTGGCGAAGCTCGACGCGCTGGACCAGGAGGCGCAAAGTCTCAAGCTGCCGGACAGCTATGCCGACCGCATCTACGAGTTGCGGCGTCATATTGCCTGGATACGCCGCCGCAAGGTGGATCCCGAAGCGGCATGAGGTGACCCGTGAAGACACCGGCTTGGCTGGGCGAGTTCAAAGCCTTCATCGCCAGGGGCAATGTGGTGGACTTGGCGGTGGGAGTCGTCATCGGCGCTGCCTTCACCACGATCGTGAGCAGCGTGGTGGAGGACCTGCTCAACCCACTGATCGGCCTGCTGATCGGTGGGATCGATTTCTCCAACGTCTTCGTTGTGCTGTCCGGGCAGCGCGGGCCATCCCTGGAGGCGACGCGCCAATCCGGCGCGGCGGTGCTGGCCATCGGCAAGTTCATCAATGCCCTGATCAAGTTCGTGATCGTGGCCTTCGCCGTGTTCTGGCTCGTGCGGCTGGTGCATCGGCTTTATGCCGCGCCGGAGAAGGTAGTGGGGCCGACCCGGGACCAGGTACTGCTGGAGGAGATACGGGACGAGCTGCGCAAGGCGGGTGGTGTCGTCGGCGACACCCGGAAACCCGGTACGCAGCCCTGACCCCTGTCAGAAGGCCACCCGGCCGAAGATGGCGTGCAGCAGGGCGAACAGCGCCCCGCCGGCCAGCGCGCCGACGATGGTGCCGTTGATCCGCACATATTGCAGGTCACGGCCCACCCGCAGCTCGATCTTGTCCACCACCGTCGCGGTGTCCCAGCTTGCCACCACCTCCGCGATGAAGCCGGAGATGCGTCCTTGGGCGGCGGGCAGCACCGCCAGCAGCGCGGACTCGATGCCGCGATTCAGCCGCGCCCGCGCTGCCTCATCCTTGTCCAGCATGTCGCCGAGATTGGCGAGCAACCCGGCGATCAGGGAGACGGTGCGCCCCTCAGGCCGCGCGGCATCAGCCTCCAGCGCGGTACGGAGCCGGCTCCAGGCGTCCAGGAGCCAGGCGGAGACGGCCGGATGCGCCAGGGCCGAGCGCAGGGCGTCCCCGACCGCCGCGGCCCTGCTAGGATCCTGCTCCAGCCGATTGATCTCGGCCTCTACCCAGTCCTCGAAGGCGGCGCGCAGCTCGCTGTCGCCGGGCTCCACCTTCTCCAACTCGGCATTCAGGGCAGCGAGGATGCGGCGGGCCACCGGAGCGCCGGCCATCCAGCCAACCAGCACACCGCCTTCGGCGCGCACGCGCTGAGCGATGGCTGCCTTGAGACTCTCTTCCTTTGCGGCGAGCAGCGCCTTGATCTGGGAAAGGGCGAGGCCGAATACCTCCTGATGGCGCCCGCCCTGCACCAGCAGCCGCAGCAGCCGTGCCACCATCCGCGTGGCGGCCTGGCCCGAGACCATGCGTGGCAGCAATCGCAGGAGCAGGCGGCGGGCGCGGCCATCCTCCAGCGAGCGCAGGATGCGGGGCAGGGCGGCGGCGATTGCCTCCGCCAGGGGGCGGACACTGTCGGGGTCGGAGAGGAAGCGGCGCAGCAGGGCGGGGGCGTCGATCCGGCCGGTCACGCGGCGCAGCTCGGCCTCGGTCAGCACATGGTTCGCGACGAAGCGCCCCAGCCCCTGACCCAGCCGCTCCTTCTGGCTGGGAATGATGGCCGTGTGGGGGATCGGAAGGCCCAGCGGGTGGCGAAACAGGGCCGTCACGGCGAACCAGTCAGCCAGGCCGCCCACCAGCCCCGCCTTGGCTGAGGCCTGTAGCAGGTCGGTCCAATAGCCCGGCGGCAGGGCGTAGGAGCCGACGGTGATGCCGGCCATGCCCGCCAGAAGGCCGGTGGCCACGGCGCGGTGGCGGTTCAGGCGAGCACGGAGGGCCACCTCGTCCGACGGGGCGGGGCGGGAAGGGGCGATTGGGGGAGTCATATCCATCGTCGCCCGAGAGTGGCGATGCGAGGGCGGCATCTCCAGTGCGGGGACGGCGTTGAACAGTCAGTTCCCCAGGCGTATGTTATGTCGTAACACCATGTCCCCTCGCTTCCCCCTCCGCCTCGACGACCCCCTGGCCCTTTCGGGCGGCGCCTTGCCGCGCCTGGGCTGGGCGCTGCTAGTCGCGGCGCTTCTCTGGGCGACCGTGTACTGGGCTATGAGCGCATGAGCGGCGCCATCCGCCTCCGCGACGTCACCCTGTCGCATGACCGCCATCCCGCGGTTCACCACCTTTCCGGCGAATTCGCGCCGGGAAGCCTAACGGCCATCGTGGGGCCGAATGGGGCGGGGAAGACGACGCTGCTGCGCGCCATCGCCGGGCTGCACCCCCTGGATGGCGGCCGGATTGAGCGGCCGGCGGAGCGTATCGCCCTGCTGCCGCAGATGTCGGCGCTGGACCGGAGCTTCCCGATCGCCTGCCTGGATGTCGCCATGCTCGGGCACTGGTCGCGCGCAGGTGCCTTCCGCGCCATGGGCGCGGGGGACCGGGCGCGGGCCGAGGCGGCGCTGGAGGCGGTGGGGCTGGGGGGCTTTGCCCGCCGCCCTGTGGGCAGCCTTTCCGCCGGGCAGTTCCAGCGCCTGCTTTTCGCGCGTCTGCTGGTGCAGGACGCGCCGGTGATCCTGCTGGACGAGCCTTTCAACGCGGTGGATGCCCGCACAGCCGCCGACCTTCTCCGCCTGGTGCGCGGCTGGCATGGGCAGGGCCGCACGGTGGTGGCCGTGCTGCACGATCTCGAACTCGTGCGGCGGGAATTCCCGGAAACGCTGCTCCTGGCCCGCGATCCCGTGGCTTGGTGCGGGACCGAGGAGGCCCTGACGGCCGCCAACCGCCTTCGCGCCCGGATGATGGCGGAAGCCTGGGATCCTGCCGCGGAACCCTGCGAGCGCGCGGCCTGAGCCGGGCTGTCTGATCCCTTGCTTTACGATCTGCTGATCGCGCCCTTCGCTGAATTTGGCTTTCTGCGGCGCGCGTTGGTCGGCTGCCTCGCCCTCTCCGTCGCGGCACCGCCGCTCGGCGTCTTTCTCGTTCTTCGGCGAATGAGCCTGACGGCCGATGTGCTGGCCCATGGCATCCTGCCAGGCGTCGCGGCAGGGTTCATCCTGGCGGGGCTGTCCGTCACGGCCATGTCGGCGGGCGGGCTGGTGGCAGGGCTGGTGGTGATGCTCGGTGCCGGAGCCATTGCCCGCGCCACGGGCGGGCGCGAGGATTCGGCCCTGGCCGCTCTCTATCTCGTTGCCCTCGCCCTGGGTGTGACCATGGTCTCCGCCTCGGCGGGGTCGGTGGAACTGACCCATCTCCTCTTCGGCAGTGTGCTGGGGGTGGACGATCCGGCTCTGCTGATGATGGCCGGGGTCGCGACCGTCACCCTGGGAACGCTGGCGCTCGCCTGGCGGCCGCTGGTGCTGGAATGCTTCGACCCCTCTTTTGCCGCCGCGGAGGGTGCGCGGGGCGGGGTTTGGCATCTGCTTTTCATGGCTCTGGTGGTGCTGAACGTGCTGGCGGCCTTCCAGGCGCTGGGCACCATGATGGCGGTGGGGTTGATGATGTTGCCGGCCGTCGCGTCCCGCCATTGGGCGCGGGGCGTCGGGGGAATGGCCTATGCGGCCAGCCTTGTTGCCATCCTTGCCTCGGTTACCGGCATTCTCGTCTCCTATCACCTAGACGTGCCGACCGGGCCGGCCGTGGTGCTCTCCGCCGGGTTGGCCTGGGCCGCTTCAGTGTTGGCTGGGCCGGTGGACAGCTTACTGGCGCGCTTCCTGCGCCACCGGCATCTGGCGGGGTAGCACGGCGCGTCTCAGGCCTGGGGACTGGTTTCAGAGCGCCGAGGATGGCCAGGCAGGGAGCCGGTCTTCTGGCCCGCGGGCGTCTCGGCGGTGGGCTTGCCTTCCGGCGTGCCCTCCAGCCGGTCGGCAATGGCCAGGATCAGGACGCCCAGCAGGAAGGCGCCGTGGATGGCCAGCCCCCAGAAAAGCACGCGGTCCTCGGTTTCCCGGATGTCCAGGAACAGCTGCAGCAGGTTGATGCCGGAAATGGCGACCAGCGCCGTGGCCAGCTTGATTTTCAGATTGCCGGGATCGACCTTCGCGACCCAGCTCATATTCTCCCGCTCCGCATCGTGCTTCAGCCGCGAAACGAGCGTGTCCCAGGAGGAGAGCGCGACGGTGATCACCAGCGCCGCGACCAGCGCCGAATCCAGCAGGTAAAGAATGGCGAGCAGGTTGTCGTGGTCGTCCGCGGTGAAGACCTTGGTGCCGAATTCAAAGACCTTGCTCGCGAACTTGGCCGCGTAGAGCGCCAGTGTCGCGGCGAGGCCGAGATAGAAGACCGCCAGCACGTAGCGGCTCGCCAGGATGATCTTGTTCAGCAGGTCGCCCATGGCGCTGTGCTGGCACGCCGGCCCGCCTGGCACAATCAGGACCGGATCCGGAACGGCGGAATTGGGCACCGCCTTCCCGGCCAGTCTCGCGTTGAAGCCACTGAAGCGGAACCTGGAAGGAGAGGGCCATGGCATCGAAGTGGGATGACCGGCTGGAGAAGGCGGCCGGGGCCCGGGGCACGGTGACCTTCAACTGTACAGAGGGCGAGAAGGACGAGATCGCCTCTGCCGCCCAGGCGGTGGGAGCACGCCATGGTCTCCGGCCGCAGCTCGACCGTAACCCTGCCAGCGGTATGCGGGTGGGTTACCGGGCAGAAGGGGACGGAACGGACACGCCGACGGCCTGAGGCTTGCCCGGGCGGCCCGCCCTGTCACTCTGCGCCGCCTTCAACAAGGAGATTCGCATGGACATCCGCCGCTTGGCCGAGGAGGAGCGCCTAAGCGGCGCGGTGGTCTCGGGGGGCTTCGTCTTCCTCGCCGGGCAAGTGGCGGATGACGCCACACTGGATGCTGAGGGCCAGACCGCCGACATCCTGCGCCAGATTGACGCCCTGCTGGCCGAGGCCGGGACAGACAAGCGCGCCCTGTTGCAGGTGCAGGTGATCCTGGCCGACATCGCCGACGCACCCGCGATGAACCGGGCCTGGGATGCCTGGCTGGATCCCTCCGCCAAGCCCGCGCGGATGACGATCCAGGCCCCGCTGGTGAACCCGGCCTGGAAGGTGGAGATCACCGGAATCGCCCGCACGCCGTGAGCATCTGATGCTCCCTGTCGGCGACCGCGCCTGGTTCTCCTTCGCCGTTCTGGGGGCGGCGGCGCTCGGCTTCGGCGTGCTGTTCTGGCTGTTTGCGCCCGGGCTGGACTTCGCGCTGGGCGCGGGAATCGGCTTTGTTACCTAAGCGGCCTTGTTCACCGTGGTCAGGCGCTCGGCCTTTTCCGAAGCGCCGGAGCCGGTGGTCGGAGCGGCCTTCCTGCTGCTCTTCGCCTACTACGAGATCACGCGCAGCTGCCTCGCAAACCCCCGCCCCGCGACCACGGAAGAGGATGACCCCGCGAGGGAACGACCGGGTTTGATGCTGTCCTCGCCGGGGCATAGAAGGAGCGGCCCGGCGGGCGCCGCAATCCGGCCCAGGTCCCGCCGCCAGGCATGTCGATGCTGTGCAGGCGCCGGCGGAAGGGTTCTTTGCGGGCCGCACGGTCCGGGATCAGGGACAGGACGTAAACACGTATGACGGTGGACGGCACGGGGCAGGACTGGCGCGGCAGGCGCGTGCTGGTCACGGGCGGTGCGGGCTTCCTCGGCTCCGCGCTCTGCCACGCGCTCTGGGCGGCAGGCGCTGAAGTAGTGGCGCTGGACGCGATGCTTCCGGGAACCGGGGCGCGGCGGGCCAACCTTGCCGGCAGCGGCGCGCGGCTGGTCGAGGCCGATCTGCGCGACGCTGATCTCGATCCGATGGTGGAGGGTATCGACGCGCTGTTCAACATGGCTGCGCAGACGAGCCATGCCGGCAGCCAGACGGACCCCTTCACGGACCTGGCCATCAATGGCCACGCGCAGCTCCGTTTGATCAGGGCGCTGCGGAAGGGGGCGCCGGATGCGCTTGTGGTTCATGCCTCCACCCGGCAGTTCTATGGCCGCCCGCAGGTTCTGCCGGTGCCGGAGACGCACCCGATCGTGCCACCGGACGCCAATGGCGTCTCGAAATTCGCGGGGGAGCAGTATTGGCTACTGGAGAACCGCGTGCATGGCCGCAGGGTGACATCCTTGCGCCTGACCAATTGCTACGGCCCGCGCATGCGGGTGAAGGATGCGCGGCAGACCTTCCTGGGCATCTGGGTGCGGCGGGTGCTGGAGGGCGAGCCTTTCGAAGTCTGGGGTGGCGAGCAACTCCGCGATTTCTCCTATGTCGATGACGTGGTGGCGGCCTTCCTGGCCGCGGCAGGTGCGCTGGAGGCCGGAACGGGCATGGATGGCGCGGCGGGACGGGCCTTCAACCTGGGCGGCGACGCGCCCATCAGCCTCCGGGCCCTAGGCGATGCCATGGTGGTCGCGGCGGGGCAGGGGCGTTACGAACTCAGAAGTTTTCCAGCGGAGCGCGCCGCGATTGATATCGGCTCCTACCACGCCGATGACAGCGCCTTCCGCAAGCTGACGGGCTGGCGCCCCGGCGTGGGCCTGGCCGAGGGACTGCGCCGCACGGTGGACTGGTTCCGCCCTAACCTTCCCGCCTATCTCTCCGACGAGATCTGAGGACCGACGTTCCCATGAACGCACCCGACATCACCGTACCCCAGGCGGATCTCGGCGCCGGCTACCGTGCGCAGAGGGAGGCCATCGACGCCGCCGTGGCGCGGGTGCTGGCCAGCGGCTGGTACATCCTCGGGCAGGAGGGCGCGGCCTTCGAGAAGGAGTTCGCCTCCTGGCTTGCCGCCGATGGCGGCCCAGAGATGCACGCCGTGGGCTGCGCCAACGGCACGGACGCCATAGCGCTGGTGCTGCGGGGCCTGGGCATCGGGCCGGGCTGCGCCGTCGCCACCGTGTCCCATACCGCTGTCGCAACGGTGGCCGCGATCGAGATGGTCGGCGCGACGCCCATCCTGATCGACATCGACCCAAGGACCTTCTGCATGGACATGGCGGAGTTCCTGGAGGTGCTGCGCAGTCCGCCACCCGGCCTGCCGCCGATCCGCGCCGTGATCCCCGTGCATATCTATGGCCATGCCTGTGACCTGGATGCGATCCTGGAGCCCTGCCGCGTGGCCGGGGTGGCGGTGATCGAGGATGTGGCGCAGGCCCATGGCGGGAGGCTGAATGGCCGCATGCTCGGCACGATCGGCGATGCGGCCGCCTTCAGCCTCTATCCCACGAAGAATCTCGGCGCGCTGGGCGATGCGGGCGTCACGGCCACGCCGGATGCCGTGCTGGCGAAGCGCATGGGCGCGATCCGGCAATATGGCTGGCACACCCGCTACATCTCCGACGAGCCCGGCGTGAACACGCGGCTGGACGAGGTGCAGGCCGCCATCCTGCGCGTGCGCTTGCCGCTTCTGGATGCGGGCAATGCCCGCCGGCGAGAGATCGCGGCAGCCTATGACGCCGCCCTGGCGAACGGCCGCTTCGCCGCGCCCTACCGCGCGCCGGGGGTGGAGCACGTGTTCCACCAGTATGTGCTGCGTGTCCCGGAGCGCGCCTCGGTGATGGAGCGGCTGCGGATGCAGGGCATTGCCACGGCAATCCACTATCCCGTGCCCGTGCACGAGCAGGGGGCGTACAGGGGCCGCATTGCCATGGGGCCCTCCGGCTGCGCCGAGACCTCGCGCGCCGCAGCAGAGGTGATGAGCCTGCCGGTTTTCCCGGAGATGACCGGGGTGCAGCTGGAGAAGGTCTGCGCGGCGCTGCGCGCGCTGTGACACGCCCAGGCCGGGACGGCACGCGCCACCTCTGAGGGGAGGAGACCACGGACCCCTGCGATCCCGAAGCCTGACCGCCCCGGGGCCGTGCCTTAGCTGAAGGCGCGCAGAAGGAGCTGCCCGCCGAGGACCAGCATTCCCACGAAGAACCAGCGTCGGAACACCTCCGGACTGATCCGCCGGCGCAGCGCATTACCCAGCGCCATGCCGATCAGCGCGGGGGCGACGGCCACGATGGATCCCCAGACCAGGTCGCTGCTAAAGGCGCCGGTCATGCCCAGTGCGAGCGCCAGGGCGAAGGTGCAGACGGTGAAGTGAAGGCCCAGCGCCTGCACCGTTTCGTCCCGATTCAGGCCCAGCGCGCCGAGATAGGGCAGGGCCGGAATGACGAAGACGCCGGTCGCCGCGGTCACAACGCCGGTCACCACGCCGACAGCCGGCCCAGCCCATTTCTCGTGCTGCGGCGGAACCTGTGGCATTCTCCAGGGCAGCAGCCCGATTACCCCATAAGCCATCAGCGCCGCCCCGAGTGCGCCCATTGCTGCCCCGGTGCCTCGGCCCGTCAGCATCCCGGCGGCGGCCCAAATTCCCAGGGACACCCCGGCCAGCATTGGCCAGAGGCGGCGGAGCAGCGGCGCCAGCCCGGGGCCGAGCGCCATCTGCCAGGCATTCGTGACGATGGAGGGAATGACGAGCAGTGCCGCTGCCCCGACTGGTGGGATCAGGGAGCCAAGCAAACCCATGGCCACGGTCGGAAGCCCCATGCCAATCACGCCCTTCACGAAGCCAGCGAGGGTGAAGGTGGCCGTGATGGCAAGTATAAGCGTCAAATCCATGGAAGCTCCCTGTGCTCCGTCGCGTCATCCTGCGCGGCGGGGATGCGCGACGTTTCGGCGGCGGCCGTAGTATCACTGCCTGGCCACGCTGTATCGGGCTGGGTGCCGGAGGAGATGCCCCATGGTCAGCACCGCCGCCCTTGCCGAGACCGCCGCTGCTCTGGGCGACCCGGCCCGGCTGAACATCTTGGCCGCGCTGATGGATGGTCGCGCCCTGAGCGCCGGCGAACTGGCGGATGTGGCCGGTGTCGCACCCACCACGGCCAGCGGCCATCTGGCGCGGCTGGTCGAGGCCGGGCTGCTGGCCGTGGAGCGCCAGGGGCGGCATCGCTACCACCGGGTCGCCTCACCCGAGGTTGCGCGGGTGCTGGAAGGGCTGATGGCGCTCTCGGCCGCTCGCCCGCGCAGGCAGCCCCGTACCGGCCCGCGCGACGCGGCTCTGCGCGAGGCCCGTACCTGCTACGACCATCTGGCTGGGCGGCTGGCCGTGGGAATGGCGGATGCCATGGTCGCGCGCGGGCAGCTGGACCTTTCCGCCGATGGCGGTGCGCTGACGGAGGCGGGCGCGGATTTTCTCGCCGGGATCGGCGTTTCCGTGCCTGTCGCGCGGGGGCGCCCCTTCTGCCGCCCCTGCCTGGACTGGAGTGAGCGCCGGCCGCATCTGGCCGGCGCGCTGGGCGCGGCGCTGTGCCGGCGATGCCTTGAACTCGGCTGGGTTCGGCGCGTGGCGGGTTCGCGGGCTGTGACCGTCACCCCCGCCGGGCGTCTTGGTCTCCGCGAGGCCTTTGGCCTGGATCCACGCGAAGCCACGCCTCAGTCGGAGACAATCTCCGCCGCGCGGTAGCCCTGGACGTAGAGCAGCGCACGCAGGTCGGCATGATCCACCCGTGCGCGAGCCGCATGGGCAACGATCGGCTTGGCCCGATAGGCGACGCCGAGGCCCGCCGCGCCGATCATCGCCAGGTCATTCGCGCCGTCGCCCACTGCCAGGGTGGCGCTCATGGGCAGGCCCTTCTCGGCTGCGAGGCGGGTGAGGGTGGCCAGCTTCGAATCGCGGTCGAAGATCGGCTCGGCCACCTTGCCGGAAAGGGCGGAGCCATTGTCCATCAGCGTGTTGGCATGGTGGCTCTGGAAGCCGCAGATCGCCGCCACCCGGCCCGTGAAGAAGGTGAAGCCGCCGGATGCAAGGGCGCAATGCGCGCCATTCGCCGACATGGTGCGCACGAGCTCCTTCGCCCCGGGCATGAGGCGGGTCTGCTCCCAGGTCGCCCGCAGCGCATCGAGCTTGAGGCCCTTGAGCATGGCCACGCGCTCGCGAAGCGCGGCGGCGAAGTCCAGTTCCCCGTTCATGCTGCGCCGGGTGATCTCCGCCACGCGGTCCTTGAGGCCGGCATAGGCGGCCAGCTCGTCCAGCGTCTCCGAAGTGACGATGGTGCTGTCCATGTCGGCGATCAGCAGCGATTTACGCCGGCCTTCAGCAGGCTGGGCGATGGCGTCCACCGGCTCGCCCTCAAGCGCGGCTCGGGCGGCGGCCACGGCCTGATCGGGATCGAGGCGCGAGAAGGGCAGATCCACCGCCTCCGCCTCGGCCAGCCAATCCGGGGCGCCGAAATCGGCACCGAGCGCGGAGAGCGCGTCCCGGGCCCGGCCTAGGAGGGCGGGCGAGAGCTGGCCCGGGGGTGCGATAAGGGTGAGGACATGCGACATGGGCGTGGTTCATGCCCTCGGACCCGCCATGGAGCAATCTGTCAAAAAACTCGGGGCTGCCATCCTGATTGCGGGTCCCACCGCGAGCGGCAAGTCAGCCCTCGCCCTGGTCCTGGCGCAGCGCCTGGGCGGCGTGGTGATCAACGCCGATTCCATGCAGGTTTATCGCGAGCTGCGCATCCTGACCGCCCGGCCGACGCCGGAGGAGGAGGCGATGGCCCCGCATGCCCTCTATGGCGTGCACCCGGCCTCGCGTGCCGCCTCGGTCGCCTGGTGGCGGGAGGCGGCGCTGGAGGCGATGGCGCAGGCGAGGGCGGCGGGGCTTTTGCCGATCCTCTGTGGCGGGACGGGGCTCTATTTCCGCTCCCTGACGGAAGGGCTCTCGGAGCTGCCGGCCATTCCGCCCGAAGCGCGTGAAGAGGCACGGCGCCTGCTCGCGGAGGAAGGACCGGAAGCGCTGCACGCTCGCCTCGCCGTGGTGGACCCGCGTAGCGCGGCGAAGCTCCGCCCGAGTGACAGCCAGCGCCTTGCCAGGGCCTGGGAGGTATGGCGCGGGACGGGAAGGGGGATCGCCGACTGGCAGGAGGACGCGCCGAGCACTGGCCCGGCGCCTTATGCCTTCCGTGCCATCCGCCTGGACCCGCCGCGGGAAGTGCTGCGCCAGGCCATCATTAGGCGGTGGGACGCGATGCTGGCAGCGGGGGCGATGGAAGAGGTCCGGGCCCTGCTGGACCAGCAGCTCGACCCGGCGCTGCCGGCCATGCGCGCGCATGGGGTTCCCGAATTATCCGCCGTGCTCCGGGGAGCGCTTTCGTTGGAGGAGGCAGGCCGGCGGGCCACCCTGGCCATCGGTCAGTACACAAAGCGCCAGGCGACCTGGTTCCGCCATCATCCACTCGCTGTCCCGAGCGGTGCGCATATCATCAATGCGCGGATCGATGGTGTTGAGCAATTTTCGGAAAGTCGACTGGGTGAAATCTTAGCATTTCTGAAAACAAGCGGTTGACGGGGTGGAAGGTGACCCGTAGACCACCGGCCCGCGAATGTTTCCCCGAGGAAAAGCCGCATGTCCGCCACCCTTCCGGCCCAGAGTGAATCCAGCACCCTGACAGGTGCCGAGATCGTCCTCCGTGCGCTGAAGGACCAGGGCGTAGAGGTAATCTTCGGCTATCCGGGGGGCGCGGTCCTTCCGATCTACGATGCGCTGTTCCAGCAGAACGCCATCCGCCATGTGCTGGTTCGGCATGAGCAGGCGGCGGTCCATGCCGCCGAGGGATATGCCCGTTCCACCGGCAAGGTGGGCTGTGTGCTGGTGACCTCCGGCCCCGGCGCCACCAATGCCGTGACGGGGCTTGTGGACGCGTTGCTGGATTCGATCCCGGTGGTCTGTCTGACGGGCCAGGTGCCGACGCATCTGATCGGCAATGACGCCTTCCAGGAAGCCGATACGACGGGCATCACCCGCCCGGCCACCAAGCACAACTACCTCGTCAAGAAGATCGGCGATCTCGCGCGCACGGTTCACGACGCCTTCTACGTGGCGCGTTCGGGCCGCCCCGGCCCGGTGGTGGTCGACCTGCCGAAGGACATCCTTCTGGCCAAGGGCACCTATGAGGAAGCCCCGCGGGAGGAGCACCGGTCCTATCGCCCGACCACGCGCCCGGAGGCCGAGCAGATCCGCAAGGCGGTGGCGCTGCTGAAGGGCGCGAAGCGCCCTGTCGTCTATGCCGGCGGCGGCGTCGTGAATGCTGGCCCGGAAGCGAGCGAGCTGCTGACGAAGTTCGTGCGCATGGCGAACATGCCCTGCACGAACACCCTGATGGGCCTGGGCGTCTTTCCTGCGAGCGATCCGCGCTTCATCGGCATGCTGGGCATGCACGGCACGGTCGAGGCAAACCTCGCCATGCATGGCTGCGACGTGATGTTCAACATCGGCGCGCGCTTCGATGACCGTGTGACGGGGCGGCTGAACGCCTTCTCCCCGGGATCGGTGAAGATCCACGCCGATATCGACCCGTCCAACATCAACAAGAACGTCAAGGTGGATGTGCCCATCGTGGGCGATGCCGCCGCCGTGCTGCGCGCCCTGATCGAGGCCTGGGAGGCGGATCGCGCCGAGCAGGACCGCGAGGCGCTGGCGGGCTGGTGGAAGGAGATCGATTCCTGGCGCGCCCGCAACTGCCTGCAGTACGAGCAGAAGGGCAGCATCATCAAGCCGCAGCATGCGGTGAAGCGCCTTTACGAGATCACACGCGAGACGGGGCGCGACACCTTCATCTCGACCGAGGTGGGGCAGCACCAGATGTGGGCGGCGCAGTATTTCGGCTTCGAGAAGCCGAACCGCTGGATGACCTCGGGCGGACTGGGCACGATGGGTTACGGGTTGCCGGCCGCGGCGGGCGTACAGATCGCTCATCCGGACGCGCTGGTGATTGACATTGCCGGCGAGGCCAGCATCCTGATGAACATCCAGGAGATGGGCACGCTGGCGCAGTACCGCCTGCCCGTGAAGGTCTTCATCCTGAACAACGAATATATGGGCATGGTGCGCCAGTGGCAGGAACTGCTGCACGGCTCGCGCTATTCCGAGAGCTATTCGGCCGCGCTGCCCGACTTCGTGAAGCTGGCCGAGAGCTTCCACGCCCGCGGGCTGCGCGCGACGGATGCGAGCCATCTGGACGAGGTGATCCGCGAGATGATCGCCCATCCCGGCCCGGTCATCGCTGATATCGCCGTGGACCAGAAGGAAAACGTCTTCCCGATGATTCCCTCGGGCGCCGCGCATAATGAGATGATCCTCGGGCCGGGGCAGCAAGGCGGTGTCGCCGGCGTGACGGACGAAGGCAAGGTGCTGGTCTGATCATGTCCGACAAGTTTGCGAACGAGGGCCAGCGCACCGCCACCATCGCGGTGCTCGTGGAGAACGAGGCCGGCGTGCTGGCGCGCGTCATCGGCCTCTTCTCTGGCCGTGGCTACAATATTGAGAGCCTGACCGTGGCCCCGGTGGATGAGGAGCGGCGACTGTCGCGCATCACCGTCGTCACCACCGGCACGGACATGATCATCGAGCAGATCAAGGCGCAGCTTGACCGCTTAGTTCCCGTGCATACGGTGGCGGACCTGACCATGGACGGCCCGCACCTCATGCGGGAGCTTGCTCTGATCAAGGTGGTTGGGCGTGGCGATGCACGCATGGAAGCGCTGCGCCTGGGCGACGCCTTCCGCGCCCGCGTGGTGGATGCGAGCCATGAGAGCGCGACCTTCGAGATGACCGGCACGGCCGAGAAGATCGACGCCTTCGTGGCGCTGATGCGGCCGTTGGGGCTGGCGGAGGTGTCCCGAACGGGTGCCGTCGCCATCGCGCGTGGGCCGCGCAGCCTGGCGGCCTGACAACCGGACCGGACCGCTTCCAGGCTGGAGCCGGTCCGGGCGTTTTCGACCCAGAGGGGGAAGTGCAGATGCGCGTTTACTATGACCGCGACGCGGACGTGAACCTGATCAAGGCCAAGAAGGTCGCGGTCATCGGATTCGGCAGCCAGGGCCACGCCCATGCCATGAACATGCGCGATTCCGGCGTGAAGGAGGTCGTGATCGGCCTCCGCCCCGGCGCCTCCGCGAAGAAGGCCGAGGCTGCCGGCTTCAAGGTCATGTCCCCGGCGGACGCCGCCAAGTGGGCCGATGTTGTCATGGTGCTGACCCCGGATGAGGGCCAGGGCGACCTGTATCGCGATCACCTGCACGCCAACATGAAGGAAGGCGCCGCGCTTGCCTTCGCCCATGGCCTGAACGTCCACTTCAACCTGCTCGACCCGCGTCCGGACATTGACGTGTTCATGATCGCGCCGAAGGGCCCGGGCCACACCGTGCGCGGCGAGTACCAGAAGGGCGGCGGCGTGCCCTGCCTCGTGGCCGTGCACCAGAACCCCTCGGGCAACGGCATGGAGATTGCGCTCTCCTACGCCTCCGCCATCGGCGGCGGCCGCTCGGGCGTGATCGAGACGACCTTCAAGGAGGAGTGCGAGACCGACCTGTTCGGCGAGCAGGCCGTGCTTTGCGGTGGTCTGGTGGAGCTGATCAAGGCGGGCTTCGAGACGCTGGTCGAGGCCGGATACGCCCCCGAGATGGCCTATTTCGAGTGCCTCCACGAGGTGAAGCTGATTGTCGACCTCATCTATGAGGGCGGCATCGCCAACATGAACTACTCCATCTCCAACACCGCCGAGTATGGCGAGTACGTCACCGGCCCGCGCATCGTGACGGCCGAGACCAAGGCGGAGATGAAGAAGGTTCTGAACGACATTCAGTCCGGCAAGTTCGCCCGCGACTGGATGCTGGAGAACAAGGTGAACCAGGCCAGCTTCAAGGCCACCCGCCGCCGTCTGGCCGAGCACCCGATTGAGCAGGTGGGCGAGCGCCTTCGCGCCATGATGCCCTGGATCAAGAAGAACCAGCTGGTCGACCAGACCAAGAACTGATCGCCTGAACGAAGCGCCGCCGGGTCTCACCGCCCGGCGGCGTTTTCGATTCTACTCCGCCGGCGCAGGGAAGGCGGCGACCCGCAGGGCGCGCCGCTCGATTGAGTGCGATAGGGCTGCCAACGCCGCTGCCGCCAGGGCGATGCAGGCCGCGATCAGCGGCAAGGTCGCGTAGCTCGCGCCATAGGTCAGGGCAACGCCGCTGATCCAGGCGCCACCCGCATTGCCCAGGTTGAACGCCCCCTGGTTCACGGTGGAGGCGAGGGTGGGTGCGCCCGGGGCCATCTGGATCACCCGCATCTGCATCGGCGTGCCAATGGAAGAGTTGGCGACCGCCCAGGCCAGGATTGCCGCCACGGCCGCCATCGGGTTGGTCAGCACGCCCGACATGACCACCATCACCCCGGCGGCCGCCAGCAGCAGGGCGATGACCATCGGCATCAGCTTCCAATCGCCCAGCCGCCCGCCGAGCAGGTTGCCGGCCGTCATGCCAAGCCCCACAACCAGCAGTACGGCCGAGATGCCCTGGCCGGTGATGCCTGTCACATGCTCCAGCATCGGCGCGATATAGGTGAAGATCGCGAACATGGCGGCGGAGGTCAGCACGCTGATCAGCATGGCCAGCTGAACCTGCGGTCGCGCCATGGCCCGGAACTCCGCCATGATGCCGCCGGCACCACGCGGCAGGTCGCGCGGCAGCCAGAGATGCAGTGCCAGCATCGCCAGCGCTCCGATCATGCCGACACCCCAGAAGGTGGATCGCCAGCCCGTGACCTGCCCGATCGCGGTTCCAATCGGCACGCCCAGCACATTGGCGAGGGTAAGGCCCATGAACATCAGCGCGATGGCACGGGCCTGCCGCCCAGCCGGCACCACCTGCGTCGCGACCACGGCGCCCAGGCCGAAGAAAGCCGCGTGGGCGAAGGCGGTCAGCACGCGGGCCGCCATCAGCCAGCCGTAGTCAGCCGCCAGGGCACAGGCGATATTTCCCAGTACAAACAGTCCCATCAGTGCGATCAGCACGGGCCTCCGCGGCGCCCGGGCCGTGGCGACCGCCATGATGGGGGCGCCTACCACCACGCCGAGCGCATATCCGGAGACGAGAAAGCCGGCCTGCGGGATTGTGACCTGCAGATCGGCGGCAAGTTGGGGCAGCAGCCCCATGATGATGAACTCGGTCATCCCGATCCCGAATGCGGCGACCGAGAGGGAGAGAAGCGGCAGGCCCATGCGGGTGCTTCCGGATGAAGGGACAGAGGAGCTTTCCTATTTGCTGCAACGCAGCATGGATGCAAGCGCCCCGCCCACATGGCCGCTTCACGCAGTGTGGACGCGGCCCGTCCTTTCAGTGCTTGCCTCGTGGCACCTTGCGACGTAGCTTCTGCGCCATGCAGGCGACTCCCGCCCGTTTCGCGCCTTTCAGCACCGGCCTTTCCGCCGGAATGCTGGCGCGCCCGGCGCTCGCCCTTCTTCCCCTTATTCTCCTTCGACTTCGCCGCCCCTGGGCGTGACGCGCGGCTGATCGGCCGGCATCGCTCAGGGGGACCCCCCGGGCGACGCGCCCGCCTGTTCAACCACACGGCACTCGAAGGAACGGCCAATGGCCCAGAATCACCCCAGCTTCGGCAAGATCGCGGAAGACCGCGTCATTATTTTCGACACCACGCTGCGCGACGGCGAGCAGTCCCCGGGCTTTTCCATGAATCTGGAGGAAAAGCTGCGCATGGCGGAAAGCCTGGCCGAGCTGGGTGCGGACGTGCTGGAGGCCGGCTTCCCGATCGCCAGCCCCGGTGACTTCGAGAGCGTCCGCTCCATTGCCCAGCGCTTTGCCAAGGATGGCCCTGTGGTTTGCGGCCTGGCTCGTTCCGCCGACGCCGACATCATTCGGGCCGCCGAGGCCATCAAGCCCGCCGCCCGCGGCCGCATTCACACCTTCATCTCTACCAGCGACCTGCATATGCGCGTGAAGCTGCGCATGTCGAATGAGGAGGTGCTGGCCGCCGTGGTGCGCAGTGTCACGCTCGCCCGCCAGCACACGGACGATGTGGAGTGGTCGGCCGAGGATGGCAGCCGCACGGATCCCGACTTTCTGTGCCGCTGCGTCGAGGCCGCGATCAAGGCGGGCGCGACCACCATCAACGTTCCGGACACCGTGGGCTACGCCCTGCCGGAGGACATGACCCGCATCTTCACCATGCTACGGGACCGGGTGCCGGGCGCGGATGGAGTGATCTTCTCGACCCACAACCATGACGATCTGGGCCTGGCCGTCGCCAACACCATCGCCGCCATCCAGGCCGGCGCCCGCCAGGTGGAGTGCACGATCAACGGCATTGGGGAGCGCGCCGGCAACGCCTCTTTGGAGGAGGTGGCAATGGCCCTGCGCACGCGCGGCAACGCCATCGCGCGCAAGACCGGAATTCACACGCCGAACATCCTGAAGACCTCGCGCCTGCTGGCCACCATCACCGGCTTCGACGTGCAGCCGAACAAGGCGATCGTCGGCCGCAACGCCTTCGCCCATGAGTCCGGCATCCACCAGGACGGGGTGCTGAAGGATGCCTCCACCTATGAAATCATGACACCGGAGAGCGTGGGCTGGACCACGAACTCGCTGGTGCTGGGCAAGCATTCCGGCCGCGCGGCCTTCCGCGATAAGCTGAAGGCCCTGGGCTATGAGCTGGGCGACAACGCCCTGAACGATGCCTTCCGCCGCTTCAAGGATCTCGCTGACCGCAAGAAGGTCGTCTACGACGAAGACGTGGCCGCGCTGGTGGATGACGAGGTGATCCGCCAGAACGACCGCGTGAAGCTGACGGCGATGACCGTCACCTCCGGCCTGAACACCCGCCCGATGGCCACGCTGAAGCTGGAGATCGATGGCGAGGAGGTCGAGGGCATGGCCGTCGGCGACGGTGCTGTGGATGCCACCTTCAACGCGATCCGCGCGGCCTATCCGCATGACGTGGCGCTGAAGCTCTATGCCGTGCAGTCCGTCACGGGCGGAACGGACGCCCAGGCGCGCGTGACCGTGCGCTTCGAAGAGAACGGCAAGCTCGTGGACGGGCAGGGGGCGGATACCGACACCATCGTCGCCTCCGCCCGCGCCTATGTGCATGCGTTGAACAAGCTGCTGGTGAAGCGGGAGCGGACCGCGCCGGCAGAGATGGCCGCGCCGGCGGCCTGATAGGACGGGGGAGGGCGGCCTGGCCGCCCTCCCGGTTCCTCACGCCTTTAGCCGGGGAAGCAGCGCCTCGGCATTGCCGCTCTCGATCGCGCGTAAGGCCGCGGCCTCCAGCCCACACCCGGCCAGTCCCTGCACCTGCTCCGGCCCGGTCCGATAGGGGAAGTCGGTTCCGAGCACGATCTGGCTGACCGGTACCAACTGCGTCAGTGCCCCCATGGCGACCGGGTTCGCTGCCTGGGCGGTATCATACAGGAAGCGCCCGATCGCTGGCCGGACCGCATTCCCCGCCAGCTTCGCGGCCATGGCCGGGATCCGTGCCTGGAACTCCAGCCGCTCGATCAGGAACGGCATGGTTCCGCCGGCATGGGAGAAGATGAAGCGGATATCCGGGAATTTCGCCGCCGTGCCCGTGAACATCAGGCTGGCGATGCTGCGAGTCGTGTCCGTGCCGTATTCCACCACCGTGTCGAAAACCGAGGGAACGAGATTCGCGCAGCAGGCCGGCGACAATGGGTGGGTGGCGGCCACTGCCCGGCGCCGGTTCAGTTCCTCGTAGAGCGGGTGGAACATCGCATCGCCCAGCCACTGGTTCCCGTAGCTGGTGAAGAGAAGGACGCCGTCGGCTTTCAGAACATCCATGGCGTAGGCAGCCTCGGCCAGGCTTCCCTCCACATCCGGCAGCGGCAGGGTGGCGAAGGCACCGAAGCGCCGGGGATAGCGCTGGACCAGTTCCGCCGCATACTCGTTGCAGGCGCGTGCTAGGCGGCGCCGCTCCTCGCCCTGGACGAAACTCATGCCCGGCGTGCTGACGGAAAGAATGGCGATGTCGATTCCGGCCGCGTCCATGTCGGCGATGGTCCGCTCCGGTGTCCAGTCCCGCGCGACTGGCAGAAGATCCATCTTCTGGAGCGCCGCATCGCGCCAGGCGGGGGGCGAGAGATGGTGGTGGACATCGATCCGCCGCCGGGCCGGGGTGGCAGGCTGGGCCCGGACCGCCCCCGGAAGCAGCGTGGCCGCGCCGGCGCCAATAAGACCCCGTATCATTGCGCGGCGCGGGACATGGCAGGGGCAGCCGGCGGCGTGGCCCCTGCCGGAGTCGCAGGCAAAGATCGTCATGGGCACCGTTTCCATTCCCTTCGGGCCGACTCCTTCGCGGCCGGTCCCGGAAAGATGGAAGACGGCGCCATTGCGCCGGGCAAGTGTCGACGACACTCCCGGCCGCGTGGGCTGGACAGATGCGAAAAGGGCGCCCCCGCAGGGGCGCCCTTCACCGCGCTTCTGTTTGGACTTTGTCTTCGAGGCTCAGCGCCAGGCGGGGCGGCCGAGATTGACGTCGTTGCCGCTGGTCAGCGCGCCGCCGGCCGCGCCGGCCGCGCCGCCGAGCAGCGCGCCCGTGCCGGCACTGCCGCCCGTGATCGCGGCGATACCCGCGCCGGCGCCGGCGCCAAGAAGACCGCCGGATACCGCCCGGTCACCGGTGCGGTAGCCGCAGGCGCCGAGGCCGAGGCTGGCAGCGGCGAGAAGGACGAGGCTGGTCTTTCGCATGACTGGTTCCTGTTCTTTGCAATGTTGGACTATGGGAGGAGAACGCCTCCTGAGGTGGGACGGTTGCGGCACTGTCATCTTGGCCTCTGCCCATCGTTTCCGGCTTGAGCGGCACGGCCCTTGCCGCTAGTCACCCTTCGCCCGAACATCCGGGCTTTCCCAAGTCCTTCCCGAGGTCAGATCCGCATGTTCTCCCGCCTGTTCGGCTTCCTCTCCGCCGACATGGCCATCGACCTCGGCACGGCGAACACCCTGGTCTATGTGAAGGGCCGCGGCATCGTCCTGAACGAGCCCTCGGTCGTCGCCATCGCTGATATCCGTGGTCGCAAGCAGGTGCTGGCGGTGGGCGAGGAGGCCAAGATGATGCTTGGCCGCACGCCCGGAAACATTGCCGCCATTCGCCCCCTCCGGGACGGCGTGATTGCCGACTTCGAGGTGGCGGAAGAGATGATCAAGCACTTCATCCGCAAGGTGCATAACCGGCGCAGCTTCGCCTCGCCCATGATCATCGTCTGCGTGCCCTCCGGCTCTACAGCCGTGGAGCGCCGCGCGATCCAGGAGAGCGCCGAGTCGGCCGGCGCCCGCAAGGTGCTGCTGATCGAGGAGCCCATGGCGGCCGCCATCGGCGCCGGCCTGCCGGTAACCGAGCCCTCTGGCTCCATGATCGTCGACATTGGTGGCGGTACGACAGAGGTGGCCGTTATTTCGCTGGGCGGCATCGTCTATGCCCGCAGCGTCCGCGTCGGCGGGGACAAGATGGACGAGGCCATCATCTCCTATATCCGCAGGCAGTTTAACCTCCTGATCGGCGAGAGCACGGCCGAGCGGATCAAGATGGAGATCGGCGCCGCCGCGGCCCCGGAAGACGGGGAGGAAGGCCCGATTACCGAGGTGAAGGGCCGCGACCTCATGAATGGCGTGCCGCGGGAGGTCTATGTCTCCATGCGGCAGATTTCGGAAAGCCTGTCAGAGCCGGTTTCCCAGATCGTGGAGGCGGTGAAGGTGGCGTTGGAGAACACCCCGCCGGAGCTGGCCGCCGACATCGTGGACAAGGGCATCGTTTTGACCGGCGGCGGCGCGCTGCTGCACCGGCTGGATGGGGTGTTGCGGGACGCGACCGGCCTGCCCGTGAGCGTCGCTGAGGAGGCGCTCTCCTGTGTCGCATTGGGCACAGGTCGGGCCCTTGAGGAAATGAAGCGGCTTCGCCACGTCCTCTCTTCGATGTATTGATCGATCACGGAGTCGCGAGCGGACGAGTCGTGGTCCGTTTCGGTCTCGTGAGAATTGTTCACGATCAGGGCGTTGGTCGCAACATCTTCCGGATTCGGGAAGTTTGTGGCGGGCGAGGGGGAGATCAGCATGATTCGTCTGAGCGTCCCGCTTCGTCAGGCCCTGGGGCGACTTTCGCTTCCCGTGCTGATCGCGGCGGCTTTCGGGACCATGCTTCTCGGCAAGGCCGATACGCTTCTGGTCGAGCGGGCGCGGATGGCGCTGGCGGATCTCCTAGCGCCTCTCTACGCCGTCGCCGCTGAACCAATCGGGGCGGTGCGGAATGCCGTGACGGAGGCGCGCGGGCTGCTGCACCTGCGGGAGGAAGCGGCCCGGCTTCGGGAGGAGAATGAGCGGCTGCATCGCTGGCAGGCCGCGGCCCTGGCCCTGGAGGCGGAGAACACCATGCTCCGGCGCCAGCTTTCCTTCGTCCCGGATCCCGCGCCGCAGTTCCACACGGCCCGGGTTGTGGCCGATGCCGGTGGCACCTATGCGAAGGCCGTTCTGATCGCGACCAATCCCTTCCTCCAGGTTCAGAAGGGCCAGGTGGCGCTGGATGAGCGTGGCCTGGCTGGGCGAGTGACGGAGGTTGGGTCCCGTTCGGCCCGGATCCTGCTGGTCACGGATATGAACAGCCGCATCCCCGTCGTGCTTGAGGGTTCGCGCGCCCGGGCCATCATGGTGGGCACAAATGGTGCCCGTCCCCGCCTGCAACACTGGCCAGCCGGCCTGCAGCCGCAGGAGGGGGACCGGGTCGTGACCTCGGCCGAATCCGCTACTTTCCCGGCGGGCCTGCCGGTCGGAGTCGTTCGCATCGGTGATACGGGCTGGCCGGAGGTGGAGCTCTTCGCACAGCTCGATCGGCTGGATCTGCTGCGCATCTTTGAATTCGGGCTCGCCGGCATTCTTCCGCCGGAAGCGGTCGCGCGTCCGGATCCCTCGGTCCGCCCGCGGCGGTGAACCCGATCATGGCCCGACCAGGACGCCCCGCCGCAGCCCCCGGCCTGCTGGCGCGGCTGGACGCGCTCGCGCGCGCGGCCACGCCCAGTGCGACCACGGCCATCGTCATGATCCTCGCCGCCGCCCCGGTGGGGTTGCCCTCCCTCATGCCCGCCGTGGCCTTGGCTGGGGTGTTCTTTTGGAGCCTGTTCCGCCCGGGCTCGATGCCCGCCCCGGCCGTCTTCGGCCTCGGTATCCTGCAGGACCTGCTCGGCTTCGCCCCGCTGGGGATCGGCATATTGACCTTGCTGCTGACCCATGGGGCCGCACTACGGGTGCGGCGAGTGCTGGCCAAGCAGTCATTCCTGCTGGTCTGGCTGGCCTATTGCGGCTTTGCGGTGCTGGCGGTGGCGCTGGGCTATATTCTCCAGACGCTGCTTGGCTGGCAGCTTCCGCCCACCTCCCCGGCCATCACCCAGCTGGGCCTGATCATCGGCCTCTATCCACTCCTCGCCTGGCTCATGACCGGGGCGCATCGCGCCATGCAGCGCGCCGAGGCTCTGGCATGAGGAGGTGGGCGTGAGCGCGGCCCGGAAGGAAGAGGAAGCGCGCCGTAGCGTCTTCACCCGCCGCGCCCTGCTGCTTGGCGGAATCCAGCTCAGTGCGCTGGGCTTTCTCGGCTGGCGGCTGAAGAAGCTGCAGGTGGAGGAGGGGGAGCGCTACGCGACTCTTGCGGAGGAGAACCGCGTCTCTGCCCGGCTTGTTGCCCCCCCGCGCGGCCGGGTGCTGGACCGGGCAGGGAAGGTTATTGCTGGCAGCCAGCTGAACTGGCGTGCCCTGGTCGTGGCTGAGGACGCACGCGACGTGTCCGCCGTGCTCGACACCTTCAGCAAGATCGTCCCGCTGACCGAGATTGAGCGCCTGCGGATCGAGCGCGAGGTGCGCCGCCGGCGCCGCTTCATCCCGGTGACCGTGCGTGAGTTTCTCACTTGGGAGGAAATGGCCCGGATCGAGGTGAACGCCCCGGATCTTCCAGGGATCTCCGTCGATGTCGGCACCACCCGGGAATATCCCGAGAAGGAGCATCTGGCCCATATCGTCGGCTATGTGGCCCCGCCGGCAGAGGCCGATATCGGCGAGGATCCACTGCTGGAGCTTCCGGGCATCCGCGTGGGCCGTGCCGGGATCGAGCGCTACCACGACAAGCTCCTGCGCGGCCGCGCCGGCTCCATCCGGTTGGAGGTGAACGCCGTGGGCCGCGTGATCCGAGAGTTGGACCGGCGTGAGGGCCAGCCGGGCCAGGACGTCCAGATCAGCGTCGATGCTGAACTGCAGCGCACGGTTCGCAGCCGTTGCGAGGAGGGGACCAGCGCCGTCGTGATGGATGCCCGGACCGGCGAGGTGCTGGCCATGGCCACCCAGCCCTCCTTCGATCCGAATCTGTTCAACTCCGGCGTTTCGGCGGCCCAGTGGCGGGAATGGACCAGCAAGCGCCAGACACCGCTGATCAACAAGACGACCAACGGCCTCTACGCGCCCGGATCCACCTTCAAGATGGTGGTTGCCCTGGCCGCGCTGGAGGCGAAGGTCTGCACCCCCGCTGAGCGCGTTCCCTGTCCCGGCTATTACGACCTGGGCGACACCCGCTTCCACTGCTGGGCCCGCTACGGCCATGGCAGCGCGGATATGAAGGGCGGCCTCAAGCACTCCTGCGACTGCTATTTCTACGAAATGGCCAAGCGCACGGGAATCGACCGGATCGCCGCGATGGCGAATCGCCTCGGGCTTGGTGTGGATCTCGACATTGAGCTTCCCGGCACCCGGCGTGGGCTGGTTCCGACCCGTGCCTGGCGCCAGGCCCAGGGCAAGCCCTGGAACCTGGGCGACACGGTGGTGCATGGCATCGGCCAGGGCTTCTACCAGCTCACCCCTCTGTCGCTGGCCACCATGACGGCCCGGCTGGCCACCGGAAAGGCCGTGCAGCCACATCTGACCCGCTCCATCGGCGGACGGCCCGTGCGGGGCGCACGGACGGAGGACTGGCCTTCTCTCGGCATCCCCGAGCGCGACCTGCGCGTGGTCCGTGAGGGCATGTGGGCCGTGGTGAACGAGGAGGGCGGCACGGCCAAGGTGGCCAAGCTGCCGGCCAGCATGGGGCAGCTTGCGGGGAAGACGGGCAGCACCCAGGTGCGCCGGGTCAGCCGCGAGCAGCGCGAGCGCGGCTTCCGCGTGGAGGCCATGCCGCGCGAATGGCGGCCGCATGCGCTCTTCGTCTCCTACGCGCCCTATGATGACCCCAGATACGCAGTCATGGTGATTGTGGAACACGGTTCGTCCGGTGCCGGAGCGGCGGCCCCGATCGCCCGCGACATCATGATCGACACCATCAACCGCTTCCGCCAGCCGGCCGCGTCATCCGCCCGGGTGGCTGATGCGGGACCCGCCCGTGAAGCCTCGCCGGGGGCTACCCGCCCATGATGCTGCGCGAACCGGCCTTCTACGAGCGCCGGCTGCTGATGCGGAAGTACAGCTTCGGCATTCTCGAGAAGCTCTGGCATATTCCCTGGCTGTTTGTGCTGATGCTCTGCGCCGTGGCGGCCATCGGCTATGTCGCCCTCTACTCGGCGGGAGGCGGCTCACCGGATGCCTATGCCTCGAAGCACGCGATCCGCTTCGGCTTCGGGCTGGTGATGATGCTCTCCCTTTCCCTGGTCGACATCCGCGTGATCGCCCGCTTCGCCTGGGTGGGCTACGCGATCGGCGTGGCCCTGCTGGTGTTGGTGTTGGTGCACGGCAATGTGGGCAAGGGGGCGCAGCGCTGGATCGATATCGGGCCCATCCAGCTTCAGCCGTCCGAACTGATGAAGATCATGCTCGTGCTTGGCCTGGCCTCCTGGTTCCACCGGGCCTCCTGGGAGCGGATGGGCAACCCGCTTTTCCTCATCCCGCCGGCCTTGGCCGTGCTGGTGCCCATGGCGCTGATCCTGAAGCAGCCGAATCTCGGCACGGCGCTGATCACCGGCATGATCGGGGCGGCGATGTTCTGGGCCGCGGGCGTGCGCTGGTGGAAGTTCGCCATCGTCCTCGCGGGCGCAGGCATCGCCGCGCCCATCGCTTACGACCATTTGCATGACTACCAGCGCGCCCGGATCACCACCTTCCTGGACCCGGAGAGTGATCCGCTTGGCGCCGGCTACAACATCATCCAGAGCAAGATCGCGTTGGGCTCCGGCGGCATCTGGGGGAAGGGGTTCCTGCAAGGCACTCAGGGACACCTGAACTTCCTGCCGGAGAAGCAGACCGACTTTATCTTCACCATGATCGCCGAGGAGTTCGGCCTGGTCGGTGCCCTGGGCACGCTCGGGTTGCTGGCCCTGGTCATTATCTTTGCCATGCTGACGGCGTTGCGCTGCCGACACCAGTTCGGGCGGCTGGTGGCTCTGGGTCTTGGGATGAACTTCTTCCTCTATGTCTTTGTAAACATTGCTATGGTCACGGGCAGCATCCCCGTGGGCGGCGTGCCGTTGCCGCTGATCAGCCATGGCGGTTCGGCGGTGCTGACAGTGATGCTGGGCTTCGGCCTGCTCGGCAGTGTTTACGTGCACCGGGATGCCGAGTTCGCTGCGGCGCGGGAATAAGTGAGATAACGGGGTTGACCTTCCCGCTGGATCGGATAGAAGCCGCGCCACGCCAGGGCGGTGACGCACCTCCCCGAGCGGCCCGGCGCCCCAGGCGCCGCGGCAGAGTGGAATGGGCGCATAGCTCAGTTGGTAGAGCAGCTGACTCTTAATCAGCGGGTCCTAGGTTCGAGCCCTAGTGCGCCCACCATTCCATCTTAGAAATTTCAATCTCTTACGAGACGGTATCGTCAAGTTCTTCGTCTGCCGGCTTGCCCGAGTGGGCCATCCCCGAGTAGGCGAGTGGAATTTCCGCCCCCGCCTGCCGTAGCTTCGCCGGGTATCGCTTCCAGGCCAAGATCATTAGCCATGCGGCATGGCTCTATGTCCGCTTCCCGCTCCGCTTGCGACTGGTGGCGCAGATACTGGCCTTCCGCGGCATCGTGGTTAGCCACGAAATACTGTGGTCGGGGTCACCTGCGCGCGCTTTGGGGCTCCTCCGCTTCACCAGCTTTCAATGCGCTGAGCAAGCGGCCAAGGCCCCGGCCGCCATCACCTTAAGCGCCTCGACGCTGCCCAGCTCCATGTTCGGCCGGGGCGCCAGTCCCGCACGGCGGAACCAGCTATCGATGACGACCCGCGTGTTGGCCCCGGTCTCGTAGAGGATCAGCGGCAGCTTCGCCAGGTCGGCGGCCGTGGGCGCGGGACGCCCGGCCGGTGCCATGGCCGTGGGAAGGAACGCGACCAGTGATCCGTGACAATCCGCATCGCCATGAGCAAGCGGCCCAGCGCGGCCGGGAGGATGACCAGCGCGGCATCCAGTTCGCTCTCCTCAACCCTGCGCAGAATGTCTGGTGTGCTGCCGGTGGCAATGATCACCTCAAGCCCCGGCATCCGCTCGTTCAGGTCCGCCAGGACCTGGCGGCAGCAGGTGGATGCAGGCCGTGGTGCCGGTGCCGAGGCAGACGCGCCAGGCCTCGCCGGATTGGTAGGTCGCGGCCACCGCACTGGCGTCCTCGACCGCGGCCTGCGCCTAGCGGGCAGGCTCGATCAGAACCCGCCCAGCCGCGGTCGGGACCGCGCGCCCGACGACGCGCTCAAGCAGTCGGACGTCCATGGCGCGCTCTGGATTCGCGGAGCTGCTGGCTGGCCGCGGGCTAGGTCAGGCCGAGCGCCTGCGCAGCCCTCGGGACACCGCCAGTTTCGACGACGTAGAGGAGGGCCTGCAGTTGTCGGAGGCTTGGGCCGCGCATGCCTAAAACTTATCGGCATGTGGCACATCAAAAAGTCTTTCTTTTGCTTACGCCTTGGCGGCGGCAGGCTGGGGGCATGGACACGCAAGCTCTCCCTTCGCCTGCCGAGCCGCTCTCGGCGATCCGCATCAGGTCCTCGACGGAGGATGACGTCGGCGCCATCGCCGCCATCTATGGCCACCATGTCAGGCACGGAACCGGCTCCTTCGAAACCGAACCGCCCGGGGCGGAGGAGATGCGCCGCCGCCGGGCCGACATCCTGGCCCGCGAGCTGCCCTACCTCGTCGCCGAGGGCGAAGGCGGTGCCATCCTCGGCTACGCCTATGCCAGCGCCTACCGGCCCCGGGCGGCCTACCGGAACACCGCCGAGAATTCCGTCTATGTACGGCACGACGCCACTGGCCGCGGTATCGGCCGCCTACTGCTCGCCGAGTTGATCGCCCGCTGCGAGGCGCTTGGGCTGCGGCAAATGGTCGCGGTAGTCGGTGACAGCGCGAACCTGGCCTCAGTGCGCCTCCATCAGGCCTTCGGCTTCCGCTTGGTCGGCACGCTGATCTCTGTGGGGCGTAAGCACGGTCGCTGGCTGGATACGGTGCTGCTGCAGCGTCCCCTCGGCGACGGCGACGGCACTGCCCCGGCCGTGGGCGAGTAAGGCGATGCAGGCCGGGGATGCCGCGCAGCAGCGTCTGCCCTGGCGTGGCACCGTCAACTTGCCGGCTTCAAGGTGACGAGGCTGACGGATCAGTAGCAGGATCGAGGGCGACTAACCCCGCGCGGCGCCCTCGCTGATGCCGAGCCAAACCTCGAAAGCACGGGCCCTTGCGGCGCGGTACTCGCTGGCGGTGAGGTGGTTGTGGCGAAGATGGAAGAGGTTGCTGATCCCGTCGTGGACGGAGAGGAAGCGCTGCGCCTGGGCTGCTGATTTGAAGCGCTTCATCTGTCGTTCCCGTCGTGGCGTCGCCTGATGCGAGTTCAGCGAATCAACAACAACCCCAAGCTCAACAACTGCATCAAGGGCTGGCGCGCGGCCCAGCACGACTGGGTTGTCCTGGCCGATTCAAATGTCCTGATGCCACCAGACTACGTTCAGCAACTCATAAAAAACTGGCGAGCAGACACGGGCCTAGTCTGCTCCACCCCGCTCGGCATCCGTCCCGGCAATTTCTGGGCCCAGGTTGAATGCGCCTTCCTCAATACACTCCGGGCGCGCTGGCAATACGCCGGAGAGCAGACAGGGCTGGGCTTCGCCCAGGGAAAGACCATGCTCTGGCACCGCCCCTTCCTCGAAGCGCGGGGCGGCATAGAGGCACTGGCCACCGACATTGCAGAGGATGCCGCAGCGACGAAATTGGTACGCGCAGCGGGGCTGCAGGTTCATCTGGTGGACAGTCCCTTCGAGCAGCCCCTTGGTGCGCGGACGGCGCGTCAGGTGTGGAACCGGCAACTCCGATGGGCACGTCTGCGGCGCCTGACCTTTCCTCTCTTCTTCGCGCCGGAAATCCTGAGCGGCGCGACGGTGCCCCTAGCGGCGGGATTGATCGCGGGTGCCGCAGCGGGGATCAGCCTGCCCCTGATCGCCATCGGGCTACTCGGCCTTTGGTACGGCGCCGAAGCAACTCTGGCCGCGAGCAAGGGCTGGCCGCTCTCCTGGAGGCTGGTGGCGGCCTTCGCTCTGCGCGATGCGATGATTCCCGCCTTATGGCTCATGGCCTGGACGGCTGGGCGTACGATCTGGCGCGGCAATGCCATGAGGATCCGCTTCGAGCGGGTTCCGTCAGAGCAGCCGGGCTAAGGCTATCCGGGCTCCTCGCCGCGGCGGCCTGGGTAGCAAGCGCCGCTGCCGTTGCGGTCCAGGGGCTGTGGAACTGTAGTATCATGCCACCGGTGCTCCGGAGCAGAACCATTGCGAAGAGGGACGCGAGTTCCGTGTTGTTCAAGCGGTTTTATCAGCGCTCGCGCGAGAAGTGATATGATTGGCTGGGCGGGGCCTCCGCTGGTAGGCTTCGCAACAAGCGGGGCGGGAAGCGGGAATGAGCTGCGTGTGCTGCGGCTCGGCCACCATGAAAGCACAGCCCGAGCGCACGGCCCGGGGCTACCGCTGATTTCGCGGCCGTGACTGCGGTGAGCAGTTCAACGGAATCTGCCAGCGCTGGCGCCAAACCTGACAGCTTGAGGTGGAACGCGACTTCCGCCTACGCTGCACCGAGGAGTGCGAGCGCGGCTGTGGCACGACGGAGGTGAAGGAGGCGGCGGCAGCTGGCGGAGACAGGCTGGTTATGACGGGCGCGCGAGCGGAGCAAGTTGCGCAACTCGTCACAGCCGCGACAGCGCCGACCGGCTGATCCAAAGCTTTTGAAGCCCTGCATAGATTGGGTCCGATCTTTGATGTCGCCCTTCCGGCCGAGGTCATCCACCACGCCACTTGGTTCCACCATGTGTTCAGCCTGAGCCTGCGCGACATCGAGCTGATCCTCCCCGGGCGGGGCATGGTGGTCAGCTAGCAGAGGATCCGTCGTTGGTGCCTGCGCTGCGGCGCGGAGTTCGCAGCGAAGCTGCGCAAGCGGCGGCCCGGGTCAGCGTGCGCCCGAGCCACATGCCTCCGCGCCGGCGTTCGGCATGTAACCCAGCCGGACGGAGATAAGCTGAGCATGCGACATCACCACGGTCGCGAGCTCCGCGACGCGGTCCAGGGTCACACGGCGGGTGTGACCACTCACGCTGATCGCGGCGAAGACCTTGCCGGTCGAGTTACGAATCGGCGCCGCCACGCAGCGCAGATCCGGCTCGTGCTCACATTCATCCACGGCGAAGCCTCGTGCCCGGATGCGCGCTAGTTCATCGCGCAGGAGTCCGGGGTCGGTGATCGTCCCCGGCGTGAAGCGGTGCAGGCCGAGGCGGATGATACGCTCGACGACGGTCTCTTCCTGGAAGGCAAGAGCAGCTTTTCCGACCCCGGTGCTGTGGCAGGGAGTGGCTTCCATGGTCGTGACCGTGTTGTGCGGGCGGCCGGAATCGTGCTCGCTTCGTTCCACGAACACCATGTGAGAGCCATCGAAGACGCAGAGATGCACGACCTCGCCACTTAACTTGGAAAGCGTGTCCACGAAGGGGCGTGCCTCGCGGTAAAGGGGAAGGTTCGTGAGGGCCGTGCTGCCGAGCTCGAAGAGCTTGATGCCCAGCCGGTAACGCTCACGGCTCGCCTCCTGCTCCAGGAAGCCGAGGATGCGGAGGCTATCGACGATGCGGTGGACGGTGGTGCGTGGCATGCCCGTGCGCCGGGCCATCTCCACCACCGTCAGCTCGCGGTCCTGCGTGGAGAAGCACTCCAGCACGTCGAGCATCTTGAGGAGTGACTTGACGCTCTGACGGCCACCGGCCTCGTGGGGCGGCGGCACAACGGCCATGTCGTCGGGCATCGCGAACGGGTAAGGCGCGGCGGGCGGCGGCGCAAGAGAATTCGCAGCCCGCCGCATCCCACCGCTACTCCGCGGCCACGCGGACCCGGTTGTCCACGATCTCCAGCAGGTGCCGCAGGGCCGGCTCGATCGCGGCTCGCTGCTTCTCGCTGGCGGCCGGCATGGGGGCACGGGGCAGCCCCACCGGGCAGCCCTGCATCTCCAGCGCCGCCTTTACGCAGGCCGGCAGGTTGTCGCCGACGATCGTGTTCCAGAAGCGCAGCATCCGGTCATGGAGCTGCATGGCGTAGGCGTGGTCCCCGCGCTGCACCGCGTCCCAAAGGGCGACGCAGGCGGTCGGCACTGCCGTCGGGTTCGCGGCGATGGTGCCGGGCGATCCCAGGGCGAAGGAGGGGTAGAGCAGAGCGTCCACCGCGGTGAAGACGAGCTTGCCCTCGGGCACGTCGAGCAGCAGGTCCGCCATCAGCTTCAGGTCGCCCTGGCTCTGCTTTACGCCGATCACACCGGGAAGCTCGCGCATGATGTGCAGGAGCTGCGCGGGGGTCAGATAGTTCCAGGGGATGACGTTGTAGATGATGACGGGCTGCTTCACCGACTCGGTCAGCGTCTTGAAGTGGTTGAACGTCGCCTCCTCGCTCGGCTTGAAGAGGTAGTGCACCGGCGTGATCTGCAGCGCGTCGATCGCCAGGTGCTCGACGTCACGCGCGCGCAAGATCGCCTCGCGCGTACTGTTGGCGATGATGCCGGCGATCAGGGGAACGCGGCCGCCCACCTCCTCGGCGGCAATCTCCATCAGCCGCTTGAACTCCTCGCGGGTCAGGGTGTGGCCCTCGCCGGTGCTGCCGCCGACGCAAATGCCGTGCACGCCCGTGCCCAGGAACCAGCGGATCTGATTGCGGTAGGCGCCTTCGTCGATCTCGCCATCTGCGGAGAAGGGCGTGGTCATCGGCGGAATGATGCCGTGGATCTTGGAAGTCATGTGTCTCCTCCTGGAACGCCGGGTATGTCCGGATAGCGGACATACTTGGATGGATCCCCGATGGAGGTCAACAACGTATCTTGGCTTGCATCACAAATTTCGTTCGAATCAGGAGTTGACGAACAGGCGACGCTTGACAGGTCAGCGATGGGCCGAGCAGCATGATGTCCGTAATGCGGACAGACAGCCAATCAGGTCCGCAAATGAAGGGGAGGGGCTCGGGCCGCTGCGTCATTCCGCGCGGGCGGCAGCCCCGGGGAAACGGGATGAGCGCAGAAACCGGCATCGTGTCGCACATGCCTGACGCTTCGCCATCCGTCGCAGCCGCCATCGATCCGATCCTGCCCGCGCTCCGCGCCATGCTTGGCGAGCGCCTCTCGACCGGGCGGTCCATGCGCGAGCAGCACGGTCGAGGGGAGGGAATTCCCGACCTCTTCCAGCCCGATGCCGTCGCCTTCCCGGAGAGCAACGAGGAGGTGGCGGCGATTGCGCGGCTCTGCCACGCGCACCGGATCCCGATCGTGCCCTTCGGAGCTGGCACCTCGTTGGAAGGTCATGTCGCCGCCCTTCGCGGCGGGATCTGTGTCGATTTCACCCGCATGGACCGCGTGCTGGAGGTCTCGCCGGACGCGCTGGACTGCCGCGTGCAGGCGGGCGTGACGCGGCTGCGGCTGAATGCCGAGCTCCGCTCCCACGGGCTGTTCTTTCCGGTTGATCCGGGCGCGGACGCCTCCATCGGCGGCATGGCGGCCACCCGAGCTTCCGGCACCGCCGCCGTGCGCTATGGCACGATGCGGGAGAACGTGATGGGGCTGACTGTGGTGACGCCGGAGGGCCGCATCGTCCGCACCGGCAGCCGCGCGCGGAAGTCGGCCACGGGACTGGACCTGACGCGGCTCTATGTCGGCTCGGAGGGCACGCTCGGCCTCATTACCGAGGTGCAGCTCCGGCTCCACGGCCTGCCCGAGGCGGTCTCCGCCGCCGTGTGCCAGTTCCCGGGCGTGCGGCCAGCGCTCGAGGCCACGGTCGCGGTCCTGCAGGCAGGCATCCCCATGGCGCGGATCGAGTTCGTGAACGCGCTGCAGATGCACATGTGCATCCGGTACTCGAAGCTGGCCGGGATGGCGGAGCTTCCAACGCTGTTTCTGGAGTTCCAGGGCAGCCCTGCCGCCGTCGCCGAGCAGGTGGAATTGGTACAGGCTCTCTGCGAGGAGGCGGGCGGCAGCGGCTTTCTGTGGGCCAACCGGCCGGAGGAGCGGTCACGCCTCTGGAAGGCGCGGCACGACACCTACTACGCCAACCTCCACTACCTGCCCGGCAAGAGTCAGATGGGGACGGATGCCTGCGTCCCGATCTCGGCGCTGGCCGAGTGTATCCTGGAGACCGAAGCAGACGTGGCCGCGACCGGGCTTCTGGCGCCGCTGGTTGGCCATGTCGGCGATGGCAACTTCCACCTCGGCATCCTCTTCGACCCGACCGACGCGGAAGAGCGTGCCCGTGCCGACGGTCTCGCGCGACGCACGGGCGAGCGTGCCATCCGCATGGGCGGCACCTGTTCCGGCGAGCATGGAATCGGGATGCATAAGTTGGACCTCGCGGCGGAGGAGCACGGCGAGGCGCTGTCGCTCATGTGGGCGGTGAAGAACGCGCTCGACCCGCTCGGCATCATGAACCCTGGCAAGCTGCTGAAGCCGCTGGATTGAACGAACGGAGAAGACGAAAGGCATGAAGAAGCTCCTCAACGACCCCCGCGGTGCGGTGCGCGAGATGCTGGAGGGGCAGGTGGACCTGAACCCCGGCCAGGCGCTGCTGCGGGACGAGGACGTGGTCGTGCGGGCCGAGCTGCCGGAGCCCTCCGCGCGCGGCGTGGCCGTGCTGTCCGGCGGCGGCAGCGGCCACGAGCCTGCCCATGCGGGTTATGTCGGCGCGGGGATGCTGCAGGCGGCGGTGGCGGGCGATGTCTTTACCTCGCCCAGCGTGGACGCGGTCCTGGCGGGCATCCGTGCGGCCGCCGGCCCGGCAGGCGCCGTGCTGGTGGTGAAGAACTACACGGGCGACCGCCTGAACTTCGGCCTCGCCGCGGAACTGGCTCGCGCCGAGGGCATCCCGACCGAGGTGGTGGTGGTCGCCGACGACGTGGCGCTGCGCGATACGGTGGAACCGGCACGACGGCGCGGCATTGCCGGGACGGTGCTGGTGCACAAGGTGGCTGGCGCGGCGGCCGCGGCCGGCCTGCCGCTGGAAGCAGTGGCGGAGGAGGCGCGCGCGGCGGCGGCGGCGATCGGCACCATGGGGGTCGCGCTCGGTGCCTGCACCGTGCCGGCCGCGGGGCGGCCTGGCTTTTCGCTCGAGGAGGGCGAGGCGGAGCTTGGCCTCGGCATCCATGGGGAGCAGGGGGTGCGCCGCGTCCCGCTGCGGGCGGCCGACGCGCTGGTTGAGGAGATCCTCGACACCATCCTGACCGATGCCGGCCTGCGGGCCGGGGAGCGCGTGGCGCTGCTGGTGAACGGGTTGGGCGGCACCCCGCCGATGGAACTGGCCGTGGTTTCCCGCCACGCCCTGGCCGTGCTGCGGGGGCGCGGACTGGTGGTGGAGCGTGCATGGTGCGGCAACCTCCTCACCGCGCTGGAGATGCCCGGCGCCTCGCTGACCGTGATGCGGGTGAACGACGCCGTGCTGGCGCGGCTGGACGCGCCGACCGACGCGCCCGCCTGGCCCGGCAGCGGCCAAATCGCGGCAGCCCGGAAGATGGTGTCGGGCGGCGCCGCCGCGGCTGCAGTCGAGGCCGCGCGCCCGGCCACTCCGCAGGGGGAAGCGGTGCGCCGCGCGGCCCTCGCCGCCGCCTCCGCGCTGGAGGCCGCGGAGGCTCGGCTGACCGCGCTGGACAGCGCCGCGGGCGACGGAGACCTTGGCATCAGCATGTCACGCGGCGCCGCCGCCCTCCGCGCCCTGCCGGACGCGGCCTGGGCAGAGGCACCGGCCGCGCTGGGGCGCATGGGGGAGGCACTCCGGCGCGCCATCGCCGGCAGCTCCGGCCCCTTCTACGCGACTGCGCTGCTGCGCGCGGCCCGAGGCCTCCCGGCCGCGCCCGGGGCAGGGGACTGGTCCCGCGCGCTAACCGCGGCCGTGGACGCGATCGCGGAGTTGGGTGGGGCGAAGCCAGGCGACCGCACCATGCTGGACGCGCTGCGCCCGGCCGCCGACGCCTTCTCTCGCGCGCTGGGCGCCGGGCTCACCCCGGCCGCGGCGTGGGAGGAGGCCGTGCAGGCCGCGCGGGCCGGCGCCGAGGCCACCGCCGCCATGCGCCCGCGTCTCGGCCGAGCCAGCTATCTCGGCGACCGCGCCCTGGGAACGCCCGACGCTGGCGCTGCGGCAGCCGTGGTCTGGCTGGAAGCCCTCAGCCCGCAGAAGACGCAGTGAACCAACAAAGGAGGAAACATCTATGACGTCCCGCACTTCCGGCCCGCTGGCGCGGCGCGCGCTGGGTCTCGCCGCGGCCGGCCTGATCGCCGCCACTGGGCTCGTGCAGGCCCAAACCCAGCCCCAAACGCAGATCCAGTCCGCGGCCGCGTCCTACCCCAATCGCCCGATCCGCGTCGTCGTTCCTTTCGCTGCGGGCGGTGGGGTCGACACGGTCTCGCGCCCGCTTGCCCAGGCGTTGAGCGGCATCCTCGGCCAGCCCGTGGTGGTGGATAATCGGCCGGGCGCGGCGGGAAACATCGGCATGGAGCACGTCGCGGAAGCGCCGCCGGACGGCTACACCATCCTGCACTCCAATTCCGGCATCCTCGTCACCAACCCCATCCTTTATAACAACACGCGCGCCCGGCCCTCGCGGGATCTGGTGCCGGTGGGGCAGGTCACCACGGACCCGCTGCTCTACATCGTGCCCGCCAGCCTTCCGGTGAAGAACCTGCAGGAGTTCGTGGCCTATGCCAGGGCGCGGCCGGGGCAGGTAAGCTTCGCCTCCGGCGGGGCCGGCGGCGTGACGCATCTGGTGGGCGAGCTCTTCGCGCTCCGCGCCGGACTGCAGCTGATCCACGTGCCCTATCGTGGCGCCGCGCCTGCGTTGACGGACCTCATCGCCGGTCGTGTCCAGCTGATGTTCGACACGCTCGGCCTCGTGCAGTCGCACCAGGGCGCGAACAGCATCCGCCTCCTCGCCATCGCAACGCCCCAGCGTCTCCCGGCCCTGCCCGACGTGCCCACTGCCGCCGAGGCTGGGGTGCCTGGGGCCGAGGTGAACAGCTGGCAGGCACTGCTGGTTCCGGCGCGCACCGATCCCGCCATCGTCGCGAAACTCACGGCGGCGCTGAAGCAAGCTCTTTCCTCGCCGGAGTTGCTACGCCTCTACGCGGAGCGCGGCTTCGTGCCGCAGTTCAACCCGCCCGAGGTGGTGCGCGCAAACATGGAGAGCGAGACGGCGACCTGGACCGAGGTGATCCGCAAGGCCGAGATCAAGCTGGAATAGCGACCTTCCTCCACCCACCGCGCCGGGGCGGTCCGGAAACAACGAAAAGAGCAATGACAAAGGGAGGACAAGAGAAATGACCATTCTCACCCGCCGCGGCGCGCTCGCCGCGACGCTTTCCGCCGCCGCGGCCATCGGCCTGGCGCGGCCGGCGCTGGCCCAGGGCTTCTCGGGCCGTCCGATCACCCTGGTGGTGCCCTGGGCGCCTGGTGGCGGGACCGACGTGGTCGCCCGCGCGGTCGCGCCTATCCTGTCCGAGCGCCTGGGCACCACAGTCACGGTGTTCAACCGGCCCGGCGGCAATGGCGTGGTCGGGCATATGGCGCTGCGCAGCGCTCCGCCGGACGGCACCACGGTCGGGCTGATTGTGCCCAACCTGCTGACCGCGCCGCTCTTCGCGCCCTCGCCGCTGACCTGGCAGGATCTTCAGCCAATCGCGCTGCTCAACGTCGATCCCGGCGCCATCACCGTGGCCCGCAACGCGCCCTGGAAGGATCTTGCTGCGCTGGCCGCCCATGCGCGCGCGCACCCAGAAATGGTGCGCGTGGCCAATAGCGGTGCCGGAGGCACCTGGCATCTGGTCGCGCTGGAGCTCGAGCGCCTCGCCGGCGTGAAGCTCACCCATGTCGTCTATGCTGGTGCCGCACCCGGGCTGCAGGACCTTGCGGCGGGGAACATCGAGGCCACGGCCTTCAGCGCCGTGGAAGCGCGGGGCCAGATCGAGGGCGGCGCCGCTCGCATCCTGGCCGTGACTGCGAAGGACCGGCTTCCGGCCTTCCCGGACGCGCCGACCGCCATCGAGCAGGGCTTCGACATCAATGTCGTCACCTGGCGCGGCCTTGCCGCCCCGCCCGGCACGCCCGAGGCAGTGCTGGCCCGCTGGCGCGACGCCGTGCGTGCAGCTGCCACCGACCCGCGCTTCGTCAGCTTCATGGCGCAGCAGAGCTTCGGCATCCGCTACCTCGACACGGCCGACTTCACGGTGCTGATCCGAGAGGAGGACGCGCGCTACCGCCGCTACTTCCAGGGGTAAGCCGCGAGGCTCTGGGCTCTGCCAGAACTCACGGCCGGCCGGCGAGCGAAGCTCGCAGCGGTCCTAACCAATCGACACCGGAAGCCCTGTGTCGTCAGACACCCGGCGGACGCCGGGAAGTGAAAACGGAGGAAACCATGCTATTCGATCGCCGCGGGCTCCTAATGTTCGGCGGCGCTGCCGCAAGCGGCGCCATCCCATCCTTTGCCCGTGCGCAAGGATTTCCGAACAGGACGATCACCATCGTCGTACCCTTCGCCCCAGGCGGCAACACCGATCTCGTCGGGCGGATCGTTGCTACGGCGCTTGGCAAGTCGCTTGGCCAAACGGTTGTCGTCGATAACCGTCCGGGAGCGGGCGGTGCCGTCGGCGCGGGACAAGTTGCGCGCAGCGCGCCGGACGGGCACACCCTTCTCCTTGCTGGAGGCGGCGTCATCGTCACGGTTCCGGAAATGACGACCACCCCCTACACGCGCGCCGACTTCGCGCCGCTTAGCTTGGTCAACCGCAGCTCCATGGTGCTACTCGCCCGCAGCAACGACGCGCGTTTCCGCAGCTTCGCCGACCTCGCCGCTTACGCCCGCTCAAGTGAGGGAAAGCTCAACGCCGCCCATTCCGGTCCGGGCACGCCGAACCATCTTGCCCTGCTTCAACTCGAGAACCTTCTCGGCACCAAGTTCACCGTCGTCAGCTACCGGGGCTCCGGTCCGGCCCTGAGCGATTTGCTCGGTGGCCAGATCGACGTGCACTTCGATCAGGTGACGAGTTCCCTCCAGCACATCCGCTCCGGCGCCCTGAAGGCTCTGGCCGTGCTTGGCCCGGCGAACGATCCGGCCTTGCCGGAGGTGAAGACGGTGTCGCAGCTCGGCTTCGGCGAGATCGACGGCACGACTTATATCGGCCTCCTCGCCCCTGCCCGCACGCCGCAGGATTTGCGCGATCGCCTGGCCACTGCGATCCGCGAGGCTGTGGCCGACCCGCAACTGGTCAAGAGCGCCCGCGATCTCGGAAGTGAGGCCTATGCCGGTACGACTGAGGAGTTCGGCCGCATCCTGGAGGCGGAGTACGCCATCTCTAGCCGGGCTGCACGGGAAGGGCGGCTCAAGGCAGACTAGGACCGGAAAGTGAAGAGCCCATTCGGACGCGAGCGGCCCGCTGAACGGATTGATGGGCTGCTCGCGGCAGTGGCGTTTGGGCGCTGCCCAGCGATGACCTTCGGTGAGAAACGAAGGGCAGGCATGATGTCCGTCAACGGAAGGCGGGGCGTGGCGCTGGTTGCCCGAAGTGGGCGCTGAGTGGCCGAATCTGCTTGGCGAACGAACATGTCGGCTCTGCCCTCAGCATCCGACATTGGCCGGCTGACCGGGCTCCCACCAGTTCCTTGCCGCCAGTGATCACTGCAGCCAACTGGCGCTGCCCGCCGCCTTTGGGCATCACTGGGCGTCGCGGAGGAGGCGCACGATGCAGGGAATGCTGAAGTCGAGATTTCCTGGGGGGAGTCTGCTGGTCGCCATGCTCGGCGAGCACGCGCCGATGGACGTCCGGCGCGCGGCACAGCGTCTGCGTGCGGAGGGCGCGCCCGCTTTGGCGATCGACGACGATATTGCTGGCCTGGCAAGGGGGCTAGCCTCCTCCGAGGTGTCGCGCTCGCCTGCCATGCTGGACATCCTGCCGCCGCTGTTCTGGCTAGAAGCTCGCCGGGAGGACGGATCCGGTGTCCGCGGGATCAGCGGATGGGTCGTGGAGAAGAAGCGAGGCGGGCTCGCCGTCCGGGGCTTCAGCATCGCCCTCGGTCATGACGCTGTGCCCGAGCCGGAGGGGGCCGCGACGGTACTATTCGGTGCGGGCGCGCAGGAGGAGGACGGGGAGACCCGCTATGTGAGAGGTCTGGTCACCGCCATTAGCCTGCCCGAGATGCTGGCGCAGATGGGGGAGAGTTCTCCCGTCGTGCTGATGCCAGCCGATGCGCCCGACCAGGACGCAAGGCTTCTGCGTGGCTTCAGGCTGTCGGTGGCGATATCGCCAGACTCAGCGCCGACCTGAACCTGTGTCGTCGCGGCTAACCAAACCTGGAAGTTGAATTCGTGGCTATCCCGCGGGATGGAGCCGAGCAACCAGCCTTAGTGCCGGATCAGGACGACGCCTCCGATCAGCAATGCCACGCTTGCCAAGCAACCGACGTGCATGGACGAGGTCTGGCCGGAAGCAGTACTTCCGATCTTGAGCGGCCGAGGCGAGAAAGCGGTCGATCAGATGGCCACCCCTCAGCCGCCGCGCTCGACCGCATCCCCGCATCCAAGCATCAGATCGGTTCCACCTCTCTTCAGCCTTCCGCCTCCATCAGCTCATAAGGAAATTGCAGAAGTGCTGCGCGATCTGCTTTGACTGCCTGCGCCAGAGCGGACGCCTGCTCGCCTATCTCGGCATGTGCCCCCACCAGTACCTGTCGCTGCCCCGGCCACGGCGCCGAGTTCGCTGTGGCAGGTGGCCGGGCCCTGGGCGGCTCAGGCGGTACAACCGGCTTGACGCCCGTTGCCCCTCGTACCGGTAAGGATGGCGCGGTCTTTCTGGCCGGGTAGTGCAAGCCCCGGGCTTCAGTCGATCCGTCGCAGCCCGGCCGCAAAGCGGCGCGCATTGGCGACGTAATGCGCGGCCGAGGTGCGAAGAGTGTCGGCGACAGTCGGGTCGAGCGTACGCGCCACCCGTGCCGGGGCGCCGACGATCAGGGAGAAATCCGGGAACTCCTTGCCCTCCGTCACGAGGGCGTTGGCGCCGACGATGCAGCAGCGCCCGATCCGCGCCCGGTTGAGCACGGTCGCCCCCATGCCGATGAGGGAGCAGTCCCCCACCGTGCAGCCGTGCAGAATAGCATGGTGGCCGACAGTGACGTCCGCGCCGATGGTCAGCGGCGCCCCCGGATCGGAGTGCAGCATGGCCCCTTCCTGGATGTTGGTGCGCGCCCCGATCGCGATGCGTGTGTTATCTCCGCGCGCCACAGCGCCGAACCAGAAGCTGACATCCTCGTCGAGCGAGACGTCCCCGATCACCTGGGCGTCCGGGGCGATCCAGAAGCGGTCCTGCGCCGGCAGAGTCGGAAAGAGGTCGTTTAGGGCGTAGAGCGGCATGCATGTCCCTCCTTGGCGGCCGAAGACGGCCGGGCGGCCATTGAGCCTGCCCGGGGAAGGCCGGCCCGCCGCCGGCCGTTTCCGCCGGCGCCTACTCGATCACAATGTTCCCACGTTCGGCCACGCCCTTCCACTTCGCCTGTTCCTTGCGCAGGAAGGCCGCGAACTCGGCCGGACCCTCGGCCAGCGGCGTGGTGCCCTGCTCGTCAAAGCGGGCGCGCAGGGCAGGGTCCACCATGGCCTCCATCAGCGTCTCGCCGAGGATCTGCACAACCGGGGCGGGGGTGCCGGCCGGGGCAACAATGCCGCCGGTACCGAGCACCGTGAAGCCGGCCAGCCCCGCCGCTTCCGCCAGCGTGGGAACCTCCGGAAGCTGCGGGCGCCGGGCGGCGGAGGTGACGGCCAGGGCACGAAGCTGCCCTTCGCGCACGAGCGGCAGGGTGGAGGCCGCGCTCTCCATGGCGAAGCCGAGGGAACCGGCCATCAGGTCCGCCAGCATCGGGCCGGCGCCGCGGTAGGGAACGTGGGTAGCCCCGGCGCCGATGCTCTGGAGGAAGAGCTCGGTCCCCATGTGCTGGGTGGAGCCGGGCCCGCTGGAGCCATAGTTCATCCCGCCCGCCTGGAGCTTGCGGATGAGCTCCGGAACGTCGCGCGGGCCGTCCTTAGGCACTACCAGGATCAGCGGGCCCTCGAAGATGCGGATCACCGGCACGAAGTCGCGCTCCGCGTCATAGGGCATGTTCCGCATGATGGCGGGGTTGATGGCCAGGCTGGCGAGGCTGCCGAAGCCGAGCGTGTAGCCATCGGGCGCTGAACGGGCGACGGCCTGCATGCCGATGGTGCCGCCCGCGCCGGGCCGGTTCTCCGTTACCACGCGGTTGGCTCGGAAGCGCCCCTCCGAGGCCTTGTCCGCCAGCAGGCGGCAGAAGATGTCGTTCGCCTGACCGGGCGGGAAGGGCACGATGATGCGGATCGGCTTCGACGGATAGGACTGCGCGAAGGCGCGCGGCATGGCGGAAAGCCCTGCCAGACCGAGAAGCGCCCCCATAGCGGCGCGGCGGGAGAGATGGTTCATTCCTGGCTCCTCCTTGTCGTTTGTCCTCGTGGCCCGGCGTCGAGGCCGGGTCGCATCACTCGGCAGCCAGGGCAGTGGCTCCCTCGGCGTGGAGGGTGCCTTCGGCCAGCAGCGCGGCGATCTCCGCCTCGCCCAGTCCGGCCTCGCGCGCGATCTCTAGCCCCTGCTCCCCGGGGCGGGGCGGCTGGCGGCGCAGCGTGGTTCGGCGGCCGCCGAGCAGAATGGGCAAGGCAGGAATGCCGGCCACCGGCATGGCGGGCGCGGTTCCGGTCCCGGCCGCCATCTCCACGGGCAGCAGGCCGCCGGAGGCGTTCAGGTGCGGGTCGTCGAACAGGTCCGCCGGCTTGGCGATCGGCGCGAAGGGCAGGCCCAGCGCCTCGAAGCGCGCCATCAGCTCGGCCAGGGGGATAGCCCGGAACACCCCGGCCACCTGCTCCAGGATCCGCGGACGCGCCGCGGCGAGCTGCTGCATGGTTGCCAGCGACGGGTCGGTCAGCATGTCCTCCAGCCCGAAGGCGCGGCAGAAGGCCTGCCACTGCGTCATCGTCACCGTGCCGACGAAGACCTGGCGCCCCTCCTCCGCGCTGTCGAACACGTCGTAGAGCGGCCAGGGCTTCGGCATGGCCTTGTCGCCGAAGGGAGCGGGGTTGCGGCCGGAGATGGCAGCGCTGGCCATGTGCTGGGCCACCAGCAGCATGTTGGTCTCGAACAGGCCGGATTGCACCATACTGCCGCGTCCCGTCGCCTCGCGTTCCCGCAGCGCGGCGAAGATGGCGACCGCCCCGAAGACGCCGCCCATGATGTCGTTCACCGAGGTGCCGGCGCGCATGGGCTGGCCGGGCATGCCGGTCATGTAGGCCAGGCCGCCCATCATCTGCACCACCTCGTCCAGCGCGGCGCGGTTCTCGTAGGGACCGGGCAGGAAGCCCTTGCAGGAGAGGTAAATCAGGCGCGGGTTTATGGCCGACAGCGCCTCGTAGCCCAGACCGAGCTTGTCCATCGCGCCCGGGCGGAAGTTCTCCAGCACTACGTCGGCCTCTGCCGCCAGCCGTTTCACCAGCGCCAACCCGGCCGGCTTCTTCATGTTCACGCAGAGGCTGCGCTTGTTGCGGTTGAAGGTGGTGAAGAATCCGGCCGCGAGCCCCGTCAGGCGGCGCGTGTTGTCGCCGCCCGGCGCGGGCTCCACCTTGATCACGTCGGCGCCGAGATCGGCCAGCACCATGCCGCAGCTCGGCCCCATGACCATGTGGCTGAACTCGACAACGCGCAGGCCCTCCAGCGGCAGGCGGGCCTTCACCGGGTCGGGCGCCGCGGCGGCGGCGGGCGCGGGCCTTTGTGCGCCGGCGGGGCGGTAGGTGCGCGGCACGCCGGCGGTGGCCACGCGGCCGTGCAGGGGCTCGCCGGGCAGCCCCTCGCGCAGGGCCTCCCGCGCCGCGACCAGGGCGGGCAGGTCGATGCCGGTGTCGAAGCCCTCGGATTCCAGCATGTGGACGAGGTCCTCGGTGCAGGCATTGCCAACCGAGCCCGGGGCATAGGGGCAGCCGCCCAGGCCGCCGAGTGCGGCATCGAACCCGCGCACCCCTTCCTCGAGCGCGGCCAGCGCGTTCGCCAGCGCCGTGCCGAGCGTGTCGTGTAGGTGCAGGTTGCCGAAGCGCTCCGCCCCGACTTCCGCCCGCACGGCCCGCACCAGGCGGCGGACGTGGGAGGGGGTGGCGTAACCGAGCGTGTCCGCGAGCGCGATCACCTCCGCCCCGGCGCGCGCCAGCTCCGCCGCGAGGAAGACGACCTCTTCCTCCGGCACCCGGCCCTGGAGGGAGCAGCCAAAGGCGGTGGCGATGCCCGCCTCGATCCGGGGCGCGGCGGGGCCCAGGCCGCGTGCCCATTCCACCACCCGCGCCACCTCGGCCACCTGCTCGACCCGGGCGCGGCGGACGTTGGAGCGGCTATGCGCCTCGCTGGCCGAGACAGGGATGATGATCGACTGGGCGCCTGCCGAGGCGGCGTTCTGCGCGCCGCGCAGGTTCGGAGCGAGGGCGACCACCCGCAGGGCCGGGTGGGCGGCTCGAACGGCGCGCACCACCTCGGAGGCATCCGCCATCTGCGGCAGGGCGGCGGGCGGCACGAAGCTCGCCACCTCCATCTCGCGCACTCCGGCGGCGACCATGGCGCCGATCCAGCGCAGCTTGGCCGCCGTCGGCATGACCGACTTCGCCATCTGCAGCCCGTCGCGCGGGCCAACCTCCCTCACCGTGACCATGGCCGTTCCCCGGGCGCATTGCTTTCCAGCATTTTGCGTCCGCAGAAAGCGCGGGAGAATTGCTATTTGGCGCGGGGAGCGTCCGCGGACGGAGAACGCTCCGCCTCCAGCAGATGCGTCGCGAGCAGCCGCGCCGATGGGGAGAGCAGGCCGGCCGGGCGGGCCACCAAGCGCAGGCGGCGGACCGCCCAGGGCTCGTCCAGGGGCACGCCGCGAAGTCCCAGAGCGGCCTCGTAGGGGCGCGCGACCCCGTCCGGCATGACCGTCACCCCGTGCCCGGCCGCCACCATCCGCCGGGCGGCATCGGTGCCGGCCACGCGGAAGCGATAGGGCAGGGGGCGGCCGCGCTGCTGCGCCTGCTCCTCCAGCAGAAGGGTCAGGGCGCCGCTCTCCACCGCCCCGACCACCGGCAGGTCGAGCACAGCGTCGAAGCCCAGCGAGGCGGCACCGGCGAGCGGATGGGTGGCCGGCATCACCACCAGCAGCCGGTCCTCGCGCCAGGCCTGCCCCTCCAGCCCTGAAGGCAAAGGGCCCGCGACCGTGACGAGCCCGAGATCTGCCCGGCTCTCCAGCAACTCCTGAAGGATGTGCAGGCTCGTATCTTCCTGCAGCTCGACACGAATGCCTGGCCAGGTACGGGAGAAGCACTCCAGCGCTTCCGGCAGGGGATGGCCGGCGATGCAGGAGGCGGTGGCGTGAAGCCTGACGTGGCCCAGACCGCCTTCCGCCAGGGCGCGCAACTCATCCTCCAGCCGCGCCATCAGCGCGAAGGCGCCGCGGCCGTGCCGCGCCACCGCCTGCCCCGCGGGAGTCAGCCGGACCCCGCGCGGGCCGCGCTCGATGATAGGGGCGCCATACCTGGCCTCGAGGAGCTGGAGGCGCTTGGCGGCCGCCGAGGTGGCGATGCCGCACTGCGCCGCGGCGCGGGTGATGCTCCCCAGATCGGCCGTGGCGAGGAGGATGCGGAGCGTCACCCAATCCGGCGTTATCATAACCGCTTTCCATTCCGCGCCGGATCAGCCGGCATCGGCTCGGCTTTTAAGGCTTGGTTGGCCGCCCAGGTCCAGACCGCCTTCCGATAGCCGTTTCCAGCTCTCTCTACGTGCGAACCGGTTTCCGAAGCAGGCCGGAAGCCGTCGGCGGTAGATGGCCGCTTTCGGGAAGCCCGTCGTAGCATCGGAGCGGCGGATAGGGCGTGAACTTGCCCCGGCAGAGTGGGGAGGCGCGGCGTCAGGCTAAGGCAGCGCAAGGCCTGACCGAGGGTCCACAGGTTAGGCGGAAACCAATCCTGAGTTCTTGTCACTCGTGACGCATTGTTTCCGGCGGCGCTGACGCGTCGGCCGACGGCGGTTCGGTGCGCGACACAGAAGGGCGGGGACGCATGATCCCCGACGTTTAGCTTACGGGTTAGCTGCCCCTCCTCGCTCTGCACGATTCTTGTGGTGCACGCCGTTCTATTCTCGTAAACGTCGTCCCGACCCAGACTTCCGAATGGTTGTGTGGATAGGACGGCCGGTGGGCGAGGGAGTGGCCCTCATCTGCCGGCCGTTTTGCGCTTTAGGAATAGGACCTGACCCAGCGCGCCTAGCCCCGCCGGCGGAGCGGGTGGGGTGAGGGCGGCGTTCATGGCCAACTGGCCGATCTTAAGCCTGGCCAGATCGCAGCCTTCGAGTTTGCAGTTGATCGCCAGATCGGACAGGGCCAGGTCGCAAACCCGCTGCTTCCGTTGCAGATTGAGGCGGATGGCCCAGACCTGCGCCTGGGCTTAAGGGGCGGCTTGGGACCAACCAAGCGGCCCTTGTTCCAAGGCACGGCGCGTCACGTATGTGGAAGTGGGGGGCGCCTGACTTCTCGCGTTGCACAGCACTTCTCCTGAGCTGTGGGACTGCGGCTCAGGGCGAATGGCGCCGGGGCTGGGGAAGGATGGCTGTAAGCGGGCGGATAGAAAGCTCACTGCCAAGGAGGGAGTGACCGGTGGCTGGCGAGGCGGTGGAGTTCAGCGCGACGCAGCGGGATGCTAGCGATGGCGCGCCCGGAGCGACGGTCACCTTTCCCTATGACCGCATGACTGTGGAGCGCTTCCGCGAGGCATTCCCGCGCGCACGGTGGCGCGACGATCTGAGGGCCTGGTTCGTGCCAGGCATGCGGGCGGAACGACGCTTGACCGCATGGATGGGCCGCGAATGGTCGGGCGTGCTGGCCTATGCCGATCAGCGCGGCCGCGACGCCTTCACCTTCGAGCCGATTACGAGCCCCTATCTGGAGGTCACCGACGACTTCCTGATCCGCACGCCGTATTCCCGGACCGTCATCGCAGAGCTGCGAGAGGTGCCCTGGGCCCGGTGGGACCCGGCACTCAAGGCCTGGCGCGTGCCGTTCCGGTCGTTCGAGGAGTTGAACAGGCGCTGGCACGCCATCGAAGCCGCCGCCCGCATGGCCGAGCCTGGGGAGCGACGGAAGCGCGAGGAGAGCCGCAGGGCCTCCCCGGAGCAGGCGGACAGGCGGGCCGAGGCCGCCGAGCGCCGCCGGAACCGCTATCCCGTGCCGGAGGATGCGCCGCCACCACTCGACCGGGTGCTGATGACCCATGCGGGATGCGTGGTGTTCAAGGAGGTCGACGGCGAGCTTGTCGAGCCCATTATCGCTGCTCGCTTCTACCCCGGTGTCACCGCCGGACCCGCCGCGCTGATTTGGGCAGCATGGCGCAGGCCCAGCCATGCCGAGTTGGTGCAGGCCTGGCCCGCACGGACACCGCCCGGCCCAGCCGAACTGGCGCGCGGCTGGTGGCAGCCAACCATCGAGGTGCTGCGGGAGGAACGTCGCAGGACGGCATCTCTGGAGCGTGCGCGGGAGACGCGTCGGGCGACGCGCGGTGGACCACCATCTTCTGAGCAGAACAGTTGAGTTGTGGCGGTTTTGGCTCCTCTTCGAGAAGAGGCAAAATGGCCGGTAGCGGAATGACGGGTTTCGAGCGCGCCTGGAGCTGGAGCAGACATTGCCCATTCCGTCCAGGGCAGCTGAAACAGGGGGCCACGCTCGACAGCCCTGAGCGCAGTCGACGCCCTCATGGCCGCTGTTCCTGCTTTCAGGGTTCAAGGCCGCTGCAGTGCCGTTCGCTCCTCAGGTTCAGACCCGGTCGCGGTGCGCCAGTCCGGTGCTGCTGCCGCCAATCCTTTTCCTATGTCAAAGGCTTGGCGCAAAGCCGTCTCGCGGGATGGCGCATCCGAATGCAGCAACAGGTCAGACCCCACCACCCGGGCTCCGCAGTAGCCGAAGATTCCCTGGTCAATCTGCGTCCGCATGGCACCTGCGTAGCCACGTCGCGTAATGGTCCGCCGGTCAGCTCCGCCGATGCCGATGAGCTGCACCGCCAGTCGGCCGAGCTTCCCCACCGTGCCGCCTTCCGGTGTGTCGTCATAAGCCCAGCCCTGGGTGAAGACGCGGTCGATCCATCCTTTCAGCAACCCAGGCAGGGACCACCAGTAGACCGGGTAGACCAGCACCAGCAGGTCGGCCCGATTGATGCGACGCTGTTCAGCGAGAACACTGGGCTCGGCCGCGCCGCGGCGGTTGAAGAACTCGATATCCGCCACAGTGAAGCGGGGGTCGAAGCCTTCACCTGCGAGATCGGCCATTTCGGCCGTGTGGCCGGGATGGGCTTCAATGCCCGCAATCACCCGCCGGGCGACGGCGTGGGTGAAGGATGCAGTGTTGGGATGTGCGGTGACGACGAGGGCATGCATGGCCGGGCCTTCGGGCTGGTTGGCTTGGGGAGCGTCGGCGTTATATACTTTTAGTAAGTTACTATTGGTAGGTTGGATGTCAAGCATGCCCAGCGCCAAGCCGGTGCCCCCTCCCGCCCGCCGCCGCCTCTCCCGAGAAGACCGGCACGCGCAGCTGATCGACACCGCCCGACGCATCGTGCGGGAGGAGGGAACCGATGCCCTGACTCTCGGGCGGCTGGCCGAGCGGGCGGGCGTGACCAAGCCAGTGGTCTACGACCACTTCGAGACGCGCAACGGGCTGCTGGCCGCGCTCTATCGTGACTACGACGCGCGCCAAGTCTCGATCATGGAGGCCGCGTTGGCAGCCTGCGAGCCCACCCCAGCGGCCAGGGCGGAGGTTATCGCTTCAGCCTATATCCAATGCTCGCTGACGGAGGGGCAGGAGATTCCAGGCGTGGCGGCTGCGCTCGCCGGCGCCCCGGAGATGGATGCGCTGAAGCGCGGCTACCAGTCGGCCTTCATCGCCCGGTGCCGCGCCATCCTGGAACCCTTCACCGAAGACAACCGCCTCACGCAGGCCGCGCTTTGGGGCATGCTGGGCGCGGCAGACGCCCTCTCCGATGCCGCGGCGCGCGGGGAGATCACGAAGGATGAGGCGGTCGAGGAGCTATTCCGCACCATCCTTTCCATGATGGAGCGCAGGTAGCTGGGCCTTCAACCTCCTGCCTCCTCCACGCGCCCTTGTCGTAGAGCCCAACATCGAGCCGGTGCGCCCTAAAGTCTTTTTCCGCCCATTTCAGGCGCGAGGTACGATGACGTAAGGTCCGCTTTCGAGATGCTCGGCAACGGTCCATGGTGTCCGACATACGTGCAAAGCGGCCGATGGTGGCTGCGGGCCAGCAACTTGCGCTCGCGCAGGGACGCCGGACCTACCAGCTACAGGCAGCGGGCGGGGGGCTTTGAGGTTGAACCCGGCGGCAGTCTCGGATTGCAGCAAACGCTCCTTCCCCGCCCATCGGGCACGTTTGTTGGAGGGTTACCGTACCAAACAGCGCGCCAACGACGCGGAACGCGCGTGCGGCTGCTCGATCTTCCGCCTAGACTCCCCACGCTCGTTCAGGAACCTGCAGGCTTGCTGATACCGCGCGCGGGCGTGGCCGGCCTCGATCACCCCACTGGCTCACGCGCGCAGGCCCTGCACCGCCAGCCCGTACCTGGCTCTGATTCGGCGAGCAGCAATCACCTCGGATATAATCAATTCGCGTCACCCCCTTACTTCCAAGGCTGCCCACGCCTGACCACGTGATGCGTCGGACCGGTCAGCGGCCCGTGCGGGGCAGCCACCCTCTCAAAACTTGCTTTGGCGCGTGGGCGAGCTCGGCCAAGGCGTTTTCCTTACGGCGATTACCACTGCAGCTCATGTGTCGCTCTATGCGTTTCTTGCACCGCGAGACGGCAGGGTAGGTTAGGACCCTTGCTCTCCTCATGCGGGTAGCTTTCGAATAGCAGCGCCTGCTCGACGGCTCTGTCGGGCAGCCAGTTGGGAGGAGCAGTGATGCGCTGCATCATCCTTTTCTTCATGCTCCTCGGGTCTGTTATGGCCTCCCATACCGCAAAGGCTGACAATCTGGTTGCCGTAAGTCCTGGGGTGATGTGCTCCTCGGCAGAGGCGCTGGCCTACCTGACGCTTCCCGATGGACGTAGCAGAACTGGCGTCGAGAAGCCGCTGGCCCGGGAGCTGGAGGTCGCGCGGAAGGGCGGATGCGTGGATATTCCGTATGGTGCACGGGTCTCTGTCCATCGGTCCTACCGAAACACATCGATCGGGATTTATGACCCGGGTGATGGGCGCGGACCGCGGGAGTTTATCATCCCAAACATCAATTTTCGACCGCTGCCTGGAACGGGTAGATGGATCCAGGCTGGCGGCACGGTTCGGCGAATGGCGCCCCCTCCACAGCCCTTTACCTTGGACTTCCTCTTCACTGCGCTCGAAGCCGCCTGTCCAAGCAAGCCCTGGCGTGGAACGACGGGTCGTGAACTCTATTCTCCTCTGGCTCAGGTTCTCGGTACGTTATCTTCAGCAGAGCGAGGGCAGTTGGCGAGTAAGACCGCAGAACAATGCGTGGGAAGGGACAACGTCATATGCGGCACCGACGTGGCAATTCCTTTCTTGCTGAGGTCCCAGCGGCTTGATGACCTCGTCCGAGCCTATTGCGCTGCTGATCCGCAGTAGTGACTGCTGAGACGGCCAACTTGACGTGCCCTGATCCCACTCGGGTTTTCGATTCTGACCACTTTTTTCGTGGATAAGCGACCTTGCAGCCCTGCGGGCGGTACGTGCCGTCCGCCCCGATCGGACGCGCGAGAAAGCCTGCCCTCACACGAGGAAGTTCTTCCCGCCCCAGAAATTCGTAGTGCGCGAAGAAAATCGCACTCCGTTTGGACCAGTTTTGCTGGTCAGGACCAAGCCTTCGCCCATGCGGCCGGGGCAGCCGGGGCTATTGTCTAGGGATGGCAAATGGATCAGTTCGGCGGCGTTGGATTGCGCGGGGAATGGTGGGAGTTGTGGCAGTGCTGGCCGTCGTGGCCGGCACCGCCTGGGTACGAGGATACGACACGCTCCTAGCCAGCGAGCCGCCACGTCGTGCGACCCGGCTGGACCTTCCGCCCCAAGAGAGCCTGGTAACCCTGCGACTGCGGCTGCCGCTTGACCTGCTGCGGGAGGCAGCCGGGCGGGCGCTGCCGGCCGAACTGCATCTGGCCAGCGAGCCCGGGGCTGATACGCGCTATGCGCTGACGCTCCGTCGCACGAGCGACTTCCTGCTGGAGGACGCCAATGGACGGCTGCGTGCTCGCGTTGGGGTAGCTCTGGACGGCACAGTAGGTCTGGGCGGCAGCTTGGCTGACCTGCTGGCGCTCGGCGAAAAGAACATCGATGTTGCAGCCGAGGTGCAGGCCGATCTTAGCCTAGCCGTCGACAGGGACTGGTGCCCGAGGCCAGAGGTGACCGTGTCCTACCGCTGGACCCGCAACCCCCGGCTGGAAATTGTTGGCGGCGTTTGGGTGAATGTAGAGGCGCAAGTCCGCGCCCAGGTTGAGGAGGCCCTGCGGAATCTGCCGGCGCAACTCGAGGCGCTGCTTCCCTGCTCCACGGTGCGTGAGCGGGCTCTGGAGCTGTGGGATCCCAGGAATATTCGGGTGCAGCTGCCTGCGGCACCACCGCTCTATGTCGGCATCCATCCGCAGGCTGTGGGCATTGGCGAGGTCGTGGCGCGGAACAATGCACTACAGGTCGCGCTGGGTGTCCGGGCGCGCACCACCGTGTCCTCCGCAGCGCCAAAGTCCACGCCGCCGGGGTTTCTCCCACCACTGGAGAGTCTACCTGCCGAAGGGCGCAACGGGCGGCTGCGGCTCTCCGTTCCCATCCGCGCCGGATACGATATGATCCGCGACTGGTTGATGCGGGAGTTCGCCGGGCGCGACATCCCCGTCGAGACGCCACTCGGGACGGTGCAGCTGCGGGTAAAGGAGATCTTCCTGTACCCGAGCGCACCCTCCATAGCCCTGGCTGTCACCTTCAGCGCTGACCTGCCAGGTACTTGGCTGGATACGGCAGGACGGGTGGTGTTCTCCGGTCGTCCCGTATTGAGTCAGGGCGGCACACGCGTGGGGTTGAAAGATCTACGCTTCGCGCGTGACATCGACAGCGCCGTGTGGTCGCTGGCGACCCTTCTCCTTGAGCGGCCGCTTCGCGAGCGGATCGAGGCCCTTGCAGTATATGATTTGCAGGAGGTGATGGACGGGGCGCTGGCGGAGATACGGCGCCGGCTGTCCGATCCTGACTTCACGGGTGGGCTGCGGGTCGGCTTGGTACGGCCGAGTATGCGGCTGGAGCGCATGGTGCCGGAAAACGATGCCCTGACGGTCCTGGGTACAGCCGAGGCCGGGCTGGAGGCGGAGATTGCTGCCCTACCCGTGCCGTAAGATAGCCTCGGAAATGGGCAGACAGCATGGTCCGGCACGCTTCGTGCTCGGATGGCGCCGCATGCCAGGCGATGGTTTCGTCACTCCGACCAGTCCGGCAAGCCCGATCAGCCCTCTGGAGAAGTGGACTTGCCGCGTTCTGTCCGCTAGCTGCCCAGCAGACCACTAGGCGGACCTCTATGGACGACGAGGCAAAGCCTTACTTGCTGACCGAGGCTGCAGCGCTGATCGGCGTTTCCGCGGATGCGCTGCGAAAGCGCATCGCTCGTCGTAAGCTGCGGGCAAATCGCAGCAATGAGGACGGTCTGTGGCGGGTATGGCTAACCCCCTCCGAGATCGAGGCAATCAAGGCTGGACGGCTAAGCGAACGAGCCAACGACAGCCGTCTGTTGAGAACCCTGAAGAGTGAGGTGACGATCCTTCGTGGTGCGCTCGATCGCGAACGGAACCGGGCAGACAGGGTAGAAGCTGAACTCTCTGAGGTACGGGCGCTGGCTGATCAGAGGGCGACTGAGCTGGCGGAAATGCGCCGATTGCTGGGGCAGGCTGCCGGCGCGGCAGCTGGTCTCCAGGAGGCGGTTAAGATCGCCGAGATGGGCAAGCAGGATGCAGATACCAGAGCCAGGGGTTTTCAGGCCGAGCGCGACGCAGCAGAGGAGAGGGCCACCTCAGCCCAGCGTGAAGCAGCCGAAGCAATGACGCGCCTGGGGCAGATGGCCGCTCGACTGGAGGAGGCGGAACAGCGCTGCGCCAGCCTACAGCAGAAGACAGATGAGGCGGAGCGGCGCGCAACAGTCGCGACTGCCCGCTTGGACCGTATTCAGCTTGCACGAATGGACGAGGCTCGAGCCGCCGCTGCAGCCGCCGGGACGGGTCAGGAAGCCAACCGCATACCCCTCTGGCGGCGCATCCTCGGACTTAGAAGACATTCCTGATCCACTCGGTGGCTGTGCTTGCGGTGGTGGCGGCCCGAACCACAATCGCTTTTAGCCCCACCGCCATTGCCTGACCGCCAACCAGTGTCGTGGGGTCCGCTATGCCGCCTTCCGTACTCGGGCGATGTGATCGGAACCGCCGCCGGCGCGTGACGATTTCGCCGAGCTAGGAACTTTTCGGCCACCGTGTTGGTCAACCCGACGGCGTCCGGCCGACGGCCCGGATCAGCCCTCCAGCAGCCAGACCGAGAAAAGCCCCTCCGCATCGCTCCATGTCGCGGCGGCCCCCCAACCCGCGGCTTCGGCGAGCGCCCTCAGACGCTCAGGGCGGTACTTGTGGCTGCTCTCCGAATGGATGCTCTCGCCCCGCGCGAAGCGGAACACGCGTCCGGCCAGCCGCACGGATTGCGCCTTTCGCGAGACCAAATGCATCTCGATCCGCTCTGCCGAGGCGTTCCAGACGGCTCGGTGCTGGAAGCCGGAGAGGTCGAAATCGGCATCGGCCTCGCGGTTCAGGCGCGCTAGCAGGTTCAGGTTGAAGGCGGCTGTCACGCCGGCGGCGTCGTCATAGGCTGCCTCCAGCACTGAGGGATCCTTCACCAGATCCGCACCCAGCAGCATGCGTGCGCCTGGGCGCAGCGTGGTACGGGCGCGACGCAGGAAGGCCACGGCCTCATCCGGCTCGAAATTGCCGATCGTCGAGCCCGGGAAGAAGCCGAGATGCGTGGCGCTTCCCTCCGCCCGTCCGGCGAGATCGAAGGGACGACTGAAATCGGCGATCACTGGGCGGACGCGCAGCCCAGGGAAGGCCGCGGCGACCCGCGAGGCCGCTGCGTCCAGCCACTCCGGCGCAATATCCACCGGCAGGTAGGCCGCCGGAGCCTCCAGCGCCCGCAGCAACTGCACGGCCTTGGCGCCGTCGCCGGGGCCGAACTCCACCACCGCCGCGCCGGGCCCGATGGCCTGCGCCATGTCGGGCCCGCATTCCTCCAGGATGTGCATCTCCGTGCGGGTCGGGTAGTATTCGGGCATGCGCGTGATCGCCTCGAAAAGCCGGGCGCCCTCCGCATCATAGAGCCATTTGCAGGGCAGCGTCTTCCGCAGCGCCGAAAGCCCGGCCACGGCGTCGGCGACCAGGGCGGCCCGCTGCGTCTCGGCGGGATTGCGGAAAACAGCGCCGCTCACGCCGCATCCTCCGCGAGGCGGAGGCTGCTGAACTGCCAGCGCGCGCCTGGCGGGAAGAAGTTACGGTAGCTCGGGCGCGCATGGCCCGGCGGCGTCGCCGCGGAGCCGCCGCGCAGCACCATTTGGTTGATCATGAACTTGCCATTGTACTCGCCCACTGCGCCGGCCCAGGGGCGGAAGCCCGGATAGGGACGATAAGCGCTGCCCGTCCACTGCCAGGCGACGCCCTCGGCATCGCGGAAGCCGGGCAAGGTGGCGGCGGCTTCCCACTCCTGTTCGGTCGGCAGTCGCTTGCCGGCCCAGCGGGCAAAGGCATCGGCCTCGTACCAGGAGACGTGGCGCACGGGCAGGGCAGGGTCCAACGGCTTCAGCCCGCCAAGGCCGAACTGCATCCAGGCTCCGTCCCTGTGCTCCCAGTAGAGAGGTGTCTCCCAGTTCTCGGCCTGACGGACCGCCCAGCCGTCGCTCATCCACAGCAGCGGATCACCGTAGCCACCGTCCTCGATGAAGGCGAGCCAGTCGCCGTTGGTCACCAGCCTGCTACCGATGCGGTAGGGCGAGAGATAGGCCCGGTGGCGCGGCGTCTCGTTGTCGAAGGCGAAGCCAGGTCCACCATGGCCGATCTCCACCACGCCCTCAGGCCCGTCGAGCATCAAGGCGGGGTCATGGGCGGCGCCTTCTCGCCAGTCAGGAACATAGGCTGGGCGGAGAGGGTTCAGACTGAGAGCATGCAGAATATCGGTCAGCAGCAATTCCTGATGCTGCTCTTCATGCTGAAGGCCGAGTTCAACCAGTGCCGCCGCCTGGTCCGGCGGGTCCCGCAGCAGCGGCACCATGGCCTCATCCACGGCAGAACGGTACTCGGTAACCTCAGCGCAGGAGGGGCGGCTCAGCATGCCGCGCCGTGGCCGGGCATGGCGTGGGCCGGCGGCCTCATAATAGGAGTTGAAGAGAAAGGCGTATTCCTCCCGCGGCGCCCGGTAGCCCGGAAGGAAGGGCTTGAGCAGAAAGGTTTCAAAGAACCACGTCGTATGAGCGCGGTGCCACTTGGCCGGGCTGGCGTCCGGCATGGATTGTACCGCTTGGTCCTCGGGCGAGAGTGGCGCGGCCAGGGCCTCTGTCCGGGACCGCACTGCCCAATACCGCGAGGGAAGATCCTGCGGCACGGCGCCCGTCAAGTTGGGGAGGATCACGTTCACGCGTTCTACCTTCTGTGCCCTGGGCCGGCATCTTACTGACAGAGCTACACCGAACCTCAATCACCGGCCGTCCTCAATGGTCTGCGACAGCTTGTGGTGATCACGATAAAGACGCTCACCGCCACCATGTTCCGGACCGCACGGGCCACTCCACCGCATCTGCTGCTCGGGCCGACCGTCGGCGCGATATCTAGCAGCCTGTGGACAGGCCGGCATCCCCGACGCGGCCCGCCGGATGCAACAATGCGCGGGCATGATACGTACTGCCCCGGCGCAGACACGGCAGCGCAGGTGCATCCTTGAGGCATCGGATCAGCGCGTTATTGGCACCTCCTATACATGGGGGCGGGTGCGGAGCGGCTCTATCGCGTGCGCAACCCTCGACGCTCCTTGGTGGGGGGGCTGACTGGCAGAGGCGCCGCGCCGACAGGGACCGTAGTCCGGTGGTCGAGTCTGTCAGCAGCCCGGCCGCCAAGTTTGGCCGAGCTCACCTATAGCCACCCCTCGTCTCCTGAAACAGCCGCGCTCAACCAGCGCCATCGCCGCGCGATCGATGAGCCCGCCATAAAAGATCAATGCTCACCGGGCCGATCGGCAGCAGTTCCGCCTGAGCACATCGGGCGCACTTGGCACCCGCATCTTCGGCTTCGCCATCGTCACCGCAGCGGCCCTCACCGCGTGGAGCTGACCAGCGTTAGATTCTAGAGCATGATGTCCGTTGCGGTTAGTGTTTGCAGTCCCGAGAGCGTAAGCGAGAAGTCCGCGATCCGGTCGCCGTTCGTATCGCCCTCGATGTAGGTCTGGCCCTTGCCTGTATCCTGGACGTAGCGCAACTGGCCGGCTGCCGTGAAGTTGCTCATTCCGATGAAGGTGAAAGCGTCATTCGTGCTGGTCGAGGCATTGGCGTCGATCTTGGAAAGGTCAACCTTGTCGCCGGTCGCCCAGTCGGTGATCAGATCCGAGGGCAACCCCGTGTTCCCGCCGCCGGCCTCGGCTGCCAACCGGAAGGTGAACTGATCGGCTCCAGCCCCGCCCGAGAGAACATCGCGGCCAGCGCCGCCTTCGATCACGTCATTGCCGTCCATGCCGAAAACGGTGTCGTCACCGCCGGCACCCGTCAGCGTGTTGGCCCCGGCGTTGCCGGTGATCTGGTTGCTGGACGAGTTGCCGGTGCCCGATATGTTGCCGGTACCGGTCAGCACGAGGTTCTCGATGTTGGTCTTTAGCGTGAACTTGCCGGCGGCGGAGGAGTACACGGTGTCGGTGCCGGCACTGCTCTTCTCGTAGACGAGGTCCCCGATGCTGTCGACATAGTAGGTGTCGTCGCCGAGGCCGCCGTCGAGCGTGTCGTTTCCCGCACCACCGATCAGGATGTCGTTTCCGGCCCCGCCATAGAGGGCATCGTCCCCGCCGCGCCCGTCGATAGTGTCGTTGCCCGCGAGAGCGTCGATACGCTCGGCCGCATCGGTTCCGACCAGGTTGTCGTCGCCCGCTGTCGGGGTGCTGCCGCCGGGTGCCGTATCGTCATTCCGGACCGTTCCGGTCGCTGTGGCCGTTGTGATCGTGGTACCGGCGGAGGGAGAGGACAGGGTGAGAGTGAAGCCCTCATCCCCCTCCACCAGGCTATCGCCGGCCACAGGGACCACAATGGTCTTGGACGTCTCCCCGGCCGCGAAGGTGACAGTGCCTTTCGGCAAGGTGCCGCCGAAGTCGGCCGCGTCCGCCAGGTTGGCCCCGCTACCTGTGACCGACCAGTTGGCCGTGCTGGTCCCGCTGGTGTCGCCTGAGCGGGTGACCGTGTAGGAGAAGGCGGTGGTTCCGTTGTTGCCCTCCAGCAGAGAGAGGGCGCCCGAGAGCGCCAGGCTGGGGGAATTGGCGGCCAGGTCGTCGTTTTGGATCGTGGTCGTGGTCGAGCCTGTCGAGATCGCCGTCCCCGCCGACGGGGCCGAGAGGGTCAGGCTGAAGGTCTCATCGGGCTCCACCACGGCGTCCCCGGCCAGGCTGAGCGTAATGGTCTTGGACGTCTCCCCGGCCGCGAAGCTGACGGTGCCACCCGGCAGGGTGCCGCCGAAGTCGGTGGCGTCGGCGGCATTGGCCCCGCCACCGGCGACTGCCCAATTGGCACTGCTCGTGCCGCTGGTGTCTCCGGCGCGGGTCACGGTGTAGGTGATGCTCGTGATTCCTGAATTCCCCTCCACGACGCTCGCTGGGCCGGATACGGCCAGGCTCGGCCCCGCAGCGGCGACGTCGTCGTTGCGGATGGTGCCGGTGCTGCTGGCCGTGCTGATGGCCGTTCCGGAGGAAGGAGAGGAGAGCGTGACCGTGAAGCTCTCATCGGCCTCCGCGGTCTGGTCTCCCGCGACGCTCACGAGGATACTCTTGGAGGTCTCGCCAGCCGCGAAGCTGACGGTGCCTCCCGGTAGGATGCCGCCAAAGTCTGCGGTGTCGGCAGGGTTGGTGCCGCTTCCCGCGACCGACCAACTGGCCGTCCTGGCGCCGCTGGTGTCGCCCGAGCGGGTTACCGTGAAGGTGAAGGCGGTGGCGCCGCTGTTTCCCTCCGACAGGCTGACCGGGCCGGAGATTGCGAGGCTGCTGCCGACGGCGCCACCGACCAGATCGGCCGCGGCGTAGGTTTTACCGGCGAAGGAGAAAGATTCTACATCATAGAGCGTGTCGGTGCCGCTGGCGGCCTGGACGATAATTCCCCCATCCGCGGCCCTGGTGATGGTCACGGTGTCCCGGGTTTCCGAATAGACCGCCGTATCGGCCCCGCTATCGCCGAGGATCAGGTCATTGCCATTGCCGCCGGTGATCTTGTCATCGCCATCGCCACCCCGAAGCTCGTCATGACCATCACCGCCACTGAGGACATTGGCTCCTGAATTGCCGATGATCAGGTTCGCCAGCGAGTTGCCCGTGCCGGAGCTGCCAGCGGTGCCGGTTAGCTGCAGATTGTCGACGTTGCTCTTCAGCGTGAACTTGCCAGTTCCCGAGAAGAACACCGTATCGATGCCACCACCGCTCCGCTCGATGACCTGGTCGCCTGTTACATCGGCATAGTAGGTGTCGTCGCCTGCGCCTCCGTCGAGCGTGTCAATGCCCGTGCCGCCAATCAGGATGTCGTTTCCGGCCCCGCCATAGAGGGCATCGTCTCCGCCGCGGCCGTCGACGGTATCGTTGCCGCCGAGGGCGTCGATGCGGTCGGCGCTCTCCGTGCCGGTGAGGCTGTCGTCTCCTTCGCTCGGAGTGGTTCCGCCGGCGGCGTCGTCGTTCAGGATGGTGCCGGCGCTGGTAGCTGTCGTGATGGTGGTGCCAGCGGAGGGGGAGGAGAGGGTCAGGGTGAAGGTCTCGTCCATCTCCACCAGCCTGTCTCCGGCGATGTTGACGGTGACCGTCTTGGACGTCTCGCCGGCCGCGAAGGTGACAGTACCGCTCGGCAGGGCGCCGCCGAAGTCAGCGGCGTCGGCCGGGTTGGCTCCACTGCCCGCGACGGCCCAACTGGCGCTGCTGGTCCCGCTGGTGTCGCCCGAGCGGGTCACCGTGTAGATGAAGGCCGTTGCGCCGGCGCTTCCTTCGGCAAGGCTTACCGGACCGGAGATGGCAAGGCTCGGGGCGGCCCCGGCAACATCGTCGTTCTGGATCGCGGTGGTGATGGTGCCTGTGCCGAGGGTGGTGCCGGCTGAGGGGGAGGAGAGGGCCAGGGTGAAGGCCTCAGTCGCCTCGACGGTCAGATCTCCCGAAACGCGCACGGTAATGGTCTTGGATGTCTCGCCGGCCGCGAAGGTGACGGTGCCACTCGGCAGGGTGCCGCCGAAGTCAGCGGCATCCGCGGGGTTGCCTCCGCTTCCTGCGACCGTCCAGTTGGCGCTGCTGGTGCCGCTGGTGTCGCCCGAGCGGGTCACCGTGTAGGTGACGAGGGTATCGCCCGAATTGCCCTCCGAGACACTGGCCGGGCCGGAAAGCGCAAGGCTTGGGGCCGACAGGGTGTCGTCGTTAAGGATGGTGCCGGTGCTGGTGGACGTCGTGATGGTGGTGCCGGCAGAGGGGGAGGAGAGGGTCAGGGTGAAGGTCTCGTCCGCCTCCACCGAAGTATCGCCCTTCACCCTGATGGTGACGGTCTTGGACGTTTCGCCGGCCGCGAAACTGACGCTTCCGCTCGGCAGGGTGCCGCCGAAGTCAGCGGCATCCGCCGGGTTGGCTCCGCTGCCCGTGACCGTCCAGTTGGCGCTGCTGGTGCCGCTGGTGTCGCCCGAGCGGGTTACCGTGTAGGTGAGGGTCGTCTCACCAGCACTGCCTTCAGGCGCGCTCACCGGCCCGGATAGGGCCAGCTTCGATCCGACCGGGGCGTCGCCCTCGATGATGATGTCGATCGGCCGGGTGTTGGTGTAGTTGCCGGTGATGTGGAGCACCTGCCCACCAACGGCGTTCTGCCCGTCATAGGAGATGCGGAAGGTGAGCAGTTCGCCGCTGTCGAGCCCGGCATAGGTGCCGTCCTGGGTTCCCGAGCCGCTCAGGCTCGCGCTGCCCGATCCGCTCATATCGGCGTCGAGCGCCCCGGAAATGGCGGCTGCCCCGCTGGCGCCGAAGTTGCCGATGGCGAAAGTGGTGCTGCCCGCGGTACCGGTGGTGAACTTGACCGAATAGGTCTGCACGCCATTGACCATGCCGACCAGCTTCAGCGCCTGACCGGAGACCCCGATTGCACCGAAAATCGCCCCCTGGCCGAGGGTCACCTCGCTGCTATAGGTTGCGGAGCTTTCGTGGGCGGCCTTCCAGTCATCGAAGTTCTTGTATGAGGTACCCTGGTAGTACCAAGCGGAACTCGAATTCCCCTGGACCGAGTAGTAGTTGTTTCCGGCGATGGTCGCGGCGCTTGATCCGTCCCAGACCGTGAGGAAACTGTCTGGCTCGCCTGTGTAGACGACGGTATTGCCGACAACCACGGCGCCCGTCGCCGCATAGAGGCCACCCTCGGCGTCGCCGATATTGATGGCATCCGGGTTGAAGGCTGAGGCCTCGTAGCTCGTGTTGTAGAGGAACTGAACGCCGTCTCCGCCCTTCTGGTAGAGGCTCTTGGAGGTGGTGCGAGTATCGGTGTTGTCGAAGACGAGCGTCTCGCCGGACATGCCCTTCAGGACATAGGCGAGGCTCGTATAATCCAGGGCGTTGTCATAGACTTGGGCGCCGTCCTGCCAGCCAACCAGGATGCCGTGCAGCTTGGCTGCCTCTGCCCCCTCGTCGCCGAAGCCGCTATTGCCATAGATCTGGAAATCGTTGGCCAGGTTCCGGACGGCAACTCCGGGATCGGAATCGTGGCCGACCAGGATGATCTTGCCGGCGCTGCCGTCGAGATAGTTGTACAGCTCGTTGTAGCGGATGACGCCGCCGGAGATGTCGATCGGGGTCGAGGCCAACTTGTCGTAGGTCACATAGACCGTGTAGCCGGTCTGGTCGGCCGAGGTGCCCGTCTGAGTGATCGTGTTGTTCTCAATAGTCGGGGCCTGCACATCGGTCAGGCGGATGCCGTAGTAGATGCCGCCCGTGCTCGTCGCGTCGGTCCCGGTCGCGTGCAGGTTCGCCTCGACGCCGGAGATGGCCACCGTACTTCCGGCCGCGTCCGCGTCGACAGTGGCAATGCCGCCGAAGCCCGAGCGCCAGACATTGACGATGTTGACGGAGCCGCCCGTGATGCTCACGTCGCCAGCCTTGAGGCTGGGGATGTTGACCATGCTGAGGGCGCTGGTCGCGCTGAACTGGACGTTGTCGAGGTCGATATTGGCGTGGGTGCCGGTACTGACCCCCTGGATGCCGTAGCTGGTTGGGTTGATGAGGCGCGTGCCGTCGAGGTGTAGCGTATAGGTCGAGGGCTGATCGTTGACGGTGATCAAGGCTGTCGTGGTGTTCGCGCCGTCGATGACGATCTTGCCGAAAGTGACGGTGCCACCCTGGTCTTCGGAGATTCCGATAACGCGGGACTGCCCTGCAGCCCCACGGATCGTTGCCCCGTAGTCCGTTACACCGAGCCAGGTCACTGAATTCGACACGACCAGTGCCTTGGCCGGGGTGTAGACACCATCGTTCAGAAAGACCGTGTCTCCATTGGCGGCTGCGGCATTCGCACGCTCGACAGTGGCCCATGGGCGCTCACGAGAGCCGTCTCCGGTCGCATCATTGCCGGCAGGGATACCGTTCGCAGCGGTTCCGGACACGTAGAAGGTGCTCATTCGGTCGCCCCTGTAATGACGCACGCCATCTCACGTGTCTTCGGAGCGGCCTAGCGCGGAGGAAGTGTTTCGGTCCCTTAACAGAGAATCATCGGCGGTGAATTCATATTGGATAAGAATTCTTTCGGAGAATGATCCAAATTTCCGTTCTAAGTGGACAGGTTTAGACAGGGGCTCATTTCGTCTGTATCAAGACGAACTAAGTTGAGCTGGACCAACTAAAAGCTGTAAATGTGTTCTATTGCGCGCCCTGGTTGTAAAGCTGCGGTGCGTAAGGTGGCGACCTTCGCGCATGGCTGGTTCTGGCACCAGCACGATGGTTGCCGGCATGGACAGTTGCCGGACACTGGCCATCCCTGGGCGCGGAAGTTCCAATGCACCCGCGCCCGGGACCTTGCCCGGCGGTCCGCTCTGAACATCGCTGGGCGGCGGGTTCTTCGGGTCGGCGAATGCGTGCTTCTCGTCGCCGGGGCACGGCCAAAGGAAGGGCTGGACGAGGCCGTCGCGGTCTTCCTTGCCGGGAGGCAGACCTTTCTCCGGATTGAGGGCAGGGGCGTCACCAGGTCCATAGACCAAGCCACCGCCGCTTGATCCCGGACGCCGCTGATCGTTCCGGCGGTCAGCGGCTTTCCCCAACAACAACACCGCAGAACAAGGAGCGGCCTCATGACGCCCGCCATAGACGGAAAGGGCCGCATGCCCATCCCTGCCGAGATCATGGAACAACTCGGTTGCAGCCCGGCATGGAGGTGGACGTCAGGGTTTGAGGCGGGTGCATCGTCGTAAGCAGGGCAGGGGACGACGCAGCCTCTGGAGTGATCCAGGCTATGGCGCTCGCCTGCCATGCCCACCCACCCATCTCTACAGCCTGAGGCCTGATGTACGAAGTCGCTGGGCCCTTGGTCGGCCGCCGTATCCTCCTCGTCGTGGGTGAGTTCATGATCGCGGTCACGATGGAGGAATGCTTGAGCTCATCGAGGACGAGGCGGAGGGGCTGGACGGGGCCGTTCTGGACGTGAACCTGGGCCCTGGCGAGACGGCCTACCCGATTGCTGACAGGCTGAAGGAACTCGGTGTGTCCTAACTCTTCTCGACCGAGACGTGCAGCTCATCGATGACCCGGCGCATCAGGGACGTCCACGCCGCAACATGCCGATCTCGCGGGCGGAACTGCTGAGGGCCGTCGAGAAACTTCTGGCCAACCGCTCGCCGCCCTGGCTACTCGACTATCCGCGCGTTCATTACCAACTGAACAACGCACTCCCCACACCCAAGCTTCGGGACAATGGCGGAGCTCTTGGTTCTAGCGACCACTGAACTGAAGATGGTAATGATTAGCTGGCGTTCCCGGCACTGGACCGGGGGCCATCTCTCGGAAGGAAGGCGGCATCATGAGTGAGACGACTCCCTTCGACTGTCCGCGCTGTGGCGTGGTCCTCGCAATGAGTGAGCGACAGGGCATTGAGATCGACTACTGCCCTCAATGCCGAGGTGTCTGGCTTGATCGCGGCGAACTCGACAAGATCATTGCCATGTCTGAGGCGCCCGCGCCGGCACCACCGGCCGCGCAGTCCGCACCAGGCTCCCCGGCTGGCGGGTGGACCCAACCTGTTGCGCCTCTACCGCCGGTGCAGCAGCCCTGGACTGGAGAGCATCGGGGGCACCGCTATGACGATGATGACGACGAGCGGCGCGGCTACGGGCACGGCGGCAAGCGCCGGAGTTCGTGGATGAAGAACCTCTTCGACTAGCGCCCGGGTCTGAGGTTCGGCTGTTTCGAGCGCGGACCAGGTTCAGGAAATCAGGTTTCGCTCCTTATCCACCTTGCGGCGGTCGGACCATGACACCGCCAGGGCGGCGCACAGCATAGGGCTTTCCCGCAGCCCTGCGCGAGGTCGCCTGTGTCCGTTCGGACGCCGAGGTCCAGATCCGCTGCCTGGAATCAACTCGCCGCCGAGCCAGGCCGTGTTGCCTCCCCGACCAACCACCCAGACCTGCGGCCGGTCATGATCTCGTAGGGTTGGTATAAGAGGCGGTAGAGCTGACGCCGAACGGACGTGTACATGCGTGCTGCATACCTGGTGGTAAGCAGGATTATTGAGCACAAGCCCATAAAAAAGCCCCGGCTGGATTTCTCCAGCCGGGGCTCAAGCCCATCGCAGCGCGAACGCTATGATGGTGATTTTGGGGGAGCGACGAGCCCGCCGCTTAACCCTTAGGCGAGGCGCAGATTGCCGGCCGAGAGCTTGCCCTGCTGGCCGCTCTGCACGTCGTACTCGATCTTGTCGCCCTCGCGCGGCTCCTGCATGCCGGCGCGCTGGACGTCGGAGATGTGCAGGAAGACGTCCTTGGAGCCGTCCTCAGGCTGAATGAAGCCGTAGCCCTTGGTGCCATTGAACCACTTAACGGTGCCGATAGACATGATTTGATTCCGATCAAAACGGAAAACTGGTGTGCAACATTGCGCACCGGATCATCTTCTCTTTGAGACGGAAACAAACCGCTGCTCAGATGAATGAGTAGCTGCGGAAAACCGTAACAACGAACCTGACTGAATTCATATAGGGTCTGTTGTTCCTTTTTGCAAGTTCATTAAGGCGCTGGCCTCTTCAGTGGCGTGATTTTGGTTCCGGCTTTACGGTCGCGGGTTGCTCGCGCTTCGGCGCGCGCCCTCCACGCTCCTCGCAGAGCCAGCCTCTTCCGGGACGGCCTCTTTCATGACCACCGCTGGTCGAAGGCATCGGTGTCCAGCGTTATGGCCGCTGTCGCCGTCAGCAGTCGGAGCTGCGTGCAGGGCGCCACAATATAACGAGCCTCTTGCCCTGCTAGCTCCCGCTGGAGCACTCGCGGTCGGCACCTTAGGAAGAAGTGCGAGGGAACTGATGGACAGCTTGGCCCCGAGCCGCCAACGAGAGAAGGTACGGACATGAACGAGTTTGAGGAGGGGCTAGAGGGTACGCCTGCCCGCACGGCCTCAGAACGCTACCTCGAACAGGTGAGGCAGCGCGGTGGGGTGTTCGTTGAGGCCGTTCGCGTGACGCGGATGCCCATGGTGGTGACCGATGCGACGCTTCCCGGCAATCCGATCACCTTCGTGAACCCCGCTTTCGTTCAACTCTCCGGATATGCGCTTGAGGAGCTGCTCGGCCAGGACCCGCATTTTATGAACGGAGGGAGGACGGACCCGGAGGCGATCGCCGCATACGAGGCTGCCATAAACGAGGGGCGGGACGTGACCCTCGAAATCCTGCAGTACCGGAAAGATGGATCGCCATTCCGCGCCATGCTCTTCGCCACTCCCCTGGACGACGGGCAGGGGCGCGTCACGAATCACTTTCTGTCCTATCTGGACATAACTCGCCGGTACGACGCGGAGGAAAAGCTCCGCGCGCTAACCGCGGAGCTGGAGCAGCGGATTGCTGAGCGGACGCGCACCCTTGAAGCGGCCAACAGGGCACTCCAGAAGGCGGACGCTGAACGCGAGATGCTTCTGGTCGAGGTCAACCATAGGGCCAAGAACAGCCTCTCGATCGGAGCATCCTTGCTGCTCCTGCAGGGGCGGCGACAGGCGGACCCGGCAGTCAGGTCGCTCTTTGAGGAATCCGCTGATCGGTTGAATGCCATGGCCCGGGTTCATGACATGCTGAGCCGATCGGAGCAGGCACAGCGGGTCGACGTGGCCACCTATGTGGCTGAACTTTGTGAAGCATTGAGGTCCCTGACGGGCGGCGACGGACGGATCTTGCTGAGGGCGCGGGCCGAAGAGGACATCCTGGTTGATGCCGACGCAGCGTTCCCGATCGGCATCGTGCTCACCGAACTCATAACGAACGCTGTAAAATACGCCTTCCCCGACAGCCGGTCTGGCACGATCCTGGTTCAGGCCAGGCGAAGCGGGCCGGGGCGGGTCGAGATCGTCGTCCGCGACAACGGCGTGGGTATGACGAACTACCGGGAAGGATCACTCGGTTATGGCTTGGTTCGTTCCCTCGTGCGGCAGATTGGCGGCGAGCTCAACGTCCAAGGCGACGCTGGCGTGACCGTCACAATCTCCTTCTCGGATTCGTCGCGTTTACCGCCCCCAGGCGGCCGCGAGCCCGAAAGGTAGTAGCCCACCCACGAAGCGGGGCAGGTGTACTGACGACCTCGCTGCCCATGATCCTGGCGGGTCCCGCACGACCGGCGCCCCATTCTGGCCCGGATACCTGACACTGGGCGGCGCGGGACACAGCTATGAGGGCTCACGCGCTGCCATCCGCTCCTCCCGGATTATCTGGACAGTGAGATCATCATTGTCCGGCTGTACGCCCTGGGGCGCTTCACCCGTGCACCACGCCGCCCAGCCTGCCCGTGATGCAATTCCCTGCACCTTGCATCTCGGAGGAAGTTGGAACGCGGGCACGCCAAGTCTGCCTCGGCCAGATCTCAGGAGCCGATGCCCGGCTGCGTGTGCCTCTCGGCCAAGCGGACGAGCACAGCCATGCGAAGATCCCGGAAGAAGCCGACCGCCCTCTGCCGTCCGGTGTGCCGACCCGGACCTGCACTAGTATGACAGTGAGGCTCTAGATTAGGGACATTCACGGTGGACCTGATGCAGACGGTTCGCGTGGGAGCGGGCAATGTCTTGCGGCTGCTTCTACTCGACGACGGATGGACCTGAACCAATAGCGCAGCCCGGTAGGCGGCGCTGCGAGAAACCCCGACAGTACACCTTTCCGTATGGTTAGGACCTCGTCCTGTGAAAGCAGTAGTGCGCCGCCCATATTTACACAGGACCGAGCGCTTCCCGAAAAAGGCTGCCGCAAGTTGGTCTCACCGAGATGAGCCGTTCTAGCCCGAGCGCGAGCAGCACTTTGTTGATAGCACTCGGGCTGCGGACGTCTCGTTCGGCTGAAGGCGCTAGAAATTACCGCTTGGTCGAACCGTCTCGGCGATTTGTTCCGACGCGAACCGGCTGGGCAGACTTCTGATTGCCTGGATGCGGTCATGAACCTCTTCAAAACGGATCGGAGACTTGGATGGCCAAGGGACAGAAACGAACCAGCCGTGAGGCCAAAAAGCCGAAGGCGCCCAAGAAGCCCGTCGCTGTCACGGGGTCCTCGTTTCTGGCTCCGCCGACGGCGAAGCCGACAGGAGCGAGGCATTGACCGACCTGAGAGCGCCGGGCGAGTTGGTGCAGACGCCGCCAGGCGGGCACTCCACCCGTTTCGAGGTACGTGATCGGGAGAGGAGGGTCGCATGCGAGGTGGCCGACGAAGCTCTTGAAGCCGCGTCTGGCCTCGAGCTTCCCTCGACACCTCTTCTGCGCCGGCGCTCATTTGACCGCTTTCGTGTGCTGATCGACACCGCGGCCAAACTGAAGTTGTCGGCGATGCCGGTCGGCTTCGCCGGCCTGCTGACGATCTCGTCCGGCGACTTGCGATGCGTGCCCCACAAGGAGGGTGTTCCGCAGTTTGGCACGGCATCCTGGACCATGCGGCAAGCGTCGTGAACAACCCGAGCTGGCCAAGCTTCTGCTAACTGACCTTGGAAAGCTGAACTCGAGTTGAAGCTTCTGAGTGCCTGCCGGAGCTTTTAAGGCAGGACAGGTCGCATCCATGGTGTTGGAACCCGAATAGCAGATGCGCTCGCGACAACTCTCCGACTGGGCCGGTCCAACAGGCCCGCCGAACGCGGCAAGTTCAAAGCCAGCGATGCGGCCAGGCACGACGAGGCTCCAACCGCGCCTCTCGCTTCCTGGCTTGTAGAACGTCACTTGGTTGCCAACCGGCGATCCATCCTTGGAGGAACAGACTCATGAAAGAGCGTCTTGTCGACATTCTGGACAGCAACGGGCTGCCCATTCACACCTACCCCATCATGCTTGATGGTTCGGACGGAGCTGCGACCGAGGCTCGATACATGGCGAAGGCATTGGAGGCGGCTGCTCATGGGCAGTTAGTTCCGGACGCCGAACTCGGCAGCCTGACCGCTCAGATGCACCACAGCCGGGGGGGCCCGATGCAGCCTTTCGGGGACGAGATAAGCACCGATTCAGAGACGAAGCTCGGCTTGGAGCAAACCGTCCGCGAACGTGCCTACTCGCTTTGGGAGCAGGAAGGCCGTCCGGAAGGGCGAGCGGACGAATACTGGCATCGCGCTCTCGACCAACATTTTCGTCAGCGTGCCTACGTGTTGTGGCAGCAGGAAGGAAGCCCCGAGGAGGGTGCCGATAGGAACTGGCATCAGGTGCGTGAGTTCCAAGCTCGCTAATGAACTGCCTGATCCTCTAGTGAGCGCCTCAGAATCAGGAATGGACGCCGCTGCGGAGCAGGTGGGCGCCCATGACGGTATGAATCATGAGTTCGGGGCTTCGAAGCAACGCCCTCATCCGGTTGCCGGTTCTTGCGGTAGCGTCACTTTGACGCGGGCTCAATAGTGGTAGGACCTCCTGGTCCCGACCCTTTCCTGCCCCGCTGCCCATGGAAACGGGGCAAGGCGAGGGGGCAGGGGCTGGTCGGAAGCGTCGGTGTCCAACGTTATGGCCGCTAGTAGCCGTCGCCGGCCGGAATTGGCGCGCAGGGTGCACAACAGTCACATTTGAGGACCCGAGAGCGGGCGTAGCGGCAGACGGCTGCCGACCGTGACCAGCACTCCTGCCACACTCATCACAGCATCGCCGATCTGCTGCCCTGGAACTTTCAGCCAAGTCCCCAGCCCGCGGTGACAGGCTGACGCCTACGGCAGATCTAAGGCCCAGCGCGCTCCTGAGTTGCGGCGGAGAGCACTTGGACCGCGGGCTCACGAAAGGCCTGCGGTTACTGTGGCTTTAGCTCCCGCGCTCTGCGCTCGATTGCCTCAGCGGTTACCTCCGCTGAGATGTCAGCCAATGTTCCCTCAACCACGCGCGGCGATGTGGCCGCACCGGCACGTTCCGATGCGGCGAGATGTTCCTGCTGCAACTTGTACTTTCTCCTGGTCTCTCGGACCAGATCGGTCTCTTTTGTGGGGTTCATTGTCATCTTCCTCATGTCTGGGGGTGACGGGGTGCCGCCCTATGCAGAGCATTCCCGGTCAGGGTCTTTCCAATCTGCCGGTGCAGGTCGAGAAAGATGGTGCTGCAGGGGAAGGCATCGTTCTGCTTTCACCCACCCGTTGGCCGCGGTCTGGCAACCCAAGTAGAGGCGGCATCTGGCGATGCTGCTTCTCAACGGAGCCAGTCTACAGACCAATGTGGCCTTCGGCTGCCAGCATCTTACGCGTCCTTTAGCGACTCGACCTAGAAGTATTCGCAGCCATGGACTTCCTTTGGCATGCAGGGCGTGCCTTGGGTCGATGCGCGCTGATAGGCACCTGCGGACCCGCTTCGGCAAGGTGCCCAGACGGCCTCATCAGCCGGGGCGGTGGCGTGCCGCTTTGCTGGAGTATAGTGGGCCGGAAACATGGCACATTGCGGCGCGTATCCCTCCCGCACGGGGGGCGTGACGACATGCGCAAGCTTGCCCAAGGGTGGGGTCTGGCCAGGTCGTTGAAACCCAGGAGCGAAGTGTAGGCGGTTACTATTGTCCGGGCAGTTTCGCCATCTGGCTCAGGTGTTCTGGTAGGTTGCTTGGCAGCCGCGTGGAACGGGCCCGCGCCTAGGCCGAGCAAAGCTCTCAACCAGCACAGTGGCCCCGCGTTATTCAAGAAACCTCTAGGAGTGACATATGAGCGGCGGCGGTTCCAGTCGCGGGCAGGACGGCTTTGCGGAGTTCGAGCACGCGGCTCAGCACATCTCCGAAGCGGTAGAGAACAAGACCGAGATTAGCTCGGGCGGCGCCTCCGGGCAGGGGGGAGCGGCCGTCAGCGGCAGGGCGGACAAGCTTGGCGCCGCCGGGAACGCCGCCGCTACCAAAGTTGAGACCGCCGCGGGCGAAGCGGCGGAGAGACTGGACGCCGCCGGCAGGGCCGTTGCCGACAAGGTCGGGGCTACCGCCAATGGAGCAGCCAAGGGCCTGTCTGCGACAGCGGATGCCATTAGCGGAGCAGCAACTCGGTTAGACGCGGTCGGAAGGGCAGCGGCTGATGGGGTGGAGAGTTTAGTCGCCGGCGCCGGTGACAAGCTCAGCGCGGCGGGACGGGGGGCCGCAGGACAGGTCCGGGGTATAGGAGAGCAGGCCTCGGCCTATGCGGGCGATGCCCTGTGGCAGGCTGACAAGGTTCGGGGGGCAGCAACTGCGGCCGTCAGCCGGCAACCTATTTCAGCCCTCCTAATCGCCGGAGCGGTCGGCTGGATGCTCGGCCTTCTAGCGAACGGCAGGCGATAAATTTCTGGGCCGCGGGCTGACGCGGCGATGCCGAGTCACCGCCATGCTGGTCGCCTGCGGCTGGAGCGAGACGGCTGGGCCGGCCTGAGAAGATGCCGGTGGGCCGCTCAATCTGCTCCGGCTCAGGCCGCTGACCGAGAACAACAGGGGTTCCGGCGGACTTGTGGTGTCGTTGTCCCCAAGGTGCGCGGCAGCAAGCTGAAGTTACACGCCTGCCAGCGGTCGCGACTTCGGAGCAACAACGCATCCTCAGCGGACCAACGCGCCAGCCTTGGCAGCAGTCCCTACCTCCATAATTGGCGGGGCAGCCGCCGCACGAACCAACGCTCCCGGCATCACAGCTAGTCCAGGTCCGGCGCGCACGGAGGAATGCGGCTTCGACTGGGGATGGCTTGGTCTCCTCGGTCTGGTCGGCCTTGCTGGTCTGTCGGGAAGAAGACGAACTCATACGACCCACACCGCCGGCACATCGTCCATCAACCGGCCCTAGTCTGACTGGCAGCGGGAGGGCATTTACCCTCCCGCCCCATGTTCTGCGGCGCCGATGTAAACCGATCCTGACATCCTTGGCATTCTGCGCCAGCTTGCGGTGCTGGCTCCAAGGCTCAGTAAGGCCGCAACCAACTGCTTCCGCCTTGCCTTGGGGGCTTATCCTCATGGAGGTTGCAAAGTTGGATCCCGCGGACATCCCTCCACGCTCATCCCGGAATGCGTTGCTGATCATCAACCCTGGTGCGCGTGGTGGCGCCGCCGACATCTCGGAGATCCTCGCCCTTCTCCAAGACGGCGGGATGACCCTCGAGGTGCATACCTGCGCTCCGGGCCAAACCGCGGCGGATGCCATTCGCGCCCGTGCTGAGGACGGCCTGGACTGCGTGATTCTGGGCGGAGGCGATGGCACGCTGAATGTAGCGGCCGCAGCCCTGCGCGAGACAGGCCTTCCCCTCGGTATCCTGCCGATGGGCACAGCGAACGACTTGGCGCGCACCTTGGGCATTCCGCCCGAGCCTCTCGCGGCTGCTCGCATCATCGCGGAGGGGCATTTCAAGAGTATTGACCTGGGAGAGGTGAACGGACAGCTCTACTTCAACGTTGCAAGTCTTGGGTTCAGCGCGGATCTGGCCAGAGATCTGGGCGCCAAGGCCAAGAAGAAGTGGGGCAAGCTGGGCTATGCCATTGCAGCTTTCCGGCTACTAAGCAGCGCCAAGCCATTCAGTGTCTGGCTGGATCATGATGGCACGGTGGAGCACTTCAAAACTCTCCAGGTCTCAGTTGGAAACGGCCGGTATTATGGTGGCGGAATGACCGTGGCTGCCGCGGCCCAGCCCGATGATGGTGCCCTCGACGTGTACAGCCTGGAGGTCGCGCACTGGTGGCGACTGCTCGCCTTGCTGCCCTGGCTGAGGCGAGGAACTCAGGGCAACTGGCGTGACGTTCGGGCCTTCCAGACCACGGAGCTGGTACTTCGGACACGACGCCCAAAATCCATCAATACGGACGGCGAAATCAAAACGCAGACGCCGGCACACTTCCGGCTGCTGAGGAACGCTGTCCACGTCTATGTACCCGTTTCCCCGGATGAATAATTCCACGAGCCTCGGACGCGACGCACCCGGATCCTGGCATGTGCAACCTCGAAAGGTTCGGCACGCGCCGTTATTCGCCTGGGCATGGCCAACCTCGCCATGACGGCGGGAGCATACCGACCGACAGCGGGTGGGATGCGCCCGGGCTAGGGGGCCGAGGAAGTGCGCAGGCTGCGCCGCAACATCACCCCAGATGACGCGTTGGGTGCGCGGCAGACTGAGTCGCCGCTCCGGCTACCAGCGCCGCGGCAAGTAAGGGGTACCGATGAACCTCCTTAGAAGATCCCACGGTGCTCAGGTCCGCGGACGGACCCTCGCCGGCGTTCTTGGTGCCCTCGGCGTGCTCGCCCTGGTCAACCACCTTGTCGCCCGCCGGAGTGAGCGGCGGCATCCACCTGAAGGCTCCTTCATTGAGGTGGATGGCGTCCGTCTGCACTACAGCGACCGTGGCATAGGAAGCCCCGTTGTCCTGATCCACGGCAACATGGTGACCGGGGACGACTACAACACCAGTGGTGTGGCCGAGCTCCTGCTCAAGACCCACCGGGTCATCATCTTCGACCGCCCGGGCTTCGGCCACAGCGACCGCCCGCGCGGGCGCATGTGGACGGCGAGGGAGCAGGCCGAGTTGCTTCATAGGGCCCTTCGGGTCCTGGGCGTCGAGCGACCGGTGGTGGTTGGCCATTCCTGGGGCGCCATCGTGGCCCTTGCCTTCGCCGAGCGGCACCCGGCCGACACGGCCGGTCTTGTCCTCCTCTCGGGCTATTACTTCTGGACGCTGCGGCCTGACGTCCTGCTGGTCGCGCCCGGAGCAATCCCCATCATGGGAGACATCCTCCGCTACACGGTCTCTCCGCTATTCGGATGGCTCGTGATGCCGCTGCTCAAGCGCATGCTGTTCTCACCCGCCCGCGTGCCGGTGAAGTTCCATGCCGAATACTCCCCCGCAATGTCGCTGCGTCCATCCCAGATCCGCGCGACATCCATGGACGGCGCCCTTATGATCCCTGGCGCTCTGGGCCTACGTCGTGGCTACAAGGACCTTTCCATGCCGGTGGTCATCATCGCCGGGGATGGGGACAAGGTCGTGTTCAAGCGCTCTGCCGAGCGGCTTCACGCAGAGATCAAAGGAAGTGACCTGCAGATCGTGTCAGGCGCCGGACACATGGTCCATCACCTCGCAGCTCGGCAGGTGGCGGGTGCCATAGACGCAGTCGCAACCGCCTCTCAGGAAGGCGTCGGCCTGGATAGCCGCACGCGCTAGTCAGGCAGTGGCGCAGGCGTGTAGCCGTTCCCCGGAAGGTAGCGCGCTCCCTTCGTTCCGACCGGCGGGCGCGCGCGTCTTTCGTGCCAGGGCCGAGCTCAGGCAAGGTGGGTTGAGTTGGTGCCCGCGCCTTTCCGAAGGGCGCTCAACGGCGCCCACCATCACCGCCTCGGTTCGCGACAGGCGGTCGCGGCCGGCCAGCATCTTGCGGGCGACGATTCGCGCGGGGATGGCAGCCGGCTCGTGATCGCGCCGTCGAAACCTTCGCTGCTTCGCCGGCGGGCGGCCACTCGCCAACTACCTGCAGGCGGCTGCCGAAGCCCTTCTCGGGATCAAAGCTCTTGACCGCAGCGCCGGTAACCGGGGCCGAAGTCGCGGACGGCAGTCGAGAAGGTGCCGGAGTTCGGGACGGCGGGTAGGTGGGCGCGGACCAACCCCATTCGCGGAGCATATCACCGTCCGACCCGCGCCTGCGAGATTTGCGGTCGCGCCGCTGGTCACGTTCGTCGGACATCTTCGGACACGAAGGTCAGAAGCGGGAGGCAGCAAGCGGAGCCGGCCTCGCCGTCCCCATTCCTTGTATTTGCTGCCCCGCGGCGCAAGTGGTTGCCAGCGCCCCAATCGCCGACTGAAGGGCTTAATCGCTCTGGTTGAGGCTGGCCGGATACACGTCCTTTCGCTGCACCCATCGAAAGCCTTCGTGTTTGGTGATTGCGGCAATCTGCACCGCCCCTCCGACAGACTTGGGTAGGAACACGGCAAAGCGAATGAATCCGATTGTGGTCTCAACGAGGAAGCGCGCCAGATCGATTGCATCCTGGATCGGCATCGCGGGGACCGAGAGCGTCGCGTACAGGTCTTGGGTCAAGGTCGCCTGCAGATCGGCGGCGCTCTGGGTCGGGATTCCGTGTCGCACCAGGGCACCGCCAATGTCGAACCCAACGCCGAGGATCAGGCGGTTCAGGGCCTCGTACTGCCCATCCCACAGCACACCGAAGCTGCTCTCGTCCATGATCTGGCGCGGCGGTGGGCAAGTACCGGCCGCCATGTTGACCTCCCACACCTCCGCCAAAGGGCGACCGGCGGAGTAGCCACATATGCGCAGTTGAAGATTAGTCGGATCCGGACAGGCCTGGGCCTTCTCCTCAAAGAGGAAGGAGCGTAGCCGCTCCGCGACTTGCCCGAGCTTGTAGCTTTCCGGGTCGAGCTTCCAGTCCGCATGGGCCGGATCAAGCCCGCTAAAGCGCCGCCGCAGATCCTTGAGAAGTGTCTCAACGGACTCATTGCCAATGCCACCCGATCCGGTGGACATCGCCCCGATCGGCAGCCCGCGGCACAGATTGGCGATTTTGTTCGCATGCGTGTAGATCTGCCCGCTTCCCATCGAGCCCGCGCTGTCGGCAGCCATGACCACGCCGTCATTGATCTTTACCGAGACAATGATGGTCATGGCGACGTCCTCAAGATGTCCTGTGCCCAGAGCACCCTCGTGCCGCAGGAGTTGCGACCTCGGCTGGCCACGGTGAGATAGGCTGGCAGTTGCCGGCGCTGCTGGCTAGGATTCGAGGCGCAACGGCTACTTGGACCACGTCAAGGCTGCAGGAGCGTGATCCCGGCGGGCAGGCCGCTGGCCGACAGCGCTGCCCTCATCGTGGCGGAGCACCCTTCGCCACAGCGCCGGGTCTGAGGGAATCGCGAGAGGTCACAAAGCGCAGCGAGGATCGCGCGGACGACATTGCCTTCGCCGAAACCAACGAATGCCCCATTATAGGGCGAGTACTTCATCTTCCCATGGGCCGCGAGTAAACTCGGCGACCCGGGACGCGCCGCTGTCCGCCCAGAGAACACTCATCACCTTGGACCCACGGTGCCACACATTAAGGCCGTAGGTGAGGTCTGGTGTCATGTGCTGTCGCTCGAGGGCATGCCGATAGCCTGGGGACGATGCCTCTCCCGAAGACAAATCATTGAAGGGAGTCCAATGCTCAAACAGCCATGGTCCAATCCGCAATGCGACCAGGCGAACTGCGGCGCGCTGGATCTCGAGAGCGCCGCGTTCACGGATCATCGGAAGAACCCGGTCGCGGATCGCCAGGGCAGGCCCCTCGTCGGAGGACACAAGAGACAGGATCATGCGCCCTCCAAATAGCCTCGCCAGATGGGCTGAGAGGTAAATAGATCATACAAAAGAACAGCTCGTAGGCGATCCGTTCGAACTCTGGACCGCTACCAGCTCGCGAGCGCTTAACCGGAACGGCCGGGCGCAACGCGCCGGCCCTGGTCGTCGAGAACTCTCTCGCCGTTCTCCTTCGAAAAGGCCCCGTGTTGTGCCTCAGGAAGCATGGACAGGACCGCCTGCGCCGGCACGCACAGGCGCACGCCGAGCGGAGACACCACAATTGGTCCCCTGATAAGAGTAGGGTGCTTTGCCATGAGGTCGATCAGCTCGATATCGGTGAGGCCCGCATCGTCTAGCCCCAGCTCGTCGTACAGTGCTTCTTCACGACGCAGCAGCTGGCGAACCGGAAAGCCCATTCGGCGGACCAGTTCGGTCAGCTCTTGCCGGGCTGGTGGCGTCTCGAGGTACCCGACAATGCGAGGTTCCTCGCCGCTATTGCGGATGAGAGCCAGGACATCGCGCGACGTCTCGCAGTCCGGGTCATGGTAAATCGTGACGGTCACACAGGGTGCTCCTCGCCGTTCGCAATCGTCAGGCCTCGGTGAGCGATGGTGCCCGCGGCCCCGCCATGCGGAACGCTCGATGCCCCAGATTAGCGCGAATACCCCGGAGAGAGTGCACACAATGCGGCGATACTTGAAGCCGGTCGGTCTCTTTGCATCCAACCAGAAACAGCCGCGCGCAATGATCGGGTTTGGGCGGTCAGGAGGCCGACATGGCGCGTCTGTTCTGGCTTTCGGAAGAGGCTTGGCGGCCATCGATCCGCACCTACCGCGTGGCAGGCCGGGCAAGCCGCAGGCCGATGATCGGCGGGTAATCAGCGGCATTCTGCATATGTTCAAGACAGGCCGCCGCTGGGGCGATGTGCGGCTCGATTACGGCCCACCGACCACCGTCTACAACTACTCCAACCGCCGGTCCCGGCGCGGGCTGTGGCAGCGCGTGTTTGAGACGGTGGCCGTAGTAGGTGAGGTTCCAGAGGAACTGAACCCCGACAGTTCTCACGTGAAGGCGCACCAGTCCGCTGCGGGCGGAAAAGTGGAAGTGGAGCCAAGTGGTCGGGCGCTCACGCGGTAGCGGCACCTCGACTACCCATTGCTTGGCCGATGATCGTGGCCGACCACTCGCCTTTGCGCTGATGCCCGGCAAGCAACGACATCGCGGTCCTCGCTCTCGTTGCAACCGTCAGCGAGTGGGCCTGAATGAGTCCCTGCATAGGGAGCCGGGAGCCGGGAGCCGGGAGCTGGTCCCGGTCCCGGCCCCCTGAAGGATCTTATCGGGCCGTGACCGCGGCAGCAGATCCCCTCAACCGTATCCCAGGTGCTTCACTGTTTTCGTCATAAGATTGCGCCCGCAGCCTCCAGATTCGTGCTCACGCCTCGGCCAGGATAGCAATGTGAGCTCGGGCGCGATCGAGGGCGGCTTCCATCGCTGCTGTCCGGGTCGCCATGCTGCCGGCGTCGATCTGGCCTTCTTCCGGGTCTCCCTCGCTACCCGCCTCTACGACCTCCCAAAGCCAGGGATCGTCGCCACGGTCCGTCAGATCGCTTGGAGAGACCCGAAGCAACAATGGTGGCTCGCCAGCGGCGACCTGGAGCGCCCTCGTCCAGGCACCGTCGCCTTTTGAGGTCCACTCGGTGGCAAAATCGTCCACGCAGTCACCTCTCTGTCGCTCGCCGGGCTGTTACTGACCACACGCGGAGGTGCAGCCGGAAACAATCCGTTACGAACGACAGTCATTCAGGATAAGTTTCTACCGGCCTGAGAACCCTCGGTCAGGCCTCATGGCTCTCGGGGGGCACCCCGCCCCCGTTCTCAGCCATGGGTTCAGCGCCGTCCTTCACTCGCCTCCTCGCTGGCGCCTTCTGCTGGCTCCGGCGAGACGCCAAGCTTGGCGTCCTTCTGTTCCTGCCTCTTCTGCTCTTTGGCCTGGGCCTTCGCGGTCTTGTCCCGCTCGCGCTGCATGCGTTCCTGGCTATAGTTCGGCTTTCGCAAATTCAAATCCTTTCAGTGCTGTTGGAAGCGCGTCCAGCCTTGCGCACTTCAGCCCAGTGCCCCCGCCGTTCCCAGCAATGAATTGCACCTCGGCGGCCGGTAGCCTTTTAGGGTAATTGCGCACCGTTGCACCAACTGCCTAGTGGCTGGGCCACCTGATCGCACTTTAGCCGACGGTGCTGGCAGATCGCAGGATCAGAATGAGGCGCTACTTTGCGGTGACTTGGCGTGACAGGGGGCTGGGGTGTGGGGCCAGTCCATAGTTTAAACCGTTGATTTATCCTCGAATTGGTGGGGCCGTGACGACTACCGTGCGGCGCGGATTGAGGGGCGCGGAGAGCCCGCCAGGCTCGCGAGAGCCTGGCTAGCTGCTACCGGTTCGCAACAAACCACGCGCCGGCCAAAAATTTGAACAGGCTGGCTGTGGGCGGGTCGCGACGCGGTGCAGTCGAAAGGGACTGTAGAAGGCTGGATGCCCGGACTTTCCGTCAGCTTCTGTCGCGCGAGGTGGGCGTCAGCATCGGGACGCTCGAGCGCCGGCGGGCAACCGCCTTGGCCGATGGATCCGGAAGCAGGAGCCAGCGCTGGGCTGCGGCGCCTCGCCTGGAGGCGTGATCATCACGGCGGCGATCGACGAGGCAGCCCGTAGCGCCTGGTGCCGCGAGCAAGGGCTGTACCCGGCCGAACTTGAGACCTGGAAGCGCGAAGCGGTCGCCGGCCTCGGTGAGCTGCGGTTCGCTGATACGGCCCCGGCGTGGATCGTCCCGTCGCTGGCCGACGACGGCGTCTATGTGGCCATTGGGGCCAGCTTTCATCGCGTGCTGCGCGGTACGAGTGGTGCGGTGGTCGAGAGACAGATGACGGCCAGGGAGGCCTCCATCTCGGGAGCAGCCTTGTGGCGGCCCACTTCTCGCGCCGCCTCGTCCCGCAGAACGTCCCGCAGCACCCGGAGGCCAATGCGCGCGAGGATGGCTCGGACCTCGGGGGTGATCTTGATGCCGGCGGACGCGGCGACGCTGGTCACGACCTCATGGGCCAGAGCGGTGTCGTTCGCGATCAGCGCATGGTTCACCACTATGGCGCGGCCGAGGGCCACCTGGGACGGGTCTGGCCGCGGCTAGGGGAAGTCGCCGTATGGACTTAGCGGGGCTGAAGCAACGTCAACTGCGGCTATGAGAGCCAACGCGAGGGCCTGGGGAGATGGATCGGTCCACCGTCATGATGGACCGGACCAGCCCGGTCGGCGCTGGCGTCCTTCCGCGGCGGGGCGGCCTCCGCGGCAAGGACGAAGTCGGAGATGCGATCGGCAAGCGCCGGGTCCAGCACCACCTCGGCCTCGCCGCCGGGCGCGAGCACGGGATCTGGTTAGCGTTGGGCGCGCTCCATCTCCAGCACGGAACGAAGGTGGTCGCGGGCAAGGCCGGCGAACTGGGCGGCGGTGATCGTGCCGGGGGCATTCATGGCGGCCGTCCTCTCGAGCAGCGCGTCCAGCCGCCGCGCCCGGAGGATGGCGGTGCCGCGATCGCGCGTCCGCAAGGATAGCCGGACCGTCGGATTTCCGCCCGTGAGGTCTGTGCCTCGCAGGAGGGGGGCGGGGGTAAGGTAGGGAGAACAGCCTCGGCGCGGGGCTGGACCCAAACTGGCCTGCGCCGTTGTGGCCCAGTGATGGGTCACAGCTGCGGGCCTGGCCGCCTCGGGTGGGCGCGATCGCCAACTTTCACTGTGGGATCAGAAACTTTTGCCGGAGTGGCTGGGGAACCTGGACTCCCAACCAGATCAACGACATGGATTGGTAATCCAGCACCTTCGGCGCTGTGCTTCAGGCTTGGTGTAGCACCTTGGTGTGACAGGTCCAGGGGGCAGGGGCCCCTAACAGGGTCCGATAGGCTGTACAGACAGGCGATATGGCCGAGCTCGATCCGGTATGGGGCCGGGATGCCGCTCAGGCCTTCTGCACTGGGGACAATCTGAAGGGCAGGGGAGGTGTGTCCCGAGCGCCTGGAAAGGTCGCTCTTGGCCGAAATGAGACAGGCAGCTTTCGGGGCCTACCCGCGCAGGAGTAGACGCTCGTCGCTGGCGGGTCGACAGGCGAACTCGACTTGGAACGAACTCAAAATCTACCTCTTGCACCGGAAAGAGCATGCCCACCTGATCGGAAGCCCTTGTGTAGTCGACTGCCTACCCGGCCACGCACGAGTCGCTCCTTGTGGTCCGGGATCTCCTGTAACGGTGCGGGACGGTGATGGCGGCCTTGCCATGCGACGGCAGCGGCCCGGACGAACTGGCGAGAACAGTGCGACGAGCTTCGGGCCTTCTTCTATGCCTCCCACCTCTCCGTGAAGAAGGGGCTTGGTCAAAAGGGCAACCCCCGTACATTGGGAATTTGCGGCCGGCTGTAGCCTATGCCGCAGTTCCGCCTGCGTTCCGTCGGTCGCCGAGCGGCAGGCGCTCCAATCCCTTCTGCAGGCTGAGGGAGGAGGACGCGCGGCGCGAGGCCGAGCCGGGGCACCACCTCAGCATCGCCCCGCTCCTAGGTCTGACTGGCGAGAAGGCTACGTGGCAACGCAGGGCAGCTTGTCTATCGCCCCTAGCAACTGCTCGAGCGGCTAATGATGTCAGACACCGTAACGGGCCCGCCACGATAACCCTTCAGCCGTCCCCCCGAGTGGCTTGTACTCGCATCCCACCCAGCCTTGGTAACCGAGCTCGTCGATGCGTCGGAACACATAATCCCAGGCGATCTCTCCGGTGCCAGGTTCATGGCGGCCAGGATTGTCGGCGATCTGCATGTGGTCGATCACCGGCATCAGCGCTTCCATCCGCCGGGTAAGGTCGCCCTGCTCCACCTGGCAGTGATAGAGATCGAACTGCAGACCGATCCGGTCCCGTCCCACCGCCTCTATGATGGCCGCGCCCTCTTCCTGGGTGCGGAGGAAGAAGCGGGGGATGTCACGCTGGTTGATCGGCTCCAGCACCACGCGCTTGCCCGCCGCGGCTGCCTGCTCCACGGCCCAGAACACGTTGCCGACATAGACAGCGTGGGCGAGTTCCCGTGGTACGTCCTGAGGAAGGATCCCGGCCTGGAGGTGGACGAGGTTGCATTCCAGAGCGTCCGCGTAATGCAGCGCTCGCCGCCAGTCGTCCCGGAACGCCGCCTGGCGGCCGGGAAGGCAGGCGATCCCGGACTGCTCGCCCTTAGCGGCGTCACCCGCTGGCGTGTTGATAAGGATCTGCTGCAGGCCGCAATCCTTCAGCCGCGCCCGTAGCACGGGGGCGGGCTGCTCGTAGGGGGTGGGGTATTCCACCGCCTCGAAGCCTGCCCGCGCTGCGGCATCGAACCGCTCAAGCAGCGGCAGTTCCGTGAAGAGCCATTTCAGGTTAGCGCAGAAACGGGGCATGGCGGCTTCTCGGCTACCGCACCACAACGTCAAGGCCGCTCGCGCGGAAGGCCTCGGTGGCCGTCTCCTCGCGCAGCATGGCAAGGAAGCGCGCCGCACCCTCGCGGTTGACCGCGTCGCGCATGATGGCGGCGGAGAAGTGCGTGACGTTCTGCAGCGCGTCCGGGAAAGGGCCGACGATCTCGATCCCCGGCACGGCAAGGAGCTCGCTCAGCTGCTGCACGGCAATGTCGGCCTCCCCGGTGGTCAACTTCTCTGCCGTAAAGCCGGCAGGGATCACCGTGGCCTTAGCATTGATTGCTTCGGTTATCCCGAGCGACCCCATCATCCGCTCGAAGTAGATGCCGCTGGCCCCGGCCTTGGAGTAGGCGACGGAGCGCGCCTCAAGGAGCGTGCGGGTAAACGCTTCGGGGGTTGAGATGTCCGGATGTGGAGTCCCCTTCGGCACCGCGATTCCGACGCGGGAATCCACGACCTCGATCCGCGTCGCGGGATCCACGAGATCCTGCGCGACGAGCTTGTCCATGGAATCCGCGATCAGCACCAGCGCGTCCGCACGCTCGCCGGCCGCAATCTTCTGCATGATGACGGTGGTGGGGGTCCAGTCGATCTCCGGCGCGTAGCCCACCTCCGCCTCGAAGGCCGGGCCGATCACCCGGTCGAAGGCCTCGCGCAGCACCAGGGCACATTTCAGCCGCAGCGTCCCGTTGGTATCCGGCATTCGTTCTGTTTCCTACCCTTGTCAGCTAGTCACACGGCCAGCACGGCGCCGCAGCATGTCCGGCGAGAGCTCCGACAGGCTGTTCAGGCCCATCAGCGCCATGTCCCGGTTGATCTCTTCCTTCAGGATCCGCATGGCGTGTAGCACCCCGGCCTCCCCACCCAGCGCCGCAGCGTAAAGGAAGGGGCGGCCGAGCAGCACGAAGTCCGCGCCCAGCGCCATGGCCTTCATCACGTCTGTGCCGCGGCGGATGCCGCTGTCCACGATCACCTTCATCCCGCCCTTGGCCGCCGCCACCTCGGGCAGCACGTCCAGCGGAGCCACCGCGTGGTCCAGCTGTCGCCCTCCGTGGTTGGAGAGGATGACGCCATCCGCACCGCATTCCCGCGCCATGGCGGCATCGCCGGGCGCAAGCAGGCCCTTCACCAGCAACGTGCCCTTCCAGCGCCGGCGGATGGCCTTCAGATGCGTCCAGGCCAGCCGGTCGCGCGCCGTGGTGTTGCGCAGGGAGTTCTGCGACATCATGGGCGGCCCGCGCTCCGCCTCGGTGTTCTCGAAATGCGGGGCGCCGTGCCGCAGGAAGGTCTGCACCACCGTGCCGAGGAGCCATCGTGGGTGCAGCGCGCTCTGGATCGCCACGCGGGGCGTGATGCGGATCGGCATACTGAAGCCGCTCCGCGTGTTATGCTCCCGGTTCCCCAGAACGGGCGTGTCCGCCGTGACGACGAGCGTACCGTACCCAGCGCGGGCCACACGATCCACCAGCCGGTCGATGCGCACCTGGTCGCCAGCCAGGTAGGCCTGGAACCAAGCGTCCTTGTTCCGGGCCTGCACGTCCTCCAGCCGGATGAGGGAGGAGGCGCTGAGGATCATGGGCACGTTCATGACGGCGGCAGCGGCGGCTAGCACCAGATCGGCGCGATAGGCCACGAAGGCCGCGCCGCCCAGCGGGGCGATCCCGAAGGGGGCATCGTAGCGCTTGCCGAACAGCGTCACTGCCTGGCTACGGGCCGCGGTGTCGCGCATCAGTTGCGGAACCAGCGCGTAGTCGTTGAAAGAGTCGAAGTTGCCGCGCAGCGCCGATCCTGTTTCCACTGCGCCGGAGACATACTGGAAGATCATGGGCGGAAGGCGCCGCCGCGCATGGCGCTCGAAGTCCTCGAGAGCCAGCAGGTCTCGGAAGCGCCGCGGCGGAGTTTCGGCACTGCGCTGAACGCTCGTCGCCAGGGGCACGGCGGTGGCTGGCGCCTCGATGCCGGCGGCCGTGGCGTCAGCGCTGGCCACCGAGACCGTCTCTACCAGTTCCCCGCGGCCGGCGGTCACATTAAGGGCGTTGGGGGCGGGGGCAGGGCGGGCTTGCGATGCGGACATCAGAACATCCTTCGGAGGGCATGGCGGTGAACCGCCGCCGGGCTCCACCCTCGCTATCGATGCGCTTCGGGCGCGCGATCACTGGTTGGCAGATGACTTGAAAGCGGTTTCAAAGAAGCATGAGGACCAACCACCGTCAACACGCCGGAGGGGCCGGTAAGGGAGCAGCCGCCATGTCCGAAGCCTCGCAGGACGAGATGGGCAGGCCCCCGGTTGCCAGGGACGTGGCCCTTCGGGCCGGCGTGTCCACCTCCACCGTGTCGCGTGTCTTCAGCGGCACTGCCCAGGTCCGGGCCGACAAGAAGGCGGCGGTGCTGCGGGCCGCACAGGAGCTGGGCTTCGTGGCCAATGGTGCCGCGCGGGCCCTCTCCACACGCCGGTTCATGGCGGTCGGCGCCGTAATGCCGAACATGGAGAACGAGGTCTTCATCCGGGCCCTCTCCGCCTTCCAGGAGGGGCTCCGCCGCGCGGGCTACACCCTTCTCCTGAGCCATGCCGGCTACGATCTGGACGACGAGCTGCGGGAAGCAGGATTCTTGCTGGACCGCGGCATCGATGGGCTGATGCTGGTGGGCGATATCCATCGCCCGGCCCTGCTGGAAAGGATCGAGCGCCAACGCATGCCGTTGGTGCAGACCTTCAGCCTCTCGCAGGAGCGGGCCTGCGTGGGGTTCGACAACCGCGCGGCCGGCATGCGCGCCGCCAACTACCTCTTGGATATTGGTCACCGCCGGATAGGTGCCGTCACCGGTACCCGGCGTGAGAACGACCGTGGCGGGGCGCGTCTGCAGGGCATCGTGGATGCCCTGACCGCGCGGGGCCTGGCGCTGCGGCCGGAGCACGACATCGAGGTTCACGCCTACGGCATCGCGGCTGGGCGGGACGCCCTGCGGCAGATGCTCTCATCGGATGAGGCGCCGCCGACGGCCGTGATCTGCGGCACGGACCAGATTGCCTTTGGCGTCATGATCGAGGCCAGGGGGCGGGGCATGGAACTGCCCGGCGATCTCTCCGTGATAGGCTTCAACGACGCGGACTACGCCCCTTTCCTGGATCCCTCGCTCACCACACTGCGCATACACCCTGCCGAGATAGGGCGCGCCGCGGCGGACTACCTGGTGGCCCGGATGGCCGGCCGACCGGCCGTGCGGCTCACCGAAATCGACGCCGAGTTGATCTTGCGCGGCAGCACGGCCCCGCCCCGCAAGCCTGGTTAGACTTTCTGAAAGCGGTTGCAAGGATCAAATATTAAGGGCATGTGTCGGGCGAACCAGAGAGGCGGTTAACCTTCGGGGGCCACCGTCCGAACGTCCCTGATCGCGAGGTTGAGGCCATGCCGCCCCGGATAGTCCTGCTTCACGCTACCCCCGTGGCCATGGCCCCGATCCAGTCCGCCTTTGCTGCCCGCTGGCCAGAGGCGGAGACGGTCAACCTCCTCGATGACGGCCTCTCCATCGACCGTGCGCGTGAGGACGACCTGTCCGAGGCAATGATCGACCGCTTCGTGGCCTTCGGAACCTATGGCTACCGCATGGGCGCGGACGGCATTCTCGTCACCTGCTCCGCTTTCGGCCCGGCCATCGACAGGCTGGCCGCCTCCCTTCCGATCCCCGTGCTGAAGCCGAACGAGGCAATGTTCCGCGCGGCCATCGCTAGCGGCCGGCGGATCGGGATGCTCGCCACCTTCGGGCCCGCCGTGGGCACCATGACGGACGAGTTCGACGAGTTCGTCGCCAGCAGCGACAGCCAGGCCGCGCTGAAAACCGTGTTGGTGGACCGTGCCATCGCGCTGCTGAAGGGCGGCGACGTCGAGAGCCACAACCGGCTTGTCGCCGAGCGTGCGCCGGAGCTGGCCGACCAGGATGCCATCATGCTGGCCCATTTCTCCACCTCCCGCGCGGCAGAGGCGGTGCGGGCCGTGGTGAATGTTCCTGTGCTGACAGCACCCGACGCGGCGGTGGACGCCATGCGGGAGATGGTCATGGCCGGCGCGAAGGCCGGGACCTGATCCATGCTGCTCGGGGTCATCGCCGACGACTTCACCAGCGCGAGTGCTGATCACGCCGGGCACTTCTGTCTGGGCTTCCTCGACCCGACCCGCGTCAGCAAGCTAAGGCGACGTTCGGCTAGCTGAAGCGGGTGGCCATTTTCCACCCGCCCCGTTCCGGATCTGTCGCCCCACAACCGAAGGCAGACTGCCTGCGTCACCCAGCGCGGGCTCAATCAAATTGGAGGAAACGGCTTTGAACCTGACGAGACGCTCCCTGTCCGCTGCTGCGCTGGCAACTCTGGCAGCGCCCGCGCTGGGCCGCCCCGCCCTGGCGCAGGGCAATAACTGGCCGCGCGAGCGGCCCATCACTATCATCGTGCCGCACGCGCCGGGCGGCGGCGTGGACCAGATGGTCCGCATGATCGCGCCCCACGTGCAGCAGCAGATCCCGGAGCTTCGCATCGTGGTCGAGAACCGGCCGGGTGCCGCCAGCCAGCTCGGGACGGAGGTCGCCTACGCCGCCCGCCCTGACGGCTACACGCTCTGTGCCTCGGTGATGCCGACCTTAATGAGCATGCCGCTTGAGCGCCGCGTCCGGTACGACGCCAAGCGCTTCGTGTACATCGCCAACGTCGTGCAGGATCCGGGTGGCCTGTGGGTAGCCGGGAACTCGCCCTTCCAGAGCCTGCCGAAGATGCTGGATGCCGCGAAGGCGTCGAGGGGTGCGGTCTCCGTCGGCACCACGGGCATTGGGTCCGACGACCACCTCCTGATCGTCCAGCTTCAGCAGATGGCGCCGGGCGTGCAGTTCAACCACGTGCCCTTCAACGGCTTCGCCCCGATGCAGACGGCCCTCCTGGGCGGCCATATCGATGTCGGCTGCTTCAACATGACGGAGGGCCTTCCTGGCCTAAGCGACGGGCGCCTACGGGCTCTCGGGGTCGCCTCGGCGGACCGCATCCCCCTGATGAAGGATGTGCAGACCTTCAAGGAGCAGGGCTTTGACCTCGTCGCCGGCTCCCAGCGCGGCATCATCGCCCCGCCCGGGACCCCGGACGACATCCGCGAGCGCCTGATCACGGCTTTCGGCGCCGCGATGGAGTCGCCGGGCTTCAAGGCCGATGCGCAGCGCGTGGGGCTGCCCGTGGTCCCTGTGCTAGGCGACGACTTCCGGAAGCAAGTGATGGAAGCCGAAACTCACCTGCAGCATCTCTGGCAGAAGGCGCCCTGGCGGGACGAATAATCTATGGGGTCCTGGGCCGCGGCAAGGGCTGCGGCTCCGTTCCTGCGGCGGCCTCGATTCTTCCGCTGCCGCGGGGGCATCAGGCTGCAGAGAATGCCTGGCGCATGTCGGGCATCTGGCTTCGGCGAGTGATGCACAAGTAGCGGCTTTCACAAGCCGGGTCCCAGCAGTGCTCCTTCGCCAGAGGCCCCCGATGCGGCGATGGGGAAACGGCCGCGGCAGCGCCAGCTTGGCGACGTCGATCCCTGCCGGCCAGGGCGGTGCCCAGTCCAGCACGAGGGAAACGCCCGAGCCTTGGTCGACCAGCACGGCGATGGCGTCCAGCGCATCCAGTTCATAGCGCTCACGCGGAAACAGATGCGTCTCGCGCAAGCTACGGTCAGCTAGGCGTCCGCCCGGAATGGGCGCTTGCGGGGCGGCGCCCCGTCTCGTCCCTGGTGCCAGTACCGCCAGCAGCTCCTCCCGCATCAGACGGCAGCCGCAGCTCTTCGGCAGCGCAAAGTCCGGCTGCACGATTATCGCGGCATCGAGCTCTTCCACCAGTGCGTGGCGGCAGAATGAGACACAGTTTGGCAACCCTCGGCACGGCCCAGCTCGCTGTTGCCTAGATGGCGGATCGCTTCGCCGGCCTGCCAGCTCAGAAGGATCGCGCTTCTCCTCACAAAGGATCATGTTTGAAGGCCGACGATGTCTCCTTTCAGGAAGTCCGATGAGCTCAGCCGGTGACCGGAATGGGCGCACAGCGGCCGTGACCGGAGCTGGCCGGAAGCAGCAGGTCTGCTTTGGGGAAGGTAAAACGCGGAAGCGGTTATCAAGGCGAAACCCCTTGCGGGTGCCCTGAGCAGGGTGAGGTGTGCCGGGGCGGCTATTCACGGCCCCCTCGACCTGCCTGACCCGACGCCGAGCCAGGATGTTGGGTTAGGCGGGAATAAGGCCGTGGCGGAGCATGACCTCCTGCACTATTGTCAGGTCGGGCTTGCCCGGGACATTCACCGCCTCTGCTAACTCCTCGAAGTAGCGCCGGCCGATGGAGCCGGGTGTCAGCACGATCAGCACCCGTGCGGTTCCCTCGTGCAGGTTCTCGTGGTGGTGCACGCTTCCACGCGGGATGAACGCGACGTCACCGGGGCGAACCTCCTGCTTCCGACCATTGACGGTCATGGTGAGCGTGCCCGCCAGGCCATAGACGGCCTCATCCACCTCCCGATGGTAGTGCGGCGCCGGCACCCGCGCCTTCGACGGCACTGCGAATTCGAACATCACAAGGTCACCCGAGCCCTGTGTCTCATCGACCAGGAACCGCAGTTCCAGGGCGCCGATCCGGACGACATTGCCGCTCGACACTTCCATCTTGCCTTCCTCCATCGTAAAGTGACTTTACGAAGCAAGAGGTAAAGCGACTTTACGATGAAGGCAAGCGAAATCTCCGTCGCCGGCCGGGCTGGTGAGGTCGCGGAGGGCGCTCCCCCTTTCCTCGGTGCCCTGCTGCGCCTGTGCTGGCGGCGCGTCCGAGACCGCCTCGACGAGGAGATCCGGGCGGCTGGCTTCACTGACCTTCAGGATGCGCACCTGCCCGTGTTCTCCTACCCATTACCCGAAGGAGTTAGGCCGTCGGAACTCGCGCGCCGGATTGGAATGTCGCGGCAAGCGACGAACTATCTCATCACGCAGATGGAGGCGCTCGGTTACCTGGAGCGCCGCGCCGCAGAGGGCGGCGACCGGCGTCTTGTCCATCTCACCGACCGGGGCTGGCGGGTGGGAGAGGTGATCTTCGCCTGCATGCGCGACCTGCAGGCGGAGTGGGCCGAGGAGATCGGGCCGGAGCGCTTCGGCGACTTCATGGACGTGCTGCGCCGCCTCGCCGCAAAAGAGTAGTGGGCGCTCACCCCCTGGAACCGCGGGCGCATCCTTAACCGAAGAAGAGTGCCTCCTGCCCGACTTGCCGCTCGCCCATCATGGACCGGCCCTCCCTGAAGGGGGAACTGAACAGGGCTCCAGCCCAACCTCACGGCCTTTTTCAACAGAATGGCCGACAGCAGCATGGCGCAGGAGGTCGAACGTCGTCGTCTGGCTGCGCTGCAGAAAGTGTATCGGTCGACGAGGTAAGATCTGCGTAACCTGCGATCGTAAACTCTGCCGGCAGTTGGGCCGGCGTTGTCAGGTTGGCGGTCTGGTCGGGCGGTGGCAGCCTGCCTTGTATGATGACCCCGCCCAGTGCCTGAATTGTTGTTGATGGTGCCACGATCCTTCTTGCCCGCAGCCCCTGCCGTGGCGGGCGGTTCTCGTTCGAGTCGGATGGTCCTTGTGCTGGCCCCGACGCTACCCTCCGGGCCATGTGCAATCTCTACACAGCCAGGACTAACCAGCGCGCAATCCGCGATGCGACCCGCTACGAGCGGGACCTGGTGGGGAACTTGCCGTCCCTGCCAGGCATCTACCCCGATTACCCCGCCCCGATCGTCAGGACGGCCGCGGACGGTGTACGCGAGCTGGCCATGGCGCGATGGGGCATGCCCAGCCCCGCCTTCGCCCTCCAAGGCAAGAAGACCGACCCAGGTGTCACCAATGTGCGGAACACCTCCTCGCCGCACTGGCGGCGCTGGCTATCCCCGGAACACCGCTGCCTGGTGCCGCTGACTGCCTTTAGCGAGCCGGAGCGCCATCCGGACGGGAAGTCCGTCCCGGCCTGGTTTGCGCTTGCCGATGACCGGCCGCTGATGTTCTTCGCCGGGATCTGGACCCCACAGTGGGCCTCTGTCCGCAAGGTGAAAGAGGGTGAGGTAACCACCGCCCTCTTCGCCTTCCTGACTACCGAGCCGAACGCGGAGGTGGAGCCGGTCCACCCAAAGGCGATGCCGGTGATCCTCACCGCTCCGGACGAGTTCGAGACCTGGATGACCGCGCCCTGGGGTGTCGCGAAGGAGCTGCAGCGACCGCTTCCGGACGGCATGCTCAAGGTGGTCGCGCGGGGTAAGCCCGAGTTGCCTGACCCTGACGACAGTGATCCGACCTCAGCCAAGGAGAAGCCGGCGCAAGGCAGCTTGCTTTAGCCTCGCCGCCCAGCATCGGTCGGCCGGATCGGCGCAGGTCAGGCCTTGGTAGTTTGGCCGCTCCTAACCAAGCAGCCCTTAACCACCGCGCCAGCCGCCGCGCCAGCCGCCGCCGTAACCGCCGCCTCGATGGCCATAGCTGCCGTACCCACCCCCGCCACCATACCCTCTGCCGCTCCAGCCTGAGCCGGAGTAGGCGTAGGGGCGGGACCCGTACCCGCCACCATAGCCGGGGCCGCCATAGGATCCGTGATAGCCAACGCAGCCAGCCAGCGAGGCGCCTAGGACTGAAAGCGCGAAAGCACGGGCAGTCCAGGAGCGAGGGGTCATGACAACCTCGGTGGAGAGCGATGGAGGCGGCGAAATGCCGACTCTGCCTCGTCTCCATACTCAGGTAACGCCTGGGACCGGGCAAAACTGCGACGGGATCAAGTCGCCGGTATGGCGGTCGATAAGGTCCAGCCTCATCCGGTCCCGCAGCGCAATTAGGGGGCCATGGCCGTGGGGGCGCCTTGTGCGGCAAATATGCCGGTACGCTAGCTCTATAGCGTCTTAGGATGAGCACCTAGCCTCTACCTTGCGACGCGAAGGCGATTGGCTCGTTACAGCCCATACACTTGGAATCACGATCCCATGCGCCGCATCGCTCTAGCCATCACCGTAGCTATGCTCAGCATCAGCGCCCAGGCTCAAGACGCTCAGAGGGAAGCGCCTGCCGTGACCGCCCTTACCAACATCGAGGCCTATGTCGGATACCTTCGGCTGTCTGCTCAGGCACGAGCCTGCGGTCTTCGCACGGCAGAGTGGGAGAAGGTGCAGCAGGCCAAGGTGACAGCACTGATTGTGCAAGCGGTAAGCAGGATGCCCGGAGGCGCAGCCCCAATCGATGGCGCGTCGCTTGCTGCTGGTGCGGTCATAGCCGCGGCCCAGGAAGCCAAGGCTCACTCGCTCGCTGCATGCAAAGATCTCAAGTCGGAAGTTGATGAATTCGATGCGGCTCTGCCGCAGGACTCTCCCACCCAGCCTTAGGTGGCCAAGGGTTGCGTTAGTGCTGCCCCTTGACATTCTCCCACCCAGGTACGCCGCCCATTACCGGGCTTCCTTCTCCAGTTCGCCCGTATTTTCGCATACCAGCCCGCCCGCAACACTGCATCATTCAGGAACATCTCTTCAGTCTCGCCGCCCCTCATAGAAGCGCGCCACCGCCCCGCGGCTGGCCACCATCCTCTCCGCGTAACGCGCTGGCGCGGTGGGCGACTTCCGCCGCCCGGCCTGCATGATCGCTGGCAGCTCGGCGCCGTTGGCGGCCAGATCCTGCGTCATGCCGACGCGAGCGCTGTACCGGCGAGGGTAGCGACGCACTTGAGGATGCGCGGCACGTCCGCCGCCGGAAGGCGTCCCCCGACCCCGCCCGCCTTGTTGACGCTGCGGAAGATGGCACCCCCCGTGATCCCGGCAGAGTCCAGCCAGCGGCGCAGATGGGTGACAGTGCGCGGCGAGAGCCACCGCACCTCGCCCTGGCCCTCCTGGTCTGTTTTGCTGCGCGCGATCAGACCCGTGGCGCTGCCATCCTTGGCGAAGGCAAGGTGTGACACGTCCAAGGCGACAGCTTCCGATCGGCGGGCTAGGAGATCCCGCATTACTAGCATGAGAGCGAGATTCCGAAGCGTGGCGCGGGAAGGGGCCTGCTGCCCGGATCGCCAGGCACGGGTCATCATCCACCAGCGGCGCGGCCTGACGCTGGCGGGTGCCTGCAACTCGGGCCATGCGCTTGAGTGCCAGGCGGGCCACCTTTGCCCGGGTGGGATCTTCCACCCCGGCGGCGCGGTGCATGGTGCCGATCGCCCAAATCGCCTGCCGGATGCCCGAAGGGGCGCGGCCGGCCCCCGCCATATGGCGCGACAATCTGGATGCGAGCAGCGCGACAATCAGGATGAGAGTCTGTGGTCGCGGCGGCTGGATGATTGCCGCGGAGCGACACGGGCGCAAGAGATTTCCGGGACGGCGCGACAATCAGGA
>NZ_JBNBZS010000005.1:0-61107 GCF_049629625.1 Roseomonas chloroacetimidivorans | reverse complement strand
CGTCGCGCCGCCGCGCCCGATCAGGGAACGGTCCAGCACCAGGACCTCCGCGCCCGAGCGCGCCGCCTCGATGGCCGCATAAAGCCCGGCACCACCCGCCCCGATGACGAGAACGTCGGTTTGCATGTGCGCCGCCCCTTGGCTGCGGCCCCGGACGCCCGGCATGTGCTCAGTCATGGGCGACGTCCTCTTCCACAATATGATTCCAGATGGCCGCGCAAATGTCGCGGAACCGTGGATCCTGCCGCAGGGCACGGGGATCGCGCGGACGCGGCAGGTCCACGCTGTGCACGGACCGTACCCGCCCGGGGCGCGGCGCCATCACCACGACCCGGTCGGCCAGCGTGACCGCCTCCTCAATGTCATGGGTCACAAAGATCATGCTCCGCTGGCGCTGGGACCAGATGCGGAGCAGCTCGCGCCCCATCGTGATCTTGGTTTGCGCGTCCAGCGCACCGAAGGGCTCGTCCAGAAGGTAGAGATCCGGCGCATAGGCCAGCAGCCGCGCCAGCGCCACGCGCTGGCGCATGCCGCCCGAAAGCTGGGCCGGGTGGTGCCCGGCGAAATCGGAAAGCCCCACCAGGGTCAGCAGCTCCGCCAGCCGCGCTGGACGATCGGCAGCCGGGGTGCCGCCCAGCTCCAACCCGACCTCCACATTCCGCCGCACATTGGCCCAGGGCATCAGCGTGTCGCGCTGGAACATGAACCCTACGCCTGGCGGCGGCCCCGAAACGGGGTTGCCATCCAGCAGCACGCGCCCTGCTGTCGGCTCCTGCAACCCCGAAGCTAGACGGAGCAGCGTCGACTTGCCGCAGCCGGAGGGCCCGACAATGGCCAGGAATTCGCCATCCCCTAGGACGAGGTCGATGCCGTCCAGCACCCGGAGCCCTGGATACTCCAGAGCAATCCCCTGAAAGGCGAGCTTGGGAGGCGTGCTCATCCCACTCACCGGACGGCGCCACGCAGCGTGAAACGCTCGATCAGCCGCACGATCTCGTTCCCGACCACCGCAATCACCATCAGCGCGATGAGCCCCGCCATCACCCCGGTCGTGTCCAGCCGTCCGCCCGAACGCTCCACATACCAGCCCAGGCCTCGATTGGCTCCCAGCAACTCCCCGAGTACCGAGCCCACGAGCGCGAGGCCAAGGCCGATCCGGGTGGCCCCGAAGATCCAGGGCAGGATAGCCGGCAGGCGCACATGCCAAAGCAGCCAGAGCGGCCGCGCGCGCATGCTGCGCATCGCGTCCAGCAAATCTCGATCCACCTCGCGCAGTCCCTGCGCGGTGTTGAGCAGATAGACGAACACCACCATGGAGAAGGCCATCATCACCTTCGAGAGAAGGCCGATGCCGAACCAGATGATGAAGAGCGGCGCGAAGGCCACGCGGGGTACGCTGTAAAGGCCCATGACCAATGGATCCGCGAGTTGCGCCCCACGCGGAAAGGCCGCGTAGAGCACACCGGCCAGTACGCCCACGACGAGACCGAGGAGCAGGCCGAGCAGCGCCTGCCATGCCGTCGCCGAGGCATGCCAGACAAGATCGCCGCTGGCCGCCATCTGCCAGAGCCGCGCTGCGATCAGGGAGGGCTGGCTGACCCAGAAGGGATCGACATAGTGGTCTGTCGCGACCTCCCACACGGCCAGCACGACGCCGATGAGGAGGATGCGTTGCAGAGTGGCGGACAACCAGGCTGGCATCATGCGGCGCGGCGGCAGGGCAACGCCTTCCGCCTTGGAGGCCTCTTGAGTCGCGGCCTCCATCTCAGTCCTGGACCGGAGGAATGGAGATTTCGCTGAAGGGGATGCGGCGCAGGCCGGGCTCGGCCGGCAGCAGCATGTCGAGCAGCGTCTCGTAGCCCTGCTCCTCAACCCGGCCCTCTGGAGCCAAACGCGCCTGCATATCGGCCGCCAGCTTGTCGATTTCCACGTCGCTGTAATCCGGGAATTGCCGCCGCAGCCCAGCCAGCGCCACGGCGCGATCCGCGCGGATGGCGCGGATGCCACGCAGGACTGCGCGCACGAAACCACGCGCCACATCCGGCTGCTGGGTGAACCAAGCCTGGCGGGTCAGCAGCGCGAGGGCCGGATAGGGGATCTGCCGGAAATCCTGCACGATCCGGTAGCCGTTATTGCCCAGCGTCTGCATGTGCAGCAGATCGGCATTGATGACCATGCCGGCATCCACCCGACCGCTGTCGATCGCAGCCTTCATGCTCGCGCCACCGCCGGCGCCAACGATTTCCACATCCCGGTCCGGGTTCAGGCCGGCCTTAGCCAACGCCCAGCGCAGGGTGTTGTCCGTCAGGCTGCTCGGCGAGGTGATGCCGATCTTCTTGCCGCGAAGATCGGCCAGCGAGGAGAAGCTCGTCCCCGGCCGGCTCACCAGCGCATAGGAATGACGCGTGTCCAGTTCCACCGCGACCACGGCATCCTGCCGGCGGCTCCGCAGGCGCACCACATGGTCCACCGCACAGATGCAGACCTCGATCCCGCCGCCAACCAGGGCCTGGATTGCCGGCGCGCCACCGCGGAAATCGACCAACTCGGCCGTGAGGCCAGCTTCGCGGAAATAGCCCTGATCGATGGCAACATAGACCGGTGCCGCCATCTCGCTCGAGGAGGCCGCACCGATCCGGACTGTCGTCTGGGCACTGGGGGACGCGACTGTGGCCAGCAGAGTGGCGCACAACGTTATGCCCGCCAGCACGTTCCGCATCATCATCGGTCCAAACCCCACAGGTTTGCGCCAATTAACAGTTGTCTTACGTGTTTGGCAAACACCACCCCGTTCAGGAGCGTGATTTTTTCTAAATCCCGCGCCTCCATGCTGCGATGCCGAGCGAAGTTCTTCTTCGGAGGATGGGGTGCTCCGGTGTGGAGCCCATGCAAGCACAAATCGGGCCGGATGTTTTCAAGCCGAACCGTCCTCCTCGAAGGTAAAGCGGCCCTGGCCCGAACGCGCCGGCCACGCCAGGTGCCGACGCGAACAGAGTTACACAACGCGCGGGCGAGGCCACCCTTATGGCACCAGCGATGATGAGGTGAGCCGCCGGGCCGCTGCCACAGGGCGCAAGCCGATGCTAGTTGTCGCCCAGGCCCGCCATCGAGACCGGAGCCGAGCAAGGGAAGGAGAGTCGGCGTGCCGCGCAAAATCCCGTCCACCAGAGCCTTGATGACCTTCGAGGCGGCCGGGCGGCATGAAAGTCTTTCCCGGGCGGCCGCGGAACTCGGCATGACCGAGGGTGCGGTCAGTCGGCAGATCGCGCGGCTAGAGGATTATCTGGAGCTGCTTCTCTTCAACCGCGTGAAGGGACGGATCCATCTTACCGATGCCGGGCGCGAGTACTGGGAGCAGGTGGTCCAGACTCTGTCCCGGCTGGAGAGCGACACGCTGAGCCTGATCGGAAGGCCAAGGGAGGGCGGTGTGCTGGAGCTGGCCGTGATCCCCACCTTCACGAACAAGTGGCTGATTCCCCGCCTGCCAAAGTTTCACGCGCGACACCCCGGCATCACCGTCAATATGAGCGAGCGGCCGGAGCCGTTTCTCTTCGCCGAAAGTCGCTTTGATGCCGCGATTCACTACGACCATCCGGCCTGGGCGGGCATGATCACCAAGGACCTTTTTGAGGAGGAGCTGGTGCCGGTATGCCATCCGGCCTTGCTCAACGGCCGTCCCACGGTTCCACTGGACGAGCTGAAGAAGCTTCCGTTGCTGCACAAGCGAGGCCGGACCGACGCCTGGAGGCGCTGGTGGGATCACCTCGGGGTCAGCGACATCAAGCCTATGGAGGGAGCGCGCTACGACCTGTTCTCGATGGCGATCGAGGCTGCGCTGGCCGGGCTTGGCATGGCGCTCGTCCCCCGCCTTTATGTGGCGCGGGACGTTCAGGAGGGACGCCTGACCATTCCGGTTGACCTGCGCGTGCCCGGGGAGAAGCGCTACTGCGTCGTCTGCCCCGAACGAAAATACGGCTCCTGGCCGCTCCGCCCTTTCCTCGACTGGCTCATGATGGAGGCGGAGCTGTATGTTCATCGTCGGACGGACATCCCAGCCAGACTTGAGGCGGATCCGGTCTGACAGGGCCCCGCCACCAGGACTGGCCTATCCGTCGGTGATCCGGATCTCGGCGCGCCGGATAACATCGCCCCAGCGCTCGTTCTCTTGCGTCAGGAAGGTGCCGAATTCGGCACGGCTCATCGGTGACGCGACAAAGCCGTTCGAGTTCAGTGCTCCCCGGAACCCATCGGAGGCCAGCACCTCCTGCACGGCGGCATGCATGCCGTCCAGAGCCACCTCCGGCGTGCCACGTGCGGCCAGCAGGCCAAACCAGATATCCGCGTTGATCGGAATACCCTGCTCCTTGAGAGTGGGAAGGTCCGGCACGCCGGCAAAGCGCTCCGGCGAGCACACACCGAGGATGGGAACACGGTCCCGCTGAGGATAGGAGACGGCGATCGGCACCATCATCGTATCCACCTGATCAGCGCTGACAGCGGTCAGGGCCGGAGCCGCACCCGGGAACGGGATGTGCTCCATCTCCGCCCCGATCTCCATCCGGAACATCTCAGCCGCAACCTGCGAAACGCTTCCCACCCCGTAGGAGGCATAGGTGAGCGGCGGGCGCGCATTCTTCGCCCGCCTCACGAGCTGCGCCGCATCTTTCACCTGGAGGCCCGGGCGCGCCACGAGGGAGACAATGCCCTTCACCGCCGCAGCGACGGGCACGAAGTCCTGCACGGGGAACGGAGGACGAGCATAGGCGTTCGGCAGCACCGTATGCGTGTCCGAAGTGGCCATCAGAAAGGTCAGCCCGTCCGCGGGCGAGGCCAGAACATGCCGCGAGGCGACGATGCCGTTCGCGCCAGGCCGGTTTTCGATGACGACAGATGTGCCGAGCCGGTCACCCAGATGCTGCGCCACAAGCCGTGCGGCGATGTCCGTCGCGCCGCCCGGCGGGTAGGGCACCACCAGCCGAACCGGGCGACCCGGCCGCCACCCGCCCTGCGCCGCGCCGATGCGGGGCGCCGCGAGCGATAGCAGCGCCGCGCCGGCAACGAGCTGCCGTCGGCTGATTGGAGCAAGGGAACCGTTGTTCCACAAACGCATGGACGTCCTCCAAAGGGCTGCTTTCCGACGCGGCTGACCCGCCCGGCGCCCGATATGACTACAGGGTTCAGCGCTGCAGCGCGGCGTCGTTCCCGGCGATGCGGCCGAAGACCGCACCGCGCATGACCGAGGTCGCGCCGGTATAGACACCGTAATAGAGCCCAAGCACCTCGCCAGCCGCGTAAAGGCCGGGGATCACCTCGCCATCGGCATTCAGCACCTGACTCCGCGTATTGACCTTCAGTCCACCGAAGGTGAAGCAATTGCCGCAGATGACCGGGTAAGCCAGATAGGGCGGCGTCCCGATCGGGCGGGACCAGTTCGACTTGCGCGGCTGATAGCCCTGCGCCGTACGCAGCCCATCCGGCCGGAGGGGGTCGAAGCCGTCAGAACTCGGGCAGGCGGCGTTGAAGGCTGCGACCGTCGCCTCCAGCTCGTCCGCCGGCACGCCGATCTGCTCCGCCAGCGCCGACAAGGTCTGGGCCTTGATCGGCTGCTGGTCCGAGCGGACGGATTTCCGCCAGTTCGGCACGTCGTCGATGCGGGAATCCAGGATCACATAGGCGATGCCGTCCGGTTGCTCGTGGATCACACGGGTGATCGCCTCGTAAGTGGCATCGACCGTATGCGGCGCCTCATCCACGAAGCGCTGCCCCTGCTTGTTCACCAGCAGCCCATAGTTGAACACCAGGACGATAGGTTCCGGTGCGCCTGAACGGGGATCGAGCGGCTCCGCATGGAAGCTGCTGAAGTCGCCGCATGGCGCTGCGCCGATATCAAGCGCCATGCGGATGCCCTCACCCTTGTTGTAGTAGCCGCCGCGGGCAACCGGGCGCGTGTAGCGCGCCCGGGCGCCCACATAGCGGGCCAGCATCTCGGGATTACCCTCAAACCCGCCGCTGGCGAGGATGACGGAACGGGCGCGGAGCGTAATGGACCGATTCCCAGGGCCAACGGCCAGGACGCCAGTTACACGGCCATGATCGTCCTGAAGGAGCTTGCGGGCAGTTGTGCGGTACAGGACCTTGGCTCGGTCTTGCTTCTCGATCCAGGCTCCCAAAGCCTCCACCATGGCCAGCCCACCACCAATCGGGCTCATGCGCGGCTGGCTTGCCGTGATGAAGTAGGTGGGAAGCCGGTCGAAGCGGATCCCGAACTCCTTCAGCCACTTGATCGTTGGCGGAGCCTGGTCGGCGAAGGTCGCTATCACCTCCGGATCGGTGAAGCCAAGAACCTTCACAATGGAAGGCCATTGCTCCTGCGGCCCGGACACTTCCCGTAGCAGACCCGGGTCCAGATAGTGACCGGCATTCTCGGCGAAGTGCTCCTCGAAGTCGTCCGAGACCTCGTCCTCGCTCTTCATGCGGAGAAGCGATTCCGTCCAGCGTGTGTTGCCGCCGCGTTCCTCCCGGGGCGCGCGCTCCAGCATGGTGACGCTCGCTCCCGCCTGCAGCGCGCTCGCCGCCGCGGAGAGGCCCGCGATCCCACTACCGACGACAAGAACGTCGACGGTTTCATTGCCTTCGCTCACACCATTTCTCCCTGCCAGCCCCGGTGGGTTTGTCCTGCCCACCTCAGGTGTGGGCCTTAGTACTTACGGATAAAGGGGTCCGGCATCTCCAGCTCCGTGGAGATCCAGACGCTCTTGACCTCCATGTACTCCTTCACGGCCTCCACCCCGCCTTCTCGGCCAATGCCACTGTTCTTGTAGCCACCGAAGGGCGTTGTGAAGCTCGTCGAACGGTAATTGTTGATCCAGACCGTGCCAGCCTTCAGCCGCTCCGACATCTTCATCGCCCGATGCAGGCTGCGCGTCCAGACGCCCGCTGCCAGGCCGAACTGAATGTCGTTCCCGATGCGGATCGCGTCCTCCTCATCCTTGAACCGGAGCACCGCCAGCACGGGGCCGAAGACCTCTTCCTGAGCGATCCGCATGTCATTCGTGACGTCGAGGAAGATGGTCGGCTCCACAATCTGCCCGGCGCCGTAGCCGGGGCCGGTAAGGGCGCGGCCGCCGGCTGCGCAGCGGGCACCTTCCTTCTTGGCGATGTCGATGTAGGACATCACCTTCTCGAACTGCGGACGGGTGGCGACAGGCCCAACCTGGATCCCCGGTTGCCGCGGGTCACCCGCCCTCGCCTTGCTGGTGATGCGGAGGAGCTTCTCGACAAACTCGTCGTAGATGCCATCCTGAAGGAGGAGGCGAGAGCCCGCCATGCAGGTCTGACCTCCAGCGGAGAAGATCCCGGTGATCACCCCGTTCACCGCCTTGTCCAGGTCAGCATCGTCGAACACAATGTTCGGGGATTTGCCGCCGAGCTCAAGGGAAACGCGCTTGAGATGCCGGCCCGCGATCTCCGCGACCTTGCGGCCGCCCTGGTCACCACCGGTGAAGGCCACGCGGGCGACATGCGGATGGGTGATCAGCGGCTCGCCCGCTTCCTGCCCGAAACCCGTGATGACGTTCACCACTCCAGCGGGGAACCCGGCTTCCTTCACCAGCCTGGCCAGCTCAAACAATGAGGCCGAGGTGAACTCTGACGGCTTGCACACAATGGTGTTCCCGCCGCACAGCGCCGGTGCCATCTTCCAAGCCGTGAGAAGCAAGGAGGAGTTCCAGGGCGTGATGCTCGCAACGACACCCATCGGCTCGTAGCGCGTGTAATTGAAGACCTTCGGCTTATCGATTGGGATAGTGGCACCCTGGATTTTATCGGCGAGCCCACCGTAGTAGTAGAAGTACTTCGCGACGTAGCGGACCTGCCCCATGACCTCGCTCAGCAGCTTGCCGTTATCGAGGCTCTCGATCTCGGCGAGCCGTTGTGCGTTCTGGTCAATGAGCTGGCCGAGGCGGTGGAGCAGCATGCCCCGGTCGGAGGTCGAGATCGTGCCCCAGGGACCGGACAGAGCGTCATGCGCGGCAGTGACGGCGCGGTCCACATCAGCCGCCCCGGCCCGGGGAATCTGGACCCAGGCCTCGCCCGAGAAGGGATCGAGGCTGTCGAACCACTCGCCGGTGAGGGGCTCGTACCATTCGTTGCCAATAAACAGCTTGTAGCGCTCAACCATGACCGTCGCGTTTCCCGGAAGGCTCGTTGGGCCGGATGATGCGGCGGTGGTTCGGGGCCGGCCATCGACAAATGCACAATGGGCAGTGCCATTTTGTCATCAGCCCGTCAGGGATACGCGTCCTATCTCATGAATACGCACCGGGGCAGCCGAGGGCGGGCCATACGTCCGCGGGCAAATGCCAACAGGGAAGACACGGCCGTGCCGTCCGCCTCATCGGTCGCTTCTCTCGCGATCCTGGCCGAGACGAGGCGCGCCCCTACAGTGCAAGGCTCAGCTGCTGCGCCGTTGCGTCCTCCTCGGTATTGAGCGCGGACAGGGTGATGCCCAGAAGGCGCACGCCCTTTGGAATCGGGAACTGGGACCGCAGGAGGTCCAGCGCCGTGCTCTCCAGGACCTGGAGGCTCGGCACGGGCGCGGCGAAGGACTGGCTCCGCGTCAATTGCCGGAAGTCGGCATATTTGATCTTCAGCGTGACGGTCCGGCCCCGGATCGCCGACCTCTCGCAATAGGCCCAGACCTTCTCGGCCAGGGGCCGCAGCTGCTCGCGCATCTGGTCGAAGCTCGTCAGGTCCTCAGGAAAAGTGTTCTCAGCCCCCACGGATTTCCGGATCCGGTCGGCCCGGACAGGCCGTTCGTCGATGCCCCGGGAGATCCAGTAATAGAACGCGCCGCTTCTGCCGAAATGCTCCTGCAGAAAGGGCATGCTCTGCTGCCGTAATTCCAGACCGGTGTGGATGCCAAGGGCGTTCATCCTGGCCGCCGTGACCGGCCCGATGCCGTGGAACCGGCCGACTTCCAGCGGCTCCACAAAGGCCACGCCGCGCTCGGGGGGAATGACGAAGAGACCGTCCGGCTTGCGATAGTCGGAGGCCAGCTTCGCCAAAAACTTATTATAGGAGACACCGGCAGAGGCGGTCAGCCCCGTGTGCGCGCGGATCAGGGCGCGTATCTCGCGGGCGACCTGGGTGGCCGAGGCAAGGCCCTTCAAGTTCTCCGTGACGTCCAGATAGGCTTCGTCGAGCGAGAGTGGCTCCATGATGGGTGTGTACTCGGCGAAGATGGCGTGAACCTGGCGCGACACCTCGCGGTACACTTCGAAGCGCGGAGGCACGAAGACCAGCTCGGGGCATTTCCGGCGTGCCATGGCCGAGGACATGGCGGAGCGTACGCCGAAGCGCCGCGCCTCGTAGCTGGCCGCGGCAACGACGCCCCGCTCGCGCGAGCCGCCTACCGCGACAGGCCTGCCGCGCAGATCTGGATGGTCCCGCTGCTCGACCGAGGCATAGAAGGCATCCATATCGATGTGGATAATCTTTCTCTGCTGCGGCGACAGCGACGCTGGCGAGGCGGGTGGCGCAGAGATATCCGACACCCGCCCATTCTAGCAGAGCCGGGCCGGGAGGGGACTGTCCTTTCCATGATCCCTGCCCTCCCCGCTGTGCCGGGCCGCCAAGCCGCTTCCGGATCGGCACGCGGCCGGGAAACAGGCCTTGGGGGAGGAGAGCCGGACCGGGTGCCCGCCCGGCCGTGGTGGCCTCCTCCAGAGGGAGAGCCGAGGTCACCCTCACCTCCCCACAACATTCCAGCAACTTTGCGTTGCAACATCGTGGGTTGCCGATGGGCATCCGGCGTTCTATCTGAGCGCCACGGCAGCCCGGGTATCCCGACTGCCGCTTTCTTGGACGTTTCCTCCCTAAACTCGGCGGGACCTTCGGGCCCCGCCCTTTTTTTTGTGCACAGTCTGGAATGGCGAAGGGCAAGCTCGGGGCAGGCTCTTGAGGCCGAAAACCAGGTATCGGCCGGGGAGCCCCCGTGCCGAATGGTTGGCAGACCAGCCCCAGAACCTTTAGAGAACACTCTGAAGGGCAGCCATGACCGAACAGATCGTCATCACTGAGAAGACCAGCCAGGCGAAGGACGTCCGGGCGGCGGTGGGGCACCGGTACGGCGCGATCCTGCCCGCCGAGGGCCACCTGTTCGACTTAGTGGAGCCGGAGGAGGCGGTGCCGGCCTGGAAGCGCTGGTCCCCTATCCTGCTGCGGCCCGAGGGACTCTACGGCACGAAGCCGGCATCGGGTGGAAACAAGGCCTCCAAGCTCCAGGCGATCCGGGATGCGCTCCGGCGCGCGAACTGCGTCTGGCTCGCGACGGATTGCGACCGCGAAGGGCAGCTGATCGGCCAGGAGATCCTGGAACACCTGAAATATCGCGGCCGGGTCATGCGGGTCATCTTTACCGCCCAGGACCCGCAGACCATCCGGGACGCCTTTGCCCGGGCCAAGCCCAATGCCGAATATGCCCGCCTCTATGCCGCCGCCGTCGCCAGGCGCCAGGCGGACCAGATCTACAACCTCTCCCTGACCCGCACGGCGACCGTCACCCTTGCCCGTGGCGCGCGCACGGTCATCGGCGTGGGGCGCGTGAAGACACCGACCCTGGCCATCGTATGCCGGCGTGAGCTGGAGATCCGGAACTTCGTCCCGCAACCCTATTTCGAGGTTGTGGCGACCGCCGAAGCGGCGGCCGGCGCCTTCCGGATGCGGCACGCCCCAAAGGAGCGCATCCTCAAGCGCGCGGATGCTGAGGCGATCGCCGCGGCGGCCGAGGGCTTCGAGGGACCGTTGGCCGTAAAGGTCGAGGACAAGCGGCAATCCCCGCCCCGCCTGCACGACCTGCCCTCGCTGCAACGGCTCTGCGGCTCCCGCTTCGGCTGGTCGGCGGCGCGAACGCTGGAGGTGGCGCAGCAGCTTTATGATGGCGAAGGCAAGAAGGTCATCACCTATCCCCGCGCCGAGACACGCTACCTGCCGGAAAGCCTGATCCCGGACGCGCCCCGGATTGTCGCGGCGCTCCGTGTGGGCCGCACCTTCAGCGAGGTGCCGGTGCCCGAACCGCCGGTGATCCGCCGTGGCGCTGGCGGCCCCTTCCACGACAAAGGCCTGGCCGGGGCCAGCCACCACGCCGTGATCCCCAATGTGAACACGGTGGAGCGCCTCCGCGAGATCTGGCCGCGCCTTTCGGCCGATGAGCGGCGGCTCTTCGACGTGATCGCCCGCTCCTATCTCGCGGCGATGATGCCGGATTTCCGCTACCGGCAGACCACCGTCACGCTGGATGTGCGCGGCCACCTCTTCCGTGCCTCAGGCCGCCAGCCCATCGAGATGGGATGGCGCGCCGCCTTCCCGGACTGGCAGCCGGCCGAGGAGAAGGGCGAGGAGGCGCAGCTTCTCCCGGCGCTGCGAAACGGCGAGACGGTGCAGCTGCGGGATACCGAGGTGGAGGACAAGGAGACCCGGCCGCCACCACGCTACAACGAGGGCACGCTGATCGATGCGATGCAGAATGCCTGGCGCTTCGTCGAGGATGAGGGGCTGCGGGAGCGGCTGAAGGAGGCCAAGGGCATCGGCACGCCGGCCACCCGGGCCGAGATCATCCGCGGCCTGAAGGCGCAGGAATTCCTGGTCGCGGATGGCAAGCACATCATACCCACCCCGCGGGGCCTGTCGCTTTTTGCCGTGCTGGAGAAGGCCGATCCGGCCCTGGTTGATCCCGGCGTAACGGCGCAGATGGAACGGCTACTGGATGAGGTACTGGTCGGCGAACAGGAAATGATGGGCGCGATCGACGCCGTCTGCACCCAGGCCAGCCGCATCATTGGGCGGCTGCAGGAGGGGGCTGGATCAGTGGATCCGGCCTTGCTGGGTGGCGGGGCGCGGGGCGGCGGGGCAGACCGCCCCCCGACCCCGGCCATGAAGCGTTTCGTGGACAGCCTGGCGCGCCAGAAAGGCATCAAGCCGCCGCGCGGCTATACGACCTCGGGCAAACTGTGCCGGGCCTTCCTTGATGAGCATTCCGGCAAGAAGGTTCAGCGCGACGGCGGCGTGGTTCTGGATCAAGGGCAGCCAGAGGGGGACACTCCGCGGCACGTGACGCGCAGGAAGGCGACGGTGCGAGCCAAGGCGGCACCGGAGGCAGCGCCACGGAAGCGGCGCGGCGGAAAGCCGGGCGCGGCGAAGGCCTCTGCCCCCAGCCAGGACGATACGCCGCTGAACATTCCCTTCGGCAACAAGCAGGTCGCGCTCGATCTCGGCGCCCGCTACCGCGCGGGCGGCTGGTACGCGCCCCCCGGCACGGATCTCGACGGCTTCCGCGAACGCGGCTGGCTGTGATCCCGGCCACAGCCTCGGTGTGTTCGGTTCCGGAATCGCATGAACGGAACGGCCCGTGTTGCCCCACCGGCGGGAGACTGCCATCGACGGCCGATGCATCGCCCGGTCCCTTCCTGCCTATGCCGCATCACCTCGACGGGCTGAACCCTGCCCAGCGGGCAGCCGCGACCCATCCCGCGCCGGTCCTGGTGCTGGCGGGCGCGGGTTCCGGGAAGACCGAGACGCTGACCCGGCGCGTGGCCGGCCTCATCCTCGGCGGTGAGGCACCGGACCGGCTGCTCTGCATCACCTTCACCGTGAAGGCGGCCGAAGAAATGCGGGAACGCCTCTCCGCTCTGCTCAGCCCGGCGCGCACGCCGCGCTGGGTTGGCACCTTCCACGCCGTCATGGCGCGCCTGCTGATCGAGGACGGCGCCGGCGTCCCAAACCTACCCAAGGGCTTCGCGATCCTCGGGGCGCGGGAAGCGCGCAGCCTGCTGATGCAGGCAGCCGGACTGGCCGATGCAAAGGAGGGCGCGCTGCTCGCGGAGGCGGTGTCGCTGCTGAAGAACAGTCTGGTCACCGACCCGCGCCGGCTGCCGCGCTCCCCTGCCCTCGCCCGCTTCGAGCCGGAGGTTCTGGCCCAGGCCGCCACCGTCCTGCCGAACTACAGAGTGGCGCTGCAGCAACGCCAGGCGCTCGACTTCGACGATCTGATCGCCATCCCCGTGGCGGCCATGCGGACTGATCCGGCTCTCGCTGCGCGCTGGTCCGCCCGATGGGCCGAGATCCTGGTGGACGAGTACCAGGATACCAACCACGCCCAGCACGCGCTGGTGCGGCTGCTGGCGGGAAAGCCCGGCCGCGTCTTCGCGGTGGGCGACGATCTGCAAGCGATCTATGGGTGGCGTGGGGCGGATGTCACGCATATCCGGCGCTTCGGGAAGGACTACCCGGCCGCCCCCGCGCCGCTGAAGCTTGAGACCAATTATCGCTCCACCGCTTCCATCCTGCGCGCGGCCAATGCCGTCGCGACCCGGGATCCGGAAGCGCTGCCAAAGACCCTGCGTCCGGCCGATCCAAAGGCGCCGGCCGGCCTTCCCATCGCCGTCAGCGAGGCCGCCACGCCGGACGACGAGGGACGCGACGCGCTCACCTGGATACAGGCGCTCCGCCGCAAGCAGCCGGAGTTGCCCTGGCGTGAATGTGCGGTGCTCGTCCGAGCAGGGTTCGTGGCCGACCCGATTCTCGCCGCCCTGCGTCGGGCCGGGATCCCCGTGCGGCTGGTGACGGACCGCGAGCCCGAGACGCCGCGCGAGGTGCTCGGTGCCATCGCTTGGCTGCGACTGGCCATGAGCCGGACCGGCGGCGGGAAGCGTCATCCAGAAGTCTGGAGCCCGGCTGCCGATGACGCGTTCCGGCGCGCCTGCGCCTTTCCGCCGCGGGGGATCGGCGGCACGCTGTTCGGGCGCCTGCGCGAGCACGCGGGCACGCAAGGTCTCTCGCTGGCCGATGCCGTAGCGACGCTGCCCGGCACCGCCCAGGAACGCCAGGGCCTTGAGGCGGTGCTGGGCATCGCGCGCGAGATCGGGGACGGCATCGCCCGGAGGAAGCTCGGCCCCGCCGATGCGCTGCGCCTTGCTGCAGAGGCGAGCGAGATTGCAGAGCGGCTGGACGGCCGGGGCACAGCCGGCGAAGCATGGGAAAAGCTGCTGCTGGCGGCCGGCCCGTCCGGCGACGTCGTCGCCTTCTGCGACAGGGCCGCGCTCGCCGACGCGCCCGGCGGGTCGGCGGCACCTGACGCCGTGCCCGTCATGACCCTGCACCAGGCGAAGGGGCTGGAGTTCGACCACGTCCTACTGGCCGGGCTGGAAGAGGGCGTATGGCCGCACTGGGCGGCCGAACAGAACGGCGCCCTGGCTGAGGAACGCCGGCTTTTCTATGTCGGCCTCACCCGCGCCCGGCGCTCCCTGCGGCTGAGCTGGGTCCGGAACCGGCGCGAATGGGCGGCCAAGCCCTCGCGCTTCCTGGGCGAGTTGCCGAAACCCTCGGGGGACATCGCGAGCAAGACGGCACGAGCGCCCCATCCGCATGCACAGCCAATTCCGAAGGGAGCGAAGCTGGAGCAGCAGGTGGCCGAGTTCCTGGCCCGCAAGGCCGGCTCGCGTTAGCGCGGGATCAGCCCGAGACGGTGCACCACCTCGATCTTCTCCGCATTGTCGCGGCGGGCCTGCTCCGTGAAGTCCTCGCGTCCAGCATAGAGGATTGGCTCGCCGAGGCGTCCCATCACCTCGCGGAAGGACGCTGCCTCGGTGGCCTGTCGGCACAGCGTGTCCAGCCGCTCCGTCAAGGCCTCGGGCGTTCCGCGCGGCACGGTGATGCCGGCGAGCACCGGCTGCAGCGTGGGCAAGCCCAGTTCACGCGTGCTCGGCACATCCGGTGCCGCGACGCTGCGGTGGTCACCGAACACCGCCAGAAGACGCACCGGCTTGCCGCGCGCGCCGCCCACCGTGCCCATGCCGAAATCAAGCCGCCCGCTGAGCATCTCGGGATAGATGGGAACCTCTCCGCGGAAAGGCACGTCGGTCACGCGCAGCGAAAGGCCCTGGACGATGTTCGCGAAGGAGAGATGCCCGAGGCTGTTCGTGCCGAAATGCCCGTAGGTCATCTTATCCGGGCGCGCGCGGATCGCATCGATCAGTTCGGGCAGGCTGCGGAACGGTGATTGCTCGGCAACGCTCACGGCCAGGACGTTCTCGAAAACCTTGCAGACATACTCGAAGGATTCGACGTTGAAGGGTACGCCGCGCACCGTATGGGCCGCCGTGGTGATCGGCGTGATCGGGCCGAAGCCGATGGTGTAGCCGTCCGGCTTGGCGCTCGCCACGGCCTGGGCACCCACGATCCCCGCGGCGCCATCGCGGTTGACGACGATGAAGCGCCCTTCGGACAGGTCCGACATGGCCTGGGAGAGCGCGCGGCCGATCGTGTCCACAACGCCGCCCGCCTGCCAGGAGACGATCACCTGAACAGGCCGGTCCGGATAGAAGGGCGTCTGCTGCGCCATGGCGCGCGGTGCCGCGACGGCGCCGATCAGCACGGCGCAAAGCGCCGCCCGCAATGCAGCCCCCAGGGTACGGGTCATACGTTCCTCCTCGGGCGGAGTTCCTGATGGCCCCGCCTCATTTGCATTGCGAATTTTCAATTTACTTCTGCAACGCTAGCGTGATCGTCTTCCGAACCGCAAGCCTGATTGGCACGCCGGCTTAGTCCCTGTTGGCCCGCTCCGTTCCGGGCAGCGCGCCGGCTGCAGCACCGAAGCCTGCCCTCAACCGGTCACGAGGATCGTTATGATGGTGCCCGACCGTCCGCACGGCCCGGCAGCATCCTGCTACTATCAACCGCAGAAGAGGGGTTCGGGCATACCGCGCACCCCCAGCCCATGCAGAGCGAAGACCGAACCGGCCAGGGGCTGCCGCGCCCGCTCCGCCTCGTTCAGGAACACCGTGCCGGAGGTGACATAGAGCACGTCCAGACCCGGCCCGCCGAAATTGCACATTGTGGGATGCGAGACGGGCAGCCGCACGATGCGGTCCAGTCGTCCTTCCGGGTCGAAGCGCCCGATCGACCAATCACCGATCAGCGCGCACCAGTAATAGCCTTCCGCGTCAAAGGTCGCGCCATCGACCCGCCATGGCAGGCCGGCCGTGGAGAGGAAGATGCGCTTGTTGCTGATCCGCCCGTTTTCCAGATCAAGATCATAGCGCCACACCGTCTCGCCCCGACTGTCGCCGAAGATCATCGTGCGATCATCCGGGCTGAAGGCCATGCCGTTAGAGACGATGAAGCCCGTGTCCATCCGTTTGCAGGAAAAGCCCGGATCGAGCCGGTAGAGCGACCCACCCGGATTCTCGTCGCCCGCGTCACGCGATCCACACCAGAAGCGCCCGCGGCGGTCGCAGCGCCCGTCATTCAGGCGGTTTTCCGGCCGGTCGGGCTCCGGATCCAGGATCGGCGTCACCGCCCCGGTGCCGAGATCGACTTCCGCGAAGCCTTGCTTCAGCCCGGCGATGATGCCGCCATCGCGGCGGAAGACGAAGGAACCGATATTGTTCGGCATGTCCCAGTGGCGGACCGTGCCGTCCGCCTCCAGGCGCTGCAGCGCCGGGCGGCGGGTGTCCACCCAGTAGAGACGCTGCTCCGTTGGATGCCACATCGGGCATTCGCCGACGATGTCGGTGCCCCTGTGGGTCACTTCAATCTCGGGAGGCGGTCGCTTCGCCATGGCTGATCTGCCTCCGGCTCAGGCGGCGCCAGCGGGCTCGATGCCGGCCTGCCAGGTTGAGGGGCGCCCGCCGAAGCCGGCCTTGTCGCGCTTTTCCAGCCAGTAGCCATAGGCGGAAGGCAGGCCCGCAAACGGCGCTTCCACGCCCAGCTTCATGGCGGCATCGAGCGCCCAGTTCGGGTTGTGCAGCATCTCCCGGCCGATCGCGACGAGATCGGCGCTCCCTTGCCGCAGGATCGCCTCGGCCTGATCCGCATGCACGATCAGCCCCACCGCCATGGTGGCGATTCCCGCCTCGGCGCGGATGCGGGCGGCATAGGGCACTTGGTAGCCATAGGCAGGGCGCTGTGGGTCGGCGATGGAGCGCGCCGTCATTCCGCCGGTGCTGCAGTCGATGATGTCCACGCCCTTCGTCTTCAGCACACGGGCCAGTTCCACCGTCTCCTCGATGGTGCCGCCATCCTCGTCCACGGCGGAGACGCGGAAGAAGAGCGGCTTCTCCTCGGGCCAGTGGCGCCGCACCTCCTCCACCACCTCGACCACGAAGCGCATGCGTTTGCGCAGGCTGCCGCCATAGGCGTCGTCGCGCCGGTTCGCGGTGGGCGAGAGGAACTGGTGCAGCAGGTAGCCATGTGCGCCGTGAACCTCCAGCACATCGAAGCCGGCGCGGTGGGCGCGCGCGGCGGCGGCACCCCAGGCGGCGACCATGTCCTGGATCTCCGGGATCGTAAGGGCGCGGGGCACGGCCGCCCTGGGGCTCGCAGGAATCGCGCTTGGTGCCACCAGTTCCCATTCCTCGCCATGATCGACGCCGGGATGGCTGGCCAGCGGCGCCCGACCTTCCCACGGGAGGGAATTGCGAGCCTTCCGCCCGGAATGGCCGAGCTGAAGGCCGATCGCGGCACCATGCACCTTCACGAACTGGGTAATGCGCTGCAGGCCCGGGACGAACTCATCCTTCCAGATGCCCGGATCCCGCGGGGTGGTGCAGCCGCGCGGATCCACCTTCGTTGATTCCATGAACACCAGCCCGGTGCCGCCAGCGGCGAACTTACCGAGATGCATCAGGTGCCAGTCCGTGACATGGCCGCCCTCCGCCGCGTAGGTCAGCATGGGCGACAGGACGACCCGGTTTCGCAGCGTCAGGCCGCGGAGGTGGATCGGCTCAAAGAGCATAGGCGACTGAGGCATCCTGGCTGTCATCCTCCTTCCGCCTGTCTTCCGCGAAGGACGGTGCAGGCTTGTTCTTGGCTTGCCGCTGCATTTTCGCAATGCGAATTATGTACTCGTACCGCAGGGATGCTATCCTGCACCGGCCCGAGGCGTAAAGCGCCCGCAGCGGCCTTTTGAAAATGAGGGATACTGTCGCTTGGTCCTGACCAAAGTCGAAGCACCACCCGTCCCGGAAGAGGAGAAGGATCGCCAGTTCGTCACTGCCCTGGCGCGTGGGCTCAAGCTCCTGCAATGCTTCACGCCCGAACGGCCGGAGCTGAGCGGATCGGATCTGGCACGGCTCACAAGACTGCCGCAGCCGACCGTTTGGCGGCTCTGCCATACGATGCTTGAACTCGGCGTTCTCGTCTCAGTCTCCGGCGAGAAGCTGCGCCCTGGCCTGCCTGCCCTCCGGCTCGGCCACAGCGCCATTGCCGGTCTCGGCATCGCTGAACTCGCGCGGCCGCATCTTCAGGAACTGGCGGACACCTTCGAGGGCGCCGGAGCCCTCGCAGCGCGGGACGGCCTCGACATGGTGATGCTGCAGCGCTGCGAGAGCGACAACCGCCTGCTGATGAATCTACGCGTCGGCTCGCGCGTGCCGCTCTCCACCTCGGCGCTCGGCTGGGCCTGGCTCGCCGGTATCTCGGATGAGGAACGCGCCGCGGTCGTGGCTGAAATGGAGCAGAAGGACACGTTGCGCTGGGAAAAGGCGAAGGCGGGCTTCGCGAAGGCGCTGGCCGAGTACCGGGCGCACGGCTTCATCATCAACAGCGGCGTGCTGCACAAAGGCTACAACACCGCCGCGGCGCCGGTGGTAGCGCCGGGCGGTGCGGTGCACTATGCGGTGAATTGCGGGTCGGCCTCTGTCACGCTCAGCGTCGCGCAATTGCGGGCTGAGGTGGGGCCACGCCTCGCCGAGCTGGCGAAGATGCTGCGGCATGGCCTCAGCCCGCAGGAAATGCGCCCCGGGTCGAGGTAACGGAGGGCAACGGAACCGTCGCCCTCCTCCATCCGGTCAGGCGGCCCGGCGGAAGGCGTCCAGGCTGCCGGCATGGATCAGTTCGCTCGGCAGCTGGTGCCCGACGATCTGCTCCGCCATGCGCCCGACCTCGATCAGCGCGTCCAGATCCACGCCGGTCTCAATGCCCATCTCGTGGCAGAGCAGCACCAGCTCCTCCGAGCAGATATTGCCGGCGGCGCCCTTCTGTCCGGCGAAGGGACAGCCACCGAGCCCGCCGACCGTTGCATCAAAGCGGTCAATGCCCATCCTCAGCGCCGCATGAGCATTCGCGACAGCCAGGCCGCGCGTGTCGTGCAGATGCAGGGTGATGCGCCTCTCCGGCCAGCGGGCACGCACCTCGCCAATTACACGCTCGATACGGCCCGGCATGGCCCAGCCCATCGTGTCGGCCAGCGAGAAGTCGGTGATCTCCGCACCGGCCTCCTGCGCGATGGCGAGCCCGTCCTCCAGCGTGCTGATAACCTGGGCGGGGGTGATGTCGCCCTGATAGTTGCAGCCGAAGGCGGCCATCACGCCGATCCGCCGCACCGGCACGCCATTCGCGATGTGCACGGCGGTCTGCTTGCGCATGGCCGCCAGGTTCTCCGCATGGGTGCGGTTCAGGTTCTTTTTCGTGAAGGCTTCTGAGGCTGTCAGGGAGATGGAGCCCGAGATGGTCAGCTTGTCACGGAAGGCGAGTGCGCGGTTCAGGCCGTTCTCGTTGAACCACAGCGCCGTGTAGTGCACGCCCTGCTTCGCCCTGAAGCCGCTGACCGTCGCCTCGGCATCAGCCCAGCCCGGCACTACCTTTGGGCTGACGAAGGAACAGACCTGGATGTGCTTCAGGCCGGTCTCGGCCAGCGCCTCGATCAGGCGGATTTTATCGGCAGTCGCGATCGGGCCGGGCTCGATCTGGAAGCCCTCACGCGGCCCTTCCTCCTGGATGTGCACATGCTTCGGCAGGTCGGACATGAGCGATTCCCCTCAGTGCTCTTGATGCCCTCGTCACCCAGGAATGCGGGGGACGATCCCGGCGAGGACCGGGCCGCGGGGCCGGAAAAGACCGTTGATCAGATAGCCCGAAACAGGGCACGGTAAAAGCTAATAAGAAATTCGCACAGCAAATTCATGCTGGAGCGAGATGCCGGCGGCTCGTCAGAGGGCATTTGCCGTCATCAAGGGAGGAGGCAATTGATGATCACACGCCGCAATCTTGCCGGCCTGGCCGGCGCCATCGGAACGGGCCTTACCAGACCCGCAATGGCGCAGGCCCAACCTTTTCCGAACCGGCCGATCAAGCTGGTGGTTCCCTATACGCCTGGTGGTTCCGTCGATCTGATGGCGCGGGCCTTCGGCGCGCGCTTCTCCCACCAGATCGGGCAGACAGCGGTGGTCGAGAACCGGCCCGGCGCCTCTACAATGCTCGCCACGCAATATGTCGCGCGCTCAGAGCCCGACGGCTACACGCTGCTCTCCGGCGGAACCCAGCTGGCCCTGATGTCGCATATCGGCACGCCGACGCCTTACGACCCGGACCGGGACCTCGTCACCGTCGCGCCACTGACCACCATTCCCTACCTGCTGGTCGTGAACTCCTCTCTTCCCGTGCGCAACCTGCGGGAGTTGATCGACTATGCAAAGGCACGGCCGGGCCAACTGGCCTATGCCTCCTTCGGCGTGGGCGGCGCGGGCCATCTGGCGGCCGAGATGTTCAACCTGATGGCTGGCACGCAGACGCTGCACGTTCCCTATAACGGCACGGCACCCGGCCTGAACGATGTCGCGGGCGGACGGGTCCATCTGAGCTTCTGCACCATCCCGCCTGCCCTGCCCCTGATTGAATCGGGCCGCCTCCGCCCACTCGGCCTCACGGGCCTGCAGCACCTCACCGCACTGCCGGGAGTGCCGACCATCGCCGAAGCCGGCCTGCCGGGATATGAGTGCGTGAGCATGAACCTGCTCTTCGCACCCGCTGGTGTGCCGGCCGATCGCCTGCAGAAGCTGAACGAAGCCACTGCCAAATCCCTACAGGACCAGGAGTTGCAGCGAGTCCTGGAGGAGCAAGGCTTCGTGCCAGCGGAGCCGATGGACCCGGAGCGCACGCGGGCCGCGTTCAACGCCTCTGTCGCGAAGCTGGTCGACATCATCAAGCGCGCCAATATCCGCGCCTGAGAAGCGGGAGTTCATGAAAACGGGGCCGCTTCCGAAGAAGCGGCCCCATCAGTTCGCAAGTTGCAGCGGACTGGGCGCCCGGAAGCCGGGCGCCCGCGCGATTAACCTGCCAGCAGCTTGCGCGCGATGAGCACCCGCTGGATCTCACTGGTACCGCCGCCAATCTGAGCGTGCCGCAGCAGGCGGTAGAAATAGGTCAGCGGCAGCTCCAGCGTCTCGCCCATGGCGCCATGCACCTGGATGCCATGATCAAGGCAGCGCGCTCCCCAGTCACCGGCGCACATCTTCACCAGCGCCGCCTCCGCCCGCACATCCTCGCCCGCATCGGCACGCGCCGCCATCTCATAGGTCATGGAACGGAGCGCGGTGATGTCGACATGCATGTCGACCAGCTTCCACTGCACCGCCTGCCGCTCGGCGATCGGCTTTCCGAAAGTCACGCGCTGCTTCGCCCATTCGATGGAGAGATCGAGCGCACGCTGCATCTTGCCGATGGCATAGGGCCCGCGCAGCAGCCGGTCATGAATGGTGAGCCAGCGTTGGCCGAGAGAGAAGCCCTTGCCGACCTCGCCAAGCACGTTCTCGGGCCCGAGCCGAACATTGTCGAAGTTGATGATGTACTGAGAGGCACGCGAGCCCAACCAGGTCGGGATACCCGCGGGATCGATGTTCACGCCCGGCGTGTTGCGGTCCAGCACGAACATGGTGATACCACCACGCTGCCGCTTCTCGGGGTCGGTGACCGCCTGCACCATGATGATATCGGACTCGTGCGCGTTCGAAATCCACATCTTGGTCCCGTTGAGCACCCACCCGTCGCCGTCCTGCACAGCGCGGGTCTGCATCATGCCGCCAGGATCGGAGCCGGCATTGGGCTCGGACTGCGCGAAGCAGGTGGTCTTCGTCCCCTCAATCACCGGCTTCAAGTAGCGGTCCACCTGCTCGCCCTTGCACTCGTAAAGAATGTTGGCCACCGAAGCGAAGGGAAAGGGCACGGCAGTGTAGTTGAACTCCTCGAGAATGACGCATTGCGCGAGCATCCCGAGGCTGCTGCCGCCGTAGGATTCCGGCACCATGAGGTACCAGAGGCCGGAATCGCGCGCGATGCCGATCAGGCGCTCCACGACCTTCTGATCGAAGACCGAGGTGAGATTGACGATTGGCGGCAGCCCATAAGCCTGGCGTGGTGACGCCAGGTATTCGCGTTCCAGCGGCAGCAACTCCTCCCGCACGATGCGGCGGGCGAGGTCCCGATACTCCCGGATCTCCGCCGGCAGGACGTAGCCGGACTCCTGGGGAACATGGGTGTCCATTCTCGTCTTCTCCAATCAGGCCACGAGGGCGAGCTGCCGGGCAGGCGTCCGGTCGATGTTCCGCAGCTGGTCGAACAGGGCATCCGCCTGTGCCGACATGCCACCCACTTCCAGGCAGGCCTGGAATTTCTCGAGGAGCTCCGCCTCGGACAGGGGAATGCTGGCATGCCCGCGCGCGCGACGGATCTCCGGCCCCTCAATCACCTGTCCGGAAGCCAGCCGCACCTCCACCTTGTCGAAACGTGCCCCCGCCGGCATCTCCGGGTCATAATCCTGGTTGGCGGCAACCGTGGTCCGTGCGATCAGCGCTTGTACGTCAGGGCGCTGGACGAAGGCGTCCGTCAGCTCCGGCAGCCCCACGCGGCGCATAATGATGGCGGCCGCCATGGCGAACTCGGCGCTGAACTTCGCCTCCAGCCCGGTCTTCGGCCGGTGGTTGCGCAGAATGGTGGCGTGCCGGTCGCTCATATGAACCGTGATTGCCTGGACATCCTGCAGAGCGAAGCTGTTCTCGCTGACCAGTTGCAGCATCCCGTCAATGGAGCGGTGGGTGCAGTAGCATGTCGGGAACTTCTTGATGCTGAGCCCTTCGGTGAGGATGCGCCATTCGCGGCCCAGCGCCGAAGCCTCTTCCTCCCGGTCCACTTCTCCATGCTGCGAGACGGCGGCGAGGAAGCCTTGCGGATGCTCCAGCGCGTCCGGTGAAGCAGTGAAGCCCGCATCGGCCAGACGGGCCGCCATCAGCCCGGCATGCGCGGAACGCCCGGCATGGAAGGGCTTGGTCATCGTGCCGAAATTCGCCATCAGCCCCGCGCTTTGCGAGGCGCCAAGCGCAATGGCCATAGTTGCCTTCCCCGCATCCAGCCCGCGCAGCTTCGCGCAAGCGGCGGCCGCGGCGATGGCGCCGAAGATCCCGGTGGGGTGCCAGCCCTTGCTGTGGTGGAAGCCCCGTTCGCGCCGGACGAGTTCGGCCCAGCATTCGTAGCCCGCCACATAGGCCGTGAGCATCTCAGCACCGGAAGAACCAAGGGCCTCGGCTTCCGCCAGGATGGCGGGAACCAGTACGGTGCTCGGATGCCCGCGCAGCGCGACATCGTCGAAATCGAGCGCATGGGCCGCTGTACCGTTGATCCAGGCCGCCTCGGGCGCCGGGGCGCGGAGGCCGCTGAAATAGAGCGTCGCCTCCCCGCCCGCGGGTGCGAGGGTGCGACGCAGGATCTGCGGCGCGTCCTCGTCACGGCCGGCGATCATCACACCGACGCAGTCGATCAACCCCATGCGGGCCGTGTGCAGCGCCTGTGCCGGAATCCGCACCGGGTCTAGCGACGCGACGAAAGCACCAAGCGCATGCGTAAGCGCCATGACGGGTTTCCTCCTCTGGGCGGCGACAGGCCGCGCCGTTCTTTTATTTGCAGTCCGAATAAAATATTCTTTTTCAGGCTGGGAGCCGCCCTGCCGGGGGTCAAGCGATCCGGGGCGAAACCGGCACTGTCGTCAGGTCTTAGCAGGTGGAATGAACGGGTAGGGAACCGGGTCACGACCTCGATAGGGCAGTGCCACGACCGCCGAACCCGGCGTGGATTCCACGCCCTTCTCGTTGCGGATGCCGACATCGAGATCGATCAGCCCATAAGCCGGCGTCTCGCGCTTGTCCTTGACCTTCGCCCAGATGGTGAGTGTCTCACCCACCAGGTTCATCGCGCGGAACTGGAAGTTCACCTTCCAGACCCAGCCAGCGCGTCCTGCCCAATCCTTCAGGAGCTGGGCGATGAATTGCTGCTTGAGTGACCCGTTGATCAGCAGCCCCGGCAGCTTGTCGTGCTCGGTTGTGAAGGGCCTGTCGTAATGGATCTTGTGCCAGTTCTCCATCGCCGCCGACCAGCGCATCAAATGCGGCGTGGTGAAGGGTCCCTTGCACAGCGGTCCCACATCGTCGCCGATCGAGACCTCCTCGAAGTCAATCCTCTCGCGCATGCTGCTCACCGCCGGATGATCGTCTTGCGCGCGCGCAGCAGCAGCTGGCCCGCCTCGGTCATGAACTCCGTCTCGATGATCACGAAGATCATCGGGCCGGACTTCGTCTCGCGCTCGTAGATGTCCGCATAGCGGGATTTCTGCAGCACCCGCTCACCATGCCGGGCATAGGCGTAGAACTCGACCTCGGCGCCGCCATTGAGCAGCGCCAGCCCGTGCAGCGGGAGTTCCGGCAGGCCGTTGCCGACACCCATGACAATGCCATCGAAATCCGGGTCATGCGCGCGCTCGGTCAGCACGTCCGGCGCGCCGAAGGGCGTGCGGAACATGTAAGAGGGATAGAGCGGTGGAGCGACCGCACCTCCATACCGCGCCCCAGCCTCGTCGGAGGCATAGGCCGGGTCCGGATCCATGATTGCCTGCGCGTAGCGGCGCACCGCTCCGGGCTCCACCGCATCGCAGGCGGCGAAGGCTGGGGCTTCCCGCCCGATGAAGCTGCGTGCCTCGTCCGTCAGCAGCGCCATGCCGAACTGGTCCTTTCCTGTATATGCGGGCGCTAACCGGCGCGCCGCGGAAGGTCTCCCTCACGCCAGCCCTGGTCGAGGCCGATGGCGCCTCGCTGGCCCAGCGCCTCGATTTCCGTCTCGGCATAGCCAAGGCCGCGCATCACCTCGGCCGTATGCTCGCCCAGGCGCGGTGGCGGCAGGCCGATCGCGGCCGGCGTTTCACTTAACTTCACCGGCAGCCCCGCCATGCGCATGGGCCCAAGCCCTGGCAGGTCGATCTCCGCGATCATCTGCCGGGCCGCCACCTGCTCCTCCGCCACCACCTTGTCGATGCGATTGATGGGGCAGCAGGGCACCTCATTGGCCTTGAGACGCGCCTCCCACTCCGCAACGCTCCGCCGCGCGATGACTTCGCCGATCAGCGCGATGAGTTCGAGGCGATTGGCGACCCGGCGCCCGGCATCGGCGAAGCGCGAATCCTCCACCCAGTCCGGCCGCTCCAAAGCGGTGCAGAGGCCGCGCCACATGCGCTCGTTGAAGGCCGAGATGACGATCCAGTTGTCCGAGGCTCGGTATGCGCGATAGGTCGGGCTGGTCAGGGCACCGCTGCCGCTCGGGCCAGGCACTTCGCCGGAGGCGAAGTAGCGCGTGATGAAATGCGCGAGCATCGCGATCTGGCCCTCCAGCAACGAGGTGTCCACGCGCTGCCCTCGGCCCGTCCGGTGCCGTGCCTCGATCGCCATCATCACACCGATGGTGGCCAGCATCCCGGCACCAACATCGGCCACCGAGATGCCCATCTTCACCGGACCGCCGCCTTCCTCGCCGGTGATGCTCATCCCGCCAGCATAGGCCTGCATGAAGAGGTCGTTCGCCGGCTCCTCGGCCCGTGGGCCGGTGGCACCAAAACCGCTGACGGAGCAATAGATGAGGCGCGGATTGGCTGCGCTCAGGCTTTCCCAATCCAGGCCGAGCCGCGCCAGCGCGCCGATGCGGTAATTATCCACCAGTACATCAGCCCGCTCAATCAGCCGGCGTGCCACCGCGACACCTTCGGCCGTCTTGAGGTCGAGTGCGACGCTACGCTTGTTGCGATTAGCCGAGCTGAAATAGTAGCCCATGGCGCCGCCGAAATGCGGTGGCCAGGCCCGGCTGTCATCGCCGATGCCGGTGCGCTCGATCTTGACGACCTCAGCTCCGAAATCCCCGAGCGTCATCGCGCAGAACGGCCCGGCCATGGCGACACCGACCTCGACGACACGCAGCCCGGTGAGCGGCCCCGTCATGCACGCACCTGGTCTGGGACCGAATGGCCCCGGCAGCGATGGCACACATCATCCTCCGACGTTTCCCGGCGGCTGCCCTTGCGGCAGCTCTTAATTTGCACTGCGAGTAGATTACTTATTTTCTAAGGCTAGGCGCAGCGCGGAGGGTTTGTAAATACCGAACAGGCGATCCTGTTTGGCCGAGGATGGCCCGGCACCGGAGCAGGCTGCGCTGATCCTCTTCCCGGCAGTTCGATGCTCCGTCGTGCCTGCATCGAAGAACCCGACCAATGCGGCTGGAAGGCTGGGGCCGGCAGGACAGGCATGGCGTCCTCTGCGCAAGGATGCCGTCAACGCGCTGTACAGTTCAGAAGCCGCGCAGCATTCAGCAGACTGACCAAGCGGCGAGCCTCTCACCCCATCTGCTTCGAAGTACGAAGGAAAAGGGGCCTGAACGTCTCCTCGACCCTAACCCGGAGAGATATCCTCCAGGGCAGATAGCCGCCCGGGGCCAGCGAGGAATCGGCACCGAAGGCGACGTATCAAACGAAGGAGCCGCACCCTCACATGGTCTCGAACGCCCCCCGCCTTCACCGTCGTGCGGCAATCGGTCTTCTCTCCGCTACCGCTCTGTATGGCGGGCCGTCCCTTGCCCAATCCCCCGTCACCCTGGTCCTCGCGACGGCAACACCTGGCGGCGGCTTTCCCGCCTATGGCAGCGCCCTCGCCACCGCTGTCGCCGATGTCGATGCGACGATCAAGTTCTCGCCGCGCAACACAGGAGGCAGCGCGGAGAATGCACGCCTTCTCGCGGACAGAAAGGTGGATATTGCCTTGGTGGCTGGCGACACGGCGACGAATGCGCTGGCCGCCGGCAGCGGCATCTCCGTCATCGCAGCCATGTACGCGACACCCGGCCTTTTCGCCGCGCGGGGGGATTCAAACACCACCTCCGTCCGGGACCTGGTCGGCAAGCCGATCGCCTGGGGCGCGGGCAGTTCCGGCTTCGTCGTGCTCGCGCGTCAGATCATGGGCAGCCTGGGGCTAAATATCGAACGCGACTTCCAGCCTGTCTTCCTCGACCATGTGGGGGATGGACCCGGCATGGTCGAAAGTGGCCGCGTGGCGGCCCTCTGGGGCGGCGGCGCTGGCTGGCCCGCCTTTACCGCCATCGCCTCGGGGCCGGCCGGCGCGAAGTTCATCGCACCTGGTGCTGCAGAGCGCCGCGCCGCCATGGCTGCGCTTCCCTCGATCCGTGAAATGGTCCTGCCGGCAGGGAGCTATCCCGGCCAGGTGCACCCGGTGACCTCCGTCGGCACCTGGAGCTACATTCTTGCCCGCCCGGACTTTCCGGAGGAGGTCGCGCACCGCCTCGCAGCGGCGATCGACAGGGCACGCGCCGGCATCGCCTCACGCCTGCCGCAAGGCCGCGAAACCACCCCGGAGAACACGCTGGCCTCGGTTTCCGACATGCGGATGATCCATCCAGGCGTCCTCCGCTATCTCCAGGAGCGAGGGATCGCTCGCTAGCGCCGGTCACGGTGAGGCGGTCAGGTGCCTTCGGGCGAATGCCTCGGCCAGATGCACGATGGTCCTGATGCCTGCGCCTCTACCGAGCCGTCCCAATACGGCAGGTGACCACCGGCTCTGGCGCGAACCGGTCCGGGGTTCCCGTAGACGGTTTGCGCTCCGGTCTCGCCAAACCGGGGCGCAAAGGAGGATCACTGCTTAGCCTCCGCCGAAACACGGCGTCACCCCCGCCAAAAATGGAGGTGCCCATCGGCGACGAACTTGCGGTATCGCTGGGCCATGGCTGCCTCGGCCCCGAGGCAAACCTTCCCCGAGGCAGGCCGACGGCTTCCCGACATACAGGAAGACGAGCCGCTCCGAGATCCTTGTACCGGTGGCTGCCTGCCCCGATGCCAGGATGCTCCCGGCCCTCAGCCCCGAAGGATCTTAGGGCTGATGGCGTGATCCCGGATCTGGGCAGGATTTGTGACCAGCCGCCCCGCGACGCCAGCTCAATTGAGCCCGGCGGACTCGGCCGCTCCAGAGCGGCTTCGTGCCGCCAGACGGCGCCGCCCCTCGGCGATCGCCTCAGGACAGTACGGTGCTCGTAATGTCCTCCTTCGTCTCGGCGTCGATGACCCGGAAAGAAATCTCCTGGGCGTCCCAGGAACGCAGGGTGTGAACGGACACATAACGCCGCTCCGCCATGTTATAAAACCGATCAGCGGCATATCGGCGTATGACGATAGGGGCGCTTTTACTCTGACCTGGTGTCACTGCAGGCTCCGTTCTTGCTGGGCCAGATCATAAACGCCAAAGATCATGTCCTGATCATGCACCAACTGCGCCAGTCTGACGTCCAATATGGGGCACTTTCGTGTCCAGGCGGGAACACACATCCCTAGAGCCCTGCCCCTCGGCGCAGGCCGGCCGCCACTGACCTCGCCTGACCGCCTCTCCAGGCGCCGCGCGCATTCTGGCCGACGATGCATGCGCCCCAGGGCTGGGCCGGGTTTCGCCACACCCAGGTAGCGTAAAGGCCGTTCAACTACCCCCAGAGCCTCGGCGCCCGTCCGCCATCCGGAACCCACCGGCGACACCAGCCGAGGAGCGAATGAGATTAGCGGTCCTCGCGCGCATCAGCCCCTGACGAAGCGGCGCTTCCGCCTGTGCCGCACCTCACGTACCGCAGCATCGAAACCCGCGGCTATGGTCGCGCGCAGCTTCATTTTCATCACAGGATCCGCATCCATCGGAGCGGATTGCAGAACCTTAAACAGGGCGTTGCGCAGTCGGGCAAAGGCTCGTGCCCGCTTCGCACTGGATTCAGGCCGGCTGGCAAGACGCTCCAGACCAGCCCGGAATACGTCTTTTACCAGACCGAGGTTCATGGAACGGTCGGTCCTCATTGTCATTCCCCCAATGGAAGTTGGTGCCCCACACTTTCATGAAACGGCCATGCCGCTCAGGAAAAGCGGCCTCCCATTCGCCTTCAGAAACCAAGGCGCCACGCAAATGGAGGACCGCCCGTCACCAGATCGAGAATGAATCCATGCGGTTCCGGGCAGAAACGCACCATTTGGTGACCCAAAGAATAACGTTCGACGGCGCCAATCGTCTTATCCAGCGAGGGCTGAAAGTTACAGGACCGGCCCGCCTCCCCGCGTCAGCCGGGTGGAGAGTGAAAACCGGATTTTCCGGGCCGAATGCCGGGTCCAGCTCAGTCATCCTCGGGCCTCGTTCTGCTGCTATTTCGCCTCGTCCGGGTTCCCGGTGGTGCTGCACAGGCGCGATCCGACGGTTCGGGCCCACCAGTCCGATCTTTCCACGCCGGGCCTGTTTCAACATCTGGCAAATTCAATAACCGCCAACCACGATAATCAGAAGATCGAGCGCATCACTCTGCCCTTGCCGAAATTCGAGCAGCGAAGGCAAAGAGGCCGACTCACCTATTGTCGCCTGGGCGGTCACGCCCGGATTGAATGGTATTCGAGAGATCAACTGGGTTTCCCGGCAGCTATTTCGCCGACCCAGGTTTCCGTTCCTGGCTACTGCCGTGGTCCGAAAGGGCGCAATCGATCGCCCGTCGCGCTGCCCGCTTCAGCAAAAGCAGCAAAGCGATGCGTCACAACCCAAGTATAATTACCTTGGGATGACCATGGCTGGAAGCAGTTCCTTTCCCAATAGGACTGCCTCTCCGAGGCGGAACATGACGGCACCCGAGGCCAGCACTCCTGGCCGTCCCTCGAAGTGCCCTTAACGTACTGGACGCGCCCTCAGCGCCAGTTCCGCTGCGCCCAGCCCTCGAAACGGGAGGCCAGGAAGAAGGACAGCACCGAGATCACGGTGGCAATCGCACTGGCCCCCAAGGCGCGCTCCATGTCGAAGTCACTTCGCGCCTCGGCGAAGAGATAGCCCAGGCCGCTGGTTCCCATCAGGAACTCGGCCACCATCGCCGCCAGGATGCTGTTCGCCGCTGCCAGCCGCAGGGCAACCGCCCAGTCCGGCATCGCTGCCGGCAAGGCGAGCAACCGGAGGCGCTTGCCCGTGGAGGCGCCCAGCACCCGAAACAGGTCGTCACTGCCCCGCGGCAGGGCACGCAGCCCCGCCCCAGTGAAGACGAAGGCCGGGAAGAAGCAGATGATCACGACGATCGCCAGCACCGTACGCATGTCGTAACCGAAAATGCGCGCCAGCACCGGGATCAGTGCCACCACGGGCACAGAGGCGAAGATGATCCCCAGCGGCGTCAGCAGCCCCGCCAGGAAGCGGGAGAACCAGGTGAGGATGGCCAGCCCCGTTCCCAGCGCCACGCCCAGCACCAGCCCCAGCGCGGCCAGCGCCACGGTCTGCGCGGTACTGGCCAGATAGAGGCTGGGCGCCGCCGCCAGGCTGCGCAGCATGCCCATGGGACCGGGCAGCACGATGCTGTTCACCCCGCTGAACGCCACCCAGATCTGCCAGAACAGCAAGATCGCGAGAATGCCCCAGGAGGCGCGCAGGGCCCGCAACACGGCGCTCATTGCAGCCGCCCCATCACGCCGCGCTGCAGGGCACCGAGCAGCCCGAACAGGGAGAGCGACACGAGCACGGCCAGCAGAACCGCACTCCAGAGCAGGGGAATCTGAAAATTCTGCATCGCGTTGATCACCAGCACCCCCAGGCCGCGCGGGGCGCCGAACCATTCACCGATGATCACGCCGATCAGGGCGCCCGGAGCCGCCAGCCGCATGCCGCTGACCACCGTGGGCAGCGCCATTGGCAGGTCCAGTCGCCGGAACCGCGTCCAGCGGCTTCCGCCCAGCACCTGCACGAGGTCCCGCAGCGCCGGCGGGGTGGCGCCGAGGCCGGAGGCTGTGGAGACATAGAGGATGAAGAAGGTGCTCAGCGCGGCGAGGGTTGCCGGCGTGCCCTCCCGCCCGACCAGCAGGATCAGCAGCGGTGCCAGTGCCACGGACGGAATGGCGTGGATGAAGGCATTGGTGCGGTCGATCCCCGGCCGCAGCGGGGGCGCCAGATGCGCCAGCGCCGCGGCGGCGACGCCGCTGACCCAACCAATCGCATAGCCCGTCGCGAGGGAGGAGAGCGTCGCGCCCAGCGCGCGTAGGAAGAGGGGCCGCCGGTTCTCATCCATCAGCATCGCCAGCACGGCGCTGAGCGGCGGCCAGCTCAGCCCGAGCCAGCGCCCCTGCCCGACGACCTCCCAGGCGATCAGGAAGGCAATGATGCCCAGCGCGCCCAAAAGAAAGGTCTTGCGCGCCTCGCTCATAGGGCTTCAGCCGGGGCGGCAAGCGCGTCCGTCAGGTCGTCCGACATCTGGTGGAACAACTCGGAGCGCATGACGGAGGGATCGCGCGGCCGCTCAAAGGGCACGTTCACCACCCGCACCACCCGCCCCGGGCGGCCGCTCAGCACGATGATGCGGTCGGAGAGAAACAGAGCCTCCCCGACGTCATGCGTCACCAGCAGGGTGGTGGTGCGCTGCTCCGACCAGATGCGCTGCAACTCGATATTCATTTGCCGGCGCGTCACAGCGTCCAGCGCGCCAAAGGGCTCGTCCAGCAGCAGCACGTCCGGCTTCAACACCAGGGCGCGGGCAATGGCCACGCGCTGGCGCATCCCGCCCGACAGCTGCCGCGGCCGAGCCTTCTCGAAGCCAGACAGCCCGACCAGCCGGATCAGGTCGGCGACCCGCGCCTCATCCACCTTCAGCCCAGCCACCTTGAAGGGCAGCGCGATGTTGGATGCCACGTCCAGCCAGGGCAGCAGCGCATGGTCCTGGAAGGCAACGCCCAGCCGGTGCTGGCGGGACAGCTCGGCCGGTGCCCTGCCCTCCACCTGCACGCTGCCGGCGCTGGGCTCCTCCAGCGCCGCGACGAGGCGCAGGATGGTGCTCTTGCCGCAGCCGCTGGGGCCGAGCAGCGTGACGAACTCCCCCTCGGCGAGCGAGAGGGAGATGTCGTTCAACGCCGTGAACTCGCGCCCGTCATCCAGCCGGAAGCGCTTCGTGACGCCCTGAACGGCGATCGCGGGCTGCGGGGTCATCAGGCTGTCACGGCCGCGTCGAAGCGCGCCATGATCTCGGGGCGACGCCTCTTCAGCCTGGCGCGGATCTCCTCCAGATCCATGGTCAGCAGGCGGCGGCCCTGCACGACCAGCTTCCCATCCACGATCACGTCCTGCACATCTCGGCCGACAATGCAGGATGATGCCAGGAAGAGCGGATCGGTCGCGCCCATCTGGTCAGGGTCGGTGGTCTGAACCAGCAGCATATCGGCGCGCTTGCCGACCTCCAGGCTGCCCAGTTCATCGCCCATGCCAAGGGAGCGCGCGCCGCCACGGGTCGCGATCTTCAGAAGCTCCTCCGCGCTCATCGGCACGCGCTGATGATAGGGGTGGCCGATCTGCGCGGACTGGCCGACGCGCGCGGCATGGGCCACCTGGAAAATATCCATCGTGGCCGCCCCGGCTGCGCCATCCGTGCCCAACCCGATCGGTACGCCGCGCCGCCACATCTCCTGAAGCCGCGGCACGCCGATCCCGTAATTGCCCCAGGCACAATGGCAGGCCGTCAGCTTGTGCTCGACATAAAGGTCCACCTCTTCCGCCGAGAGAGTGACGGAGTGGGCGCAGTGCAGATGCGGCCCGAGCACGCCGAGGCTGTCGAGATATTCAGTCGGGCGCCGGCCGAAATTCTCCAGCGCGTAGTCCACCTCATAAGTGCCCTCGCCCAGATGGGTGTGGATGCGCACCCCTTCCTGCTTCGCGGCGTCGGAGAGGGAGCGGATCAGGTCCGGCGTGCAGACGATGATCTGCCGCATGGACATCCAGGCCTGCACGCGCCGGTCCTTGCCCTTCCAGCGGCGTACCAGCGCGACATTGCGGTCATAGGCCTGCTCCGTCGTCATCAGCATGGAGCCGGGCACAGTACGGCCCGCGAAGGCCGTGTTCTGGTCTACCGTGGAAAGGGAAACAAAGCCGCGGATGCCGATCTCCTCGGCCGCCCGCGCCATCTCGTCCGGATGTGGCCCGCCCGCTTCCGCGAAGCAGGTCGTGCCGCAGAGGAGCATGTTGGCGTAGGTGACAAGGCCGCTGAGATGGACGTCCTCCGGCTCCAGCAGCCCCTCGAATGGAATGTAGTAGTTCTTCCAGGGCGGGTTCCGCAGCGGGCCCTTGCGGCTCATCTCCGGCAGCTTGCCACGCAGCAGTTGCTGGGCGGTATGTACATGCCCATCGATCATGCCAGGCATGGCGATGCGGTCGCGCCCGTCCAGGACAGTGTTCGCCTTGATTCCATCCGCCGCGCTGTTGGCGCCGATCCAGGCGAAGCGGCCGCCGGCAATGGCGACGGCGCCGTCATGCAGCACCGTGCCGGCATCATCCATGGTGACGACGTCGCAGCCGCGGATCAGGATATCCACGGGGCCGTTGGGCATATCCATTGTCACAGCCCCTGATGCGCTTCGGTGACCAGCGAGAAGTCGGCGATGCGGTCCACTTCCGGCAGATTGGTCCGGCCGGCAGCGCGGGCCGCGTCATACATCGCGCCGGCCATCAGGTCGCGGTCCAGCGCAAGCAGCGGCTTGCCGGGCTCGTCGTAATGGGTCAGCGGGATCTGCAGCACGTTCTGCCGGTTCTGCTGCTTCAGATCGAGACCGAAATCGACACCATAGCGCTGCACCGCCAGCTTCGGCGCCAGAGTGGGGTCACGCTCATTTTCCTGCATGCCCTGGATCAGGCCGCGCAGGAAGCCGACCACCACCGGGCGGCTCTTCTCCACATAGGCGCGTGGCGCCGTCAGCACGGCACCATAGGTGCGGAAGCCCAGATCGTCGAAGCTGGTGAAGAAGAAGTCCTTGCCCTGCACCATCCCCATATTCTCGAGGGTGATAACCTGGTTCGTGCTGAAGGCGGTATAACCGTCACCCTGCCCGCTCAGCAGCGGCTCCGGCGAGAAGCCGGCGGGCACCTGAGTCCACTGCACCGGCAGCTTGGCCACGGCCAGGGTGGCGTCGATCGCCGTCTTCTCCGGGGCGCCCTGGGCAAGGATGCGCGCGCCGACCAGATCCTGCGGCTTACGGATGGGCTTGCGGGCCAGGGAGATGATCCCGAGCGGGCTCTTCGGGAACACCGCCGCGACCATGACAAAATCATTCCCCCGGGCGACTGCGTCCAGGAAGGGGAACCAGCTCGTATAGCCCAGATCGGCCCGGCCGGCGGCCAGCACCACGGGGGCGGCGGGGGCATTGGGGCCGCCCGGATACCATTCCAGATCTACGCCGTGCTTGCGGAACAGGCCCTTATCCAGCGCCACCCATTCACCGGCATACTGGACATTCGGGATCCAGCCGAGCTGCAGCCGGGTTTTCGTGACGCCCTGGGCTGAAGCGCCCCGGAGCATGGCGGGCGCGGCCAAGCCGGCCAGAGCGAGGCCGGAGAGAAGGCGACGACGATGGAAGTGGAGCATGTGAAAACCCGGCCTCAAAGAACGGCGTGACCTATCTGCTCTGAAACCGGCTGTTTCAAGAGGGTTCCAGGCGCCGCAGTCGCAATTCCGTGATACGTGGCCGTGAGAACCGCCTTCAGCCCTTGCCTTCCTTGAGGATCCAGATCCCGCTCTCCCGTTCCGCAATTGTATACCGAACCTGCTCCGGATGCTCCGGGCCACGCTGGCACGACAGAGTAGAGATCGTGGCGTCGTTATGATGATCAGCCTGTCGACAGAAGGGCTGGGTCTCACGGTGAAGAGCGGATCCCGGCCCGTTTGTTCCGAACCCAGCATTAACGCCGCCGGGAATGCCCCTTCCGTATAGTCGCAGCTTGCGCCGGCGCCGAAATTCCGAGCACGCCAGCCGGCTGCACCGAGACCATTTCGGTCCCCGTCCGACCCATACCCAACCGCGCCGCCATGCCCGGGCTGACATCCAGGATCCGCCGCCCCCGATGGGGGCCGCGGTCCCGAACATGCCCGACCACCGTCTTCCCATTGCGGAGATTCGTCACATGGACGCGCGTGCCCAGCGGCAGCGTCTTGCTCGCCACTGTGTCGGAGCGGGGATCGAAGCGGCTACCATCCGCCATGCGCCGCCCCGCCAGCCGGGAGGCATAAATGGAAGCGCGACCCCGCTGCGCCGTGGCGGCACGGTGATGGCGCGCCGTGCCGCCACGCCCTCTGCGCAGGACACGCGCCTGTTGGCGCGGGGAACGCACATGGTGAGGCGACGGCCGCGCCTGATGGCGCGAGGGCCGCGCCTGATGCTGCCTGCGGCTCTCCGCCTGCGCCGCTCCATTTCCGCCGGCGCGGGCCATGGCGGCCGCCCCATCCAGGCACCCGAAACCCAGCGCCACGCAAAACAGAGCGGCCGTCCATAGCCTCATGCGTCAGGGATCCCCTGCTGTGCGGTTCGGTCAACCGGACCGGCGTGGCGGCGAGGTGGGGATGCTGCCCCGGCTGTGCCAGGACCGTGCAGGCTGGTTCTTCCCTGTCCCCGCGACGGGGCCCTAATGAGCGACCAGTGCGTCGGGCGAAGGAATGCCGGCCCGCGGCTCGACCTCGGCCGCACGGGCGGCCCAATCCGCCTCCGTCCAGCCGCCGCCCAGCGCCTTGTAGAGGGCGATGACGTCGCTGGTGAGAGAAATCGTCGCCCGAACCTCCTGCTGGCGCGCCTGAACCAGCACGCGCTGCGCGTCCAGCACCTCGATAAAGCTGGACAGACCGTGGTCGTAGCGGTCCCGCGCCAGCATCAGCGCGGTCTGTGCCGAGGCAACGGTCTGCCGCAGCAGATCCCGCTGTGCACGGTCGGCGCGATAATTGACGAGCCCGTCCTCCACCTCCGCCAGTGCCTCCAGCACGGCCTGCCGGTAAGCGAGCGCGGCCTCGGCCTGCTGCGCCTTGGCCAGCTTCAGGTTCGCTGTCAGCCGCCCGCCCTGGAAGATCGGCAGCGAAATGGTCGGGCCGAGGGAGTAGAAATGGCTGGACCAGTTGCTCAGGAAGCTGATCTCGGTCGCGCGCGTGCCCAGGCTGCCCGTGAGGGAAACGGAAGGATAGAACTGCGCCACGGCCACGCCGATGCCGGCCGTGGTGACATGCAGAGCGGCCTCCGCCCGGCGGATGTCCGGCCGGCGCCGGGCAAGGTCGGAAGGTAGGCCGACCGGTACCACCGGCGGCGTCGGCGGGATGGGGCGGCCGGCCTGCAGCTCCGCATCGAGCGTGCCGGGCGGGCGGCCCATCAGCACGGCCAGCCGGTTCATCGCCTGCTGCACCTGCGCCGTGTAGGGCTGAAGCTGCGCCTCGTAGCTGGAGAGCTGGGCGCGCTGGTTCTCCACATCGATCTGCGGGGTCAGACCCTGGCGCTGGCGGCGCTCGGTTAGTCGCAGAATGTCGCGCGCCGCCTCAATATTATCCTGCTGCGCCCGGGCCAGCGCCTGCGCGCCGCGCAGATGGACATAGGTCTGCACCACCTCCGCCAGCAGGCTCACCAGGGCGTCGTTGGCGCTTTCCGTCGCCACCTGGGTCTGGGCACCAGCCTGTTCCTCCTGGCGCCGGACACGGCCGAACAGATCCAGCTCCCAGCCCGCGTCGAAGCCGGCCTGGAACAGGTTCACTGGCTGGGTTGCGGCGGTCAGTCCCCCGCCGATCGCGTCGGCCAGACGGTTGGAGAGGCCGGGCTGCGCCTCTTCGATCTGCGGATTGCCGTGCAGCCGCTCGGCCGCGCTAAAGGCATCACGGGATTCCAGGATACCACGAAGGCCGAGTTGCTGCCGCGTGTAGCTGGTCGAGGCGTTGACAGAGGGCAGGCCGAGGCTGCGCGCTGATGTCTCGCCCTGGCGCGCCTGCACGATGCGCAACACCGCCTGCTGCAGCGTCAGACTGCCGCTGAGCGTGCGCCCTACCAAGCTGTCCAGCAGCGGATCGTGGAAGCCAGACCACCAGAGCGGGTCCGGCTGTGCCTGCATCATGAAAGGTCCCGATCGGGCCGCGTCGTTATAAGCGGCCGGGGTAGCGGCTTCCGGTGGCCGGAAGTCGGGACCGACCGTGCAGGCGGCCAGGGCTGTGGTGAGCAGCAGGGAAGCCAGACGCCGCATGGTCAATGCCCGCCTGCCCCGCCCTGCACCTTGACAGCCGAGAAGAAGAAGGCGAGCGGGACGATCAGCAGAGCCAGCCCTGCGGTAATCAGGAACACGTCGGAATAGGCCAACACCGCCACCTGTGCGCGCAACATCTGCGCCATCTGGGTTGTCGCCATTTGGGTCGCCTGGGCAGCGGAGTAGCCGTAAGCGGCCAGCGCCTGCCGTATCTGCTGCAAGGTGGTGTTATAGGGCTCGTAGAGCGGCGTCATATGCTCGGTGAGATAGCTGTTGCGTATTTGCTGGTGGTTTGTCACCAACGCGGTGGAGACGGAGATCCCTACCGAGCCCAGCACGTTGCGGATCATGGTGAACAGCGCCGTGGCGTCGCCATTCAGTTCGCGTGGCAGGGTCGCATAGGCCAGGGTGCTGATAGGCACGAAGAGGAAGGCCAGCCCGGCCGTCTGTGCCGCGCGCATGATGGCAAGCTCCGTATAGTCCAGATCCGGCGTAATGCCGTGCGAGTAGAGCAGCGCGGCGCTGAGACAGCACCCGCCGAAGGCGACCAGGTACTTGGCGGGCATGATGCCCATCAGCTTGCCCGTGATGGGAATCAACACCACAAGCACCGCCGCCCCGGGGGCCAGGACCAGCCCGGACCAGGTGGCATTATAGCCGAGTTGCTGTTGCGCAAATTGCGGGATCAGCACCGCGGAGGCATAGAGGACAAAACCCATCAGCCCGATCTGCGCACAGCCGATCGAGAAGTTCCGATCGTTGAAAACCCGCAGGTTCACGATCGGGCTCTTTGCGTAGCGCAACCAATAGCAGCCGCCGACATAGCCGATCGCGGATACCAGGGCCGTGCTGCGGATGAAGGAAGAGGCGAGCCAGTCCTCATTCTCGCCGCGGTCCAGCGCCAGCTCCATGCCCCCCAGCGCCAGCACGACGAAGCCCAGGCCCACATAGTCGAAGCGGAAGCCGCGATCATGTTCCTCCACGACCCAGGGCGGATCCTCGACCACCTGCAGCACGCCGAGGACGGTCAGGGCGCCGATCGGCACGTTGATCAGGAAAATCCAATGCCAGGAATAGGTGTCGGTCAGATAGCCGCCGGCCACCGGCCCCAGGATTGGCGCGATGATGGTGGCGATGGCCGTGACAGAGAAGGCTGTGCCGCGCCTCTCCGGCGGAAAGGTATCGAGGATGATGGCCTGTTGCGTGGGCTGCAGCCCGCCGCCGAAGAAGCCCTGAAGGGCGCGGAACAGGAGAAGGTGCCAGAACTCGGTAGCCATTCCACAGCCCAGCGAGGCAAGGGTGAAGACGGAGATGCAGATCAGGAAGTAGCGCCTGCGCCCGATCATGCGGCTGAGCGAGCCGGAAATGGTCAGCACGATGCCGTTGGCGACGAGATAGGTGGTCAGTGCCCAGGTGCTCTCGTCGTTGCTGACCGAGAGGCTGCCGGCGATATGCGGCAGCGAGACGTTGACGATGGTGGTGTCCAGCACCTCCATGAAGGCAGCGAGTGTCACCACCAGTGTGATAACCCAGGGGTTGGAACGGGGCTTCCAGCCCTGGCTGCCGCTCATTCCACCGTCACCGTCGGCACCACAGAAAGGCCCAGCGGCATTTGCATGTTCGGATCCAGCCCGCTGTCGATGACGATCTTCACGGGCACGCGGCGGACGATCTTTACGAAATTGCCCGTCGCATTCTCGGCCGGGAAAGCACTGAAGCGGGCGCCACTGCCCATCTGGATGCTGTCTACATGGCCGTGCAGCTTCAGGCTGGGAAAGGCATCAACCTCAACCTCCACTGGCTGGCCGGGACGCATGTGGTCCAGCTGGTTCTCCTTGAAGTTGGCGGCGATCCAGACCTCGGGCGTGACCAGGGTCATCACCGTGCCTCCCACCTGCAGCAGCGCACCCTTCTCCAGGTTACGCCGTGTCACGCGACCATCCTGGGCTGCGCGGACCTCGGTGTAGGAGAGGTTCAGCTCGGCCTGGGCCAGCTGCGCCTCCGCCTGAGCCAGCGCGGCGCGGCGCTGCTCCACCGTGGCTTCCGCCACCTGGATCATCTCCTGCGTCTCGGAGGCGATCTGGACCTGCGCTTCGGCCTGGGCGACGGCGGCGGTGCGGACCCGCAGCATGGCTGTGGCCGTGTCGATGCTGGACTGGGTGGTTGCCCGTGGGTCGACGCTGCGCTGGCGTCGATAATCAGCCTCGGCCTGATCCCGGCTGGCGCGGGCCGAGTCGCGCTGTGCCTGAGCTTCGGCCAGTTGCGCCGGCGCGCGCACGCGGGTGATCTCCAGGTCCAGCTCCGCGGCGCGGAGTTGGGTCTGAGCCAGTTGCACCTGGGCCCGCGCTTCGTCCCGCTGCACGACATAATCCCGCGGGTCGATGCGGAAGAGCAGGTCGCCCGCATGGACGAACTGGTTATCGTCCACTGCCAGCTCCGTGACATAGCCGCCAACGCGCGGCGCGACAGTGACGGCGCGGCCTTCGGTATAGGCGTCGTCGGTGGATTCGAGGTTGCGGTGACTCCACCAGTACCAGGCACCCGCGACGACCGCGACGAGAAGGACAATGCCGCCGATGATTAATGGCCTGCGGCCCGGGCGGTTCCCGTTATCCTTCTGATCCTTGCCATCGTCCTTTTGCTCCGGTTTCTCCTTCTTGGCCTGGTCGGGCTGGTCCTTGCGATCGGCGCCAGATGGATTCCCGTGTTGCCGCGACTTCTCTCGAACCGCCATACCGGCCCCCGATTGTCAGGCCTGCCGGGTCGTACAGAACTCGCTCCGGCCAGCTCGATTCCGGCCATGTAGCTGCAGTTTCCGCGGGCGCCATCTCAAAGGTCTCATGTCGCGATAACTTGAGCGTGCCACGACAGCACAGGCAGAGGCTGCAAAGCGGACCTATCGGCCTCGCCCGCCGGTTGCCGACCGGCTCCGGCGTCGTGCAGCCCCCCCCGCCGCGCCGCCACGATGCGGGCCGCTTGAGGAACGGGGCTTGCACCGAAATAACAAGTCGCTATGGATTGCTCGTCTGGCATGCCGTCCCGGCACCGCATGTGTTTCGCGCGAGAACAGGATTTGGAGGCCTCGCCGGTGTCAACATCCGACGGGCCCCGCCCGCTTCACCTCCGCGCCGTGCGCGCCGCGCTCCGCCCTCTCGCGCTTCCCATCCTGAACCGCCTCAAGGCCGTTATCCGTTCCGCTGTAGATGAGGCGCTGCCGGACCTTTCCGGACGCATCGGACGCATTGAGGAGCATCTACGCGGCACAGCAGAGATCGACTCGATCACGAGGATGGATCACGCGCGGATGCTGGACAAGGTCAATTTCGACCTCCAACGCCTCCTTGATGCCCAGCAGGCAACCGAAGCGGCCGTAGCGGGAGTCCGGCATATAACGGAAGCCGCTCAGGCCGAGACGCAGAGCCTGATGAGAATGGCGCACACCGAAACGCGGCAACTGATTGAGGCGAAGCATACCGAAACGCGGCAACTGATTGAGGCGACGGATAGCAAAACGCGACGCAGCTTGGAAAAAACGGATATTGGAATCCGGCGCCTGCAGATCGGCACGGATGCGATCCGCCTCGATCAACTGGCCTCTATGCAAGCGCTGGCCAACGCGAAGAACACCATGACGGACCTCCTGGGCCAACGCTTCGTGGTTTCCCTTGGCGAGGATGTGCTGATGCGGATCCCGGAAGGCTATCTCCTGGTTCCCACCGAGGATGCCGCGTTGATCGCCGCAATCCGGGAGCGTGCCGACCGGCCCCGGTCCGGCATGACGGCCGTGATCGAAGCCCTGCTGCGCCCGGGCGACGTGATGCTTGACGCGGCAGCGCAGATCGGCCTCTGCGTTATCCCGGCTGCCCGGAAAGTCGGCCCTTCCGGGCGCGTGATCGCACTGGAGCCAGCCTCTCGCGCAGCGGGTTTGTTGCGGCGGAATCTCGCCCTGAACGGACTGGATGCCTGGGTGACCCTCCACCGATTTGCCGCTGGCGAGGCAGCAGGGAGAGGAGCGCTGAATCCCGACACCGGCCGGACGGAGGAGGTCGATACGATCACGCTGGACGAGTTGGTGGAACCTGGCACGCCGGTCCGACTGGTGAAGATCGGCCTGGAGGCCCTCGAGCTTCGCGCTTGGCACGGTATGCGCCGTATCTCCGCTGAGAATCCTGACCTGGCCCTCCTGGTCCCCTTTGGGCCGGAGCCGCTCCGGCAGGCTGTAACAAATGCGGCAGAATGGATGGGCGACCTCACCGGCGCAGGCTTCGAGGTTTTCGAAATTGAGGAGGGAACGGGATCGCTCCGCGCGGCGCGGCCCATGCCGGTCTTGGCTGAGGCCACGCCGGCTACGTTGCTGATGCTGCGCCAGCCCCCCGGCGCCTATCCGGAGCTCCGGCTTGCATGATCCCGCTGCGTTCCATACGCCGATGAGAATCGGGCTGATTTCCACCGGTGTGCCGTTTGCTGGCGGCGGATCGCGGCTCCTGGTAGGCGGGCTTCACGAGAAACTCGTAGAGCGTGGCCACCGGGTGGAGCTTCTTCATCTTTCCTTCCTCGATGTGCCGGACGAGCTGCTGCCGCAAATGGCCGCGCTGCGCATGATGCGCCTGGACGACTATTTCGAGCGTGTGATCACCTTCCCGCAGGCCCATGCGGTGCGGCACCGCTGTAAGATCGTGTGGTTCGCCCACTCCCTCCACATCTCCACCGATCATAAGAATCCGGTGGCGGCCGCGCTGACGGAGGCCGATACGGCGGCGCTCGGCGAAGCGCACCGGGTCTTCACCACCTCCCGCGCAGCAGGCGACCGGTTGCGCCGGTTCAACGGGGTGGAGAGCGAGCTACTCTACCCACTTGCGCCGTACCCCGAACTCTTCCGCACCGGTCCCTACGGGGACGAGATCGTGGTGATTTGCCGCATGGCACCCCATAGGCGCCAGCTTCTCATGATCGACGCGGTGGCGCAGACGCGCAGCCCGATCCGCATCCGCTTCTGCGGCACCGAAATGGTGCCCGGCTATGCGGAGATCCTGCGCGACGCAGCGAGCCGCCATGGCATCACCAGCCGTGTGACGATTGAGGCGCGCTGGATCACGGAGGAAGAAAAGGCCGCCCGGCTCGAACACGCCCTTGCTGTCGCCTATCTGCCGTCCTGCGAGGAGGGCGATGTCTATCCGGCCATCGAGGCTGCGCACGCACGGCGCTGCACCGTGACGGTAGCGGATACCGGCGGCGTCACCGAATTTGTCCGGGACGGCGTGACGGGCCTCGTGACGGCGCCCGAGCCGGCAGCATTGGCAGCAGCCTTCGACCGGCTTTATGCCGACCGTGCCCTCGCCGCCCAGCTGGGCGAAGCGGCCGCAGCACAGGCGGCCGCGCTGGGCACAAGTTGGGATGCGGTGCTGGAGAAGCTGCTGTCATGAGGGTTCTCGTGCTCAGCACCCTCGTGCCCTTCGTACATGGTGGTGCGGAGGAGCTCTACGACCACCTCATTCTCAATCTCCGCCGCCTGGGTATGGAAGCGGAAGGAATGCGCGTCCCCTTCACCTGGGATCCGGCCGACACCCTGATCGACGAGATGCTGATCGCCCGCAGCCTGCGCCTGAGCAAGGTGGACCGGGTGATCGCCCTAAAATTCCCAGCCTATCTCATTCCTTGGCAGGACAAGGTGCTGTGGCTGCTGCACCAGCACCGCCAAGCCTATGACCTGCTGGATGCGGGGCAAAGCAACATTCCCGGCGATGAGCGCGGCGCGCAGATCCTGGCGGCAATCCGGGCCGGTGACGCGCTCGCCTTCTCCGAAGCGCGCCGCATCTATACCAACGCGCCCGTCACTTCCCGCCGCCTGAAGCACTATAACGGCTTCGATAGCGAGGTACTGCGCCCACCGCTGAACGATCCGGAGCTCTTTCCTGGTGGGGAATCCGGCGGTTACATACTCGCCACCGGCCGGGTGAACGCCAGCAAGCGGCAGGAACTGATGATCCGCGCCCTGCGTCACGCCCCTGCGGCGCACCTGGTGGTCGCTGGCCCGCCGGACACGCCGGCCGATGCCGAGGCGCTGCGCCGCCTGGCGGCTGAGCAGGGGGTGGAGGACCGGGTGACGTTCGACCTGCGCTTCCTGCCCCGCGCCGATCTCGCGCGGCTAGTGAATGGAGCCCAGGCCATCGCCTACCTGCCCTATGACGAGGACTCCCTGGGATATTGCACCATGGAGGCCTTCCAGGCAGCCAAGCCGGTCATCACCGTCACCGATTCCGGCGGCGTGCTGGATATCGTTCGTGATGGGGAGAATGGTCGCGTGGTGGAGCCTCTGGCGGACGCTCTGGGAGAGGCCATGGCGTCGCTCAGCGGCGACCCGATGCGGGCCTACGAGCTCGGCCTCGCCGGGCGGGCGGCTATGGCGGCCGAAGGGTTGGACTGGCCCACTACGATCGAAAGGCTGCTCGCGTGACGGGCCTGCGGATTGGCTGGGCTACTCCCTGGAACCAGCGCAGCGCGGTCTGCTCCTCAGCCGCCGAGGTGGCCTTCGAACTGGCGGCCCGCGGGCATCGGGTAACCGTGCTGCGGACCGAGCGCGGCGAAGCTCGTGACCTGCCGCTCCTTCGCCCGCCGCCCGGCCCCATCCACCATCTGGACGATCTCAGCGACACCACGCTGGACATGCAGTTCGACGTGGTCGTGGCACATATCGGCAACCACCTTTTCCATCACGGGGCGGCGGTGGACCGGCTGCAAGGCTATGGGATGGTCGGGATCTTTCACGACATGTTCCTGGGCCATCTCGCCCTGGCCTGGTTCGACAGCATCGGCCGCATGCCGGAACTCGTTCCGCTGGCGCGCGAGCTTTACGGGGAAGAAGGGATGCCGGATGGCGATCCCTTCTGGGGTGATCTGGGAGACATGGTCCGGCGGCGGCCGATGCTGGAATGGCTGGCACGCCACTGCACCGGCGCCGTGGCTCATGCGGCGCATTACGTAGAGCGCCTCCGCGCCGCCTGCCCGGGACCAGTGGCGACCATCCCGCTGGCCTTCACCGTGCCCGACCTGCCGCCACCACCGTCAGCCGGAAAGCTGCTGACGGTAGCATCCGTCGGCTATGCCAATACCAACAAGCGGATCGACGAGGTCATCCTGGCGATCGGGGCCTCCCCGATCCTGCGCGGGCGCTGCCGGCTGCGCGTTATCGGCGAGGCTTCGCCGGAGCAGCGCGAGCACCTCGTTGCCCGTGCAGCGGCCTGCCAGCTTGATCCGCCGGAATTCACGGGCTGGGTCAACGATGAGGAACTGCGCCGGCAGTTGCGCGACGCGGACGTGATCTCCTGCCTGCGCAATCCGGTACTGGAGGGGGCCTCGGCCTCCGCCATCCTGGCCATGTCCTCTGGCCGTCCCACACTCGTGACCCACCATGGCGGCTATGCCGACATCCCCGCCGATGCGGCGCTCCACTGCCGGCCCGAGGCTGAGGCGCTGGACACGATGCGACATCTGGAATGGATTCTGGCCCATCCGGCGGAGGGTGCCGCGATCGGCGCCCGCGGGCGCGCCCACGCACTGCGGCACCACACGCCCGGCGCCTATGTGGACGCGTTGCTGCCGCTGCTGGAGCAAGTGATCGCCAATCGGCCGCCCCGCCCCCTCGATCAACCCAGGCATCAGACACAGGCACGGCTGCTCTCCACCTTGTCGGATTTCGGGCTCGGGCTGGACGACCCTGCGGTCCGCAGGATGGAAGCGGTGCTCGACAGCATGCAGATCGACGCGAAGGGGATCGCGCGGGCGCAGAAGCGGGCTGGCCTTTCGTAGGGTCCAGGCATGCTTGCGCCTCTCCGGCGCTGCCGATATAGCCAAACGGGAACAGCGGACGGTGTCTTATGCGTCGCCTCGTTCTCGGTGCCCTGATCGCCCCTCTCATGCTCGGCATTACCGGCCTGTCCGCCTCCGCCCGGGCGCAGGAGGGCGTCACCATCTTCGCCGCGGCCAGCCTGACGGATGCGATGAAGGCGCTGGGTGAGGCTTGGCGTGCCAAGGGCAATCCCCTACCCCGCTTTTCCTTTGCCGCCTCCTCCGCCCTGGCCCGCCAGATGGAGCAGGGCGCACCCGCCGACATCTTCGCCAGCGCGGACGAGCCGTGGATGGATTATGTCGAGCAACGCGACCTGATCGCGAAGGACACGCGCGTCTCGCCGCTCGCCAATGCGCTTGCCCTCATTGCACCGGCGGACAGCCGCCTCCAGCCGCTGCACCTCGCGCGCGACACCGACATCGCCGCCCTGCTCGGCTCCAACGGACGCATTGCCACGGGCGATCCCTCCAACGTGCCCGTGGGCAAATACGCCCAGGCGGCCCTGACCTGGATGGGCCAGTGGAACGCGCTTTCTCCCCGCCTCGCCCGCGCCGACAATGTGCGTTCCGCCCTACTGTTGGTGGAGCGCGGCGAGGCGCCGCTCGGCATTGTCTATTCGACCGATGCCGCGGCCTCGCGCGGCGTAAAGGTGGTCGCCACCTTTCCGGCGGAAAGCCACCCGCCGGTGACCTATCCCTTCGCCCTCACCCGCCGCGCAGCCGGGAACGCGCAGGCGCGCGCCTTCTTCGCCTTCATCACCGGTGACGAGGCGGCCGAGACCTATCGCCGCTTCGGCTTCGCCCTGCGCGCGCATTAGCCAATGGGACTGACGCCGGAGGAATGGCAGGCCGTCCGGCTCAGCCTGTCCGTCGCCTTACGCGCGGTGGCCTTCGGCCTGCCCCCGGCGGTGCTCGTGGCTTGGCTGCTGGCGCGGGGCCGCTTTCCCGGTCGCGCGCTGCTGGATGCGGTGGTGCACTTACCCCTGGTGATGCCACCGGTCGTGGTGGGCTGGTTGCTGCTCGTCACCTTCGGCCTGCGCGGTCCTGTGGGCGCGCTGCTGAATGACTGGTTCGGGATCCGCCTGGTCTTCACCACGGCCGGCGCCTCATTCGCCACGGCCGTGATGAGCTTTCCCCTGATCGTACGCGCCGTGCGGCTCAGCCTCGATTCTGTCGATCCGGGGCTGGAGGCGGCAGCGCGCACCCTCGGTGCCGGGCCGCTGGACCGCTTCGTCACCATCACCCTGCCCCTGATCGCGCCGGGAATCCTCTCCGGCGCCATCACCGCCTTTGCGGCGGGGCTCGGGGAGTTTGGCGCCGTCATAACCTTCGTCTCCAACATCCCCGGCGAAACCCAGACCCTGCCACTGGCCATCTACAGCGCCACCCAGACCCCGGGCGGCGAGGCGACAGCCGCGAAGCTGGCCGCCATCTCCTTCACCCTGGCTGTTGCCGGGCTGCTGCTGGCCGAATTCGCCGGGCGCCGCCTTGGCGTGCTGCTGGGCCGGACGCCGCACTGATGCTGGAGGCCGCGCTCCGCCACCACTTCCCCGGCTTCGTGCTGGACGCCGCTTTTGCCACGCCGACGCCGGGCGTTACGGCCGTGTTCGGACCTTCCGGCTGCGGCAAGTCCACCTTGCTCGCGGCGGTTTCGGGCCTGCTGCGGCCCGAGGCCGGCCGGGTGGCACTGGATGGCATGATCCTGCTCGACACCGCCTCGCGCCTCATGGTTCCGCCGGAGAAGCGTCGCTGCGGCATGGTCTTCCAGGATTCCCGCCTCTTCCCCCACCTCTCCGTCGAAACCAATCTGCGCTACGGCCTGCGCCGCGCGCCGCGCGGGGCGGACGGACCGGATTTCAAAGAGGTCGTCGCTCTTCTCGGCATTGCCCATCTCCTGCCGCGCCGTCCCGCCGCGCTCTCGGGCGGGGAAAGGCAACGCGTGGCCCTCGGCCGCGCCCTCCTCTCCCGCCCGCGCCTCCTGCTGATGGATGAGCCACTGGCCGCGCTGGACGCACCCCGCCGTGCGGAGGTGCTGCCCTTTCTCGCCCGCGTGCGCGACCGGTTCCGCGTCCCCATCCTCTACGTCACCCATGCGCTGGACGAGGTGGACCGCCTGGCCGACCACCTCGTGCTGATGGAAGCCGGCCGCGTGCTCGCCGCCGGCACGGTGGAGTCGCTTTCTGCCCGCACCGACCTGCCGCTTCTGGCGACGCGGCGGGATGCCGGCGCGGTGCTCGCCTGCACGCTTCTGGATCACGATCCCGCGCGCGGCCTTTCGCGCCTGGGCTTCGCGGGCGGCGCGCTACGCGTGCCTTTGCGGGAGGAAGTGCCCGGCACGCCGCTGCGCCTTCGCGTCCGGGCACGCGATGTCTCCGTCGCGACCGAGGAGCCGCGTGGCCTCTCCGTACAGAACATCCTGCCGGCAACGCTGGAATCCATCGAGCCTTTCGCAGGGCATGAGGCGATGCTGCGCCTGCGGGTTGGCCAGATCCTGCTTCTCTCCCGCGTCACCGCCGATGCGGTGGCGCGCCTCGCCCTGCGGCCGGGCCAGCCCCTCTGGGCGCTGGTGAAATCTGTCGCCTTCGCCCCAGGCAGGCCGGACGCCCCGGCCGGGGCCGAGCCATGACCCGTTGGCCGGCCGCTGCGCTTGGCGGCCCCACCCCCCACCTCTAGAATGGCTCCGCGTCCCGCCCCGTCACCACCATGCCGGGTTCGCCCTCCCACCGGGTTGGCGCGGGGCGGGCATCAAAGGGGCGAAACACCGCATGGCGTTGGTAAAGACATCCGAGCTGGCCGCGCGACCGGCGGCTCGTTCCACCCCCGCCGAAGCACCCGCCCCTGCCTCCCGCCCCACGATGCAGCGCCGGGCCCAGGACCGTTCCCGCGCCCGCCGTGAGAAGGCCGCCGAGCGGATCGGCGCGGCGACCGAGGAACTGGCCGCTGGCATCACGGAAGCCGCCGCCGCGGCAGAGGAGCTGGGCCGCGCCCTCGCGCAGATTGCCTCCTCCGCCGAGCAGGCTGCGGGCGCGGCACAGCAATCCCAGGGCAATATCGACAGCCTGGGCGCCACCTTCGCCCAGGCGCGCAACCGCGCCGAGGCCTCTCACCGCCGTACCGACGCGCTGCAGGCCCTGCTGATCGAGCTGAGCGCGGGGATCGAGGCTTCGGCCGGCTTCGTGCAGGACAACGCGGCCCGCCAGCTCCGCGCCGTTGAGGTGGTCGCGACGCTGGAGGCCCAGGCGGCCCGGATTGGCGAAATCACCCGCACCGTCGGCGACATTTCCGACCAGACAAACCTGCTCGCCCTCAACGCCGCCATCGAGGCCGCCCGCGCCGGCGAGCACGGGCGCGGCTTCGCGGTGGTGGCGGAGGAGGTCCGCGCCTTTGCCGAACAATCCGAGGCCAGCGCGGGCGAGGTGCAGAAGCTGGTGGACACGATCCTCGGTGAGGTCCGCGCCATCGGCGAGCGCATCCGCGCTGCCGCCGGCACGGCTGAAGGCCAGATGCGCGACGCCCGGTCCGTGGTCGTGACGCTGGACGCGGTCCGCAACGACATCGACGCGCTCGTCGATAGTGCGCGGGCCATTCTCCTGGCCGCCGTCGAGGCCGAGGGAGCGGCGCGCGAGGCACAGCGCGGCGCCGAACAGGTGGCCTCGGCTGCCGAGGAGCAATCGGCCGCGACCACCGAGGCACAGCGCGCGGTGCAGCAACAGAGCACCTCGCTGGACGAGAGCCAGCGCACCGCGCATGCACTGGCCGCCATGGCCGAGAGCCTGCAATCCGGCGGCGCCGATTCCGTGACCGACGACGTCGCCTCGGCCGCCGAGCAACTCTCCGCCGTGGTGCAGGAGTTGTCCGGCGCGGCCGGGGAGATCACGGCGGCGCTGGATCAGATTGGCCGAGGCGCCCAGGCCCAGGCGGCCGCCACCCAGCAATCCTCCGCGGCCATGGAGCAGATCGAGCGCGCGGCCACCGATACCCGCTCCGCCGCCGCCCGCTCGGTGGAGCAGCTCAACGCCATGGCCCCCCGCCTCAGCGAGGGCCAGGCCAGCGTCGCCGCCCTCGGCACAGGCATGGAGGCGGCCCTGGCCGAGATGCGGGCGGTGACGGAGCTGATCGGTGCGCTGGAGACCTCGGGGCGGCGTATCGAGAAGATCGTCAACGCCATTGCCCTGGTCTCCGTGCAGACGAACATGCTGGCCGTCAGCGGCGCGGTGGAGGCGGCGCGGGCGGGCGAGGCCGGGCGCGGCTTCGCCGTGGTTTCCAGCGATATCCGCGCCCTGGCGCGCGACGCCGCCGGCAATGCCGACCGCATGCAGGAGGTGGTGCGCGACATCCGCGATCAGGTCAGCGTGGTCCGTGCCGAGCTGGGACTGTTGGCCAGCGCCTCCACCGGCGAGATCGGCAAGACGCGCGCGATCCAGGAGCGTCTGGCCGCCGCCTCTGCCGATCTGGTCGGGCTGCGCGAGAGCTCGCAGGAGGTGCTGGCCGGGGCCGAGGCTATCCTCGGCGCGGTGCGGGAGGTCGCATCCGGCACGCACCAGATCGCCGCCGCCGCCGAGGAAGCGAGCGGCGCCGTCACCCAGGCCGCCAGCGCCGCCCGCCAGCAGGCCCGCGGCGCGGAGGACCTGGCCGCCGCCATCGAGGAGATCGCGAGCCTCGCCGACGAGCTTCGCGCGGCGAGTGCCTGATCCGGTGCCCGGACCAGGCGCCACCAACGTCCTGACGGTCGGGGTGGCAGGCGAGGCGCTGGCTCTTCCCGCCGGCGCGGTGCGGGAGGTGCTGCGCCCCGCCCCCCTGACGCGCGTGCCCCATGCCCCGGCCAGTCTTCTGGGCCTGTGCAACCTGCGCGGCACGGTCCTGCCCGTGCTGTCCCTCGCACGACTGATGGGGCAGGAGCGTTCCGCCCCCTCTCCCGCCGCGCGGGTGGTGGTGGTCGAGGAGGGAACATCCATTGGCCTGCTGGTGGATTCCGTCGCCGCCTTCGGACAGGGTGGCACCGGGCGGACCGTTGATTTGCCCGCGCTCCTGGCGCGCGACTTCGGCACCCTGGCCCGTGCTCCGCGCCGCGCTCTGGCGCCGGCCGCGGCCGGGCCGGAATCCGGGGCCGAGGAGGCCACCGAGAACCGGCAGGCCCTGGTGAGCTTCGAGATCGCCGGCCAGGACTATGCCCTTCCGCTGGACCAGGTGGCGGAAGTGACGCGCCTGCCGGCCGGAGTAACCGCCCTTCCCCGCACGGGGAACGCAATGCTCGGGGTGATTGCCCATCGCGGCGGGTTGCTGCCGCTGGTTTCCCTGCACGCGCTGCTCGGCCTGCCGGCGCGGCCAGCCGCGACGGAGCGGGCCCGGATCGTCGTGATCCATCTCGGCCAGAACCAGGTCGGGCTGGTGGTCGATGCCATGCGGGCCATCCGGCAGGTGCCTGCGTCTGCACTGGACCCGGTGCCGCCGGTTCTCTCGCGCGGCCTGGGCGAAGCGCAGGTGGAGGCGATCGCGCGGCTGGACGAGGGACGGCGGCTGGTCTCCGTCCTCTCCCCCACGCGGCTTTTCGATGAGGAGACGGCGGCGCGGCTGGTGGGAGCCATGGCCGGTGCCGGGAAGAAGGAGACGGACATGACCGAGGCGCGGACGGGCGAGGCGGAGCGCTTCGTCGTCTTCCGCCTGGGTGAGGAGCATTACGGCCTGCCCATCGCCGCCGTGGATGAAGTCGTGCGCCGCCCCGAAACCATGACCCGCATCCCACGCGCCCCGGAATTCGTTGAGGGTGCCATGAACCTGCGCGGCGCCGTGATTCCCGTGATCGACCAGCGCCGCCGCTTCGGCAGCGAAGGCCCGCAGGCCGGTGGCCGGATCGTGGTGGTGACGATCGACGGGCTACGCGCCGGCTTCGCGGTGGATGCGGTGTCCGAGGTGCTTCCCATTCCGGCCGCCGACCTCTCACCCGCGCCGGAACTGGTGGAAGGCCAGACCCGGATCTTCGACCGTGTGGCGCGGGTGGAGCGCGGCGGACGGATGATCCTGCTGATTGACCCGCGCGCCCTGCTGGACGCGGCCGAACGCGACCTGCTGGCCGCCATCGCCGCGCGCGCGGAGGGAACGGCCAAACCGGCCACGCGCAAGACCGGGAAGGCCAAGCCCGAATCGTGATCCGCCTTCTGGTTGTGGATGATTCCGCGTTGATGCGCCGCCTTCTCGGTAGCGTCTTCGCGGCGCAGGGCGATTTCGAGGTGTCCTTCGCCCGGGACGGCGTAGAGGCGCTGGAGGCCATCGCCGCGGATCGCCCGGATGTGGTGACGCTCGACATCCAGATGCCGCGGATGGATGGGCTCACCTGCCTCGACCGCATCATGCTGGAACGTCCCCTGCCGGTCGTCATGCTCTCCTCCCTCACCGAGGCGGGGGCGGAAGTGACGCTGGAGGCGTTGCGGCTCGGTGCCGTGGATTTTCTCGCCAAGCCGGCCGGTGCCGCCTCCCTCTCTATCGAGGAACTGGCGCCCCATCTGGTCGAAAAGGTGCGCATGGCGGCCAAGGCGCGATTGCGCCGCAGCCATCGTCTGACCGAGCGCGTGCGGCTGCGCGCCGGCCTGCCTGCTCAACTCCCTAAGGTGCCGCCTGTCGCCCCGCGCGCGCCCCTTCCCCATGCCGCCAATCCCGGCTCTATGCCGGCCCTGAAGCCGGGCCCTGTGCCGGGCATCGTTCTCGTCGGCTGCTCCACCGGCGGACCGCCGGCGCTGGACGCGGTGCTTGGCGCCCTGCCGGCCGATTTCCCCTGGCCGGTGGTCGTCGCGCAGCACATGCCCGCGAGCTTCACCGGCCCGCTGGCCCGGCGCCTGGACAAGCTCTGCGCCCTGACGGTGCTGGAGGCCTCGCGGCCCGTGCCGCTGGCGCCGGGCCATGTCTATATCGGGCGCGGCGATGCCGACCTGATCTTCGGCGCGCGAGCAGGCGGCCCCGTGGTCCTCGCCGCCCCCTCCAACCCCGAGCACCGCTGGCACCCCAGCGTGGACCGGATGGTGGACAGCGCCATGGAGCAGATCAGAGCTGAGCGGCTGATTGGCGTCTTGATGACCGGCATGGGAGATGACGGCGCGGCCGCCATGGCCCGGCTGCGCCGGGCCGGCGGGCGCACCATCGCCGAGGCAGAAGAAACTGCCGTGGTCTGGGGGATGCCGGGCGAACTGGTGCGGGCGGGCGGAGCGGATGCGGTGCTGCCGCTCCAGAGCATCGCGGGGACGTTGACGGGCTGGCTCGCATGAACAGCGCCGCGCCCGAGCCACCGCTGAGCGCCGGTGATCTGCAGCGCCTCTGCGACTTTCTCTACCGCCGCACCGGCATGTCCTATGGGGAGTCCAAGCGCTACTACATCGAGCGCCGCATTGCGCAGCGAATCCAGGAGTCGGGCGTCGCCTCCTTCACCGACTACATGAATCTCCTGCGCGCGAGCCCTGCCGAGGCCGCGCGACTGGTGAGCAGCTTCACCGTCAACGAAACCTATTTCTACCGCGAGGAGCACCAACTCCGCTGCCTCAGCCGTTCGATTCTGCCGGAGATCGTAGCGAAGCGCGGCCCCGGCGACCTCGTGCGGATCTGGTCCGTTCCCTGCTCGTCCGGGGAGGAGCCCTATTCCATCGCCATCTGGCTGCTGGAAAACTGGGCGATGGTCGACGCCTACAATATCGAAATCATCGGCTCTGACATCGATGAGGACGCATTGGCCGAGGCGCTGGAGGGCGATTACGGCGAGCGCGCCCTCTCTCGCCTGCCCAAGGACATCCAGGACCGTTATTTCGAACCGCCGCGGGACCTGCATCGCCGCCTCATTCAGGACATCCGCGAATCCGTTCGCTTTTCCCAGGCTAATCTGGTGGACGCGGCCAGCATGGCGGCGCAGGGTCGCTTCGACATCATCTTCTGCCGCAACGTGCTCATCTATTTTGACGAGGCTTCGCGCCGCGACGCCGCACGGACCCTGTATGATGCGCTGAACCCTGGCGGCTTCCTGCTGCTCGGGCACACGGAATCCATGACGCGCATCTCCGACCGCTTCACGGTGCGTCGCTTTCCGGATGCGATCGTCTACCAACGGCCCGCTACGTGAAGGATCTGCTTGAAACCTTCCTGACGGAGGCACGCGAGCTGGTGCAGCAGGCCTCCGACGACCTGCTCGCGCTCGAGCGGAATCCCGCCGACGCCGCGCGCCTGGACAGTGCCTTCCGCGCGGTCCACACGCTCAAGGGCTCCGTCGCAATCTTCGACTTCGCCCCCATGACCGCGGCGCTGCATGCGGGCGAGGATCTGCTCGAGGCGCTGCGCGCCGGGCAGCTGACGCTCGGCCGCGCCACCACGGATGCGCTGCTGGCCCTGATCAACACGACTGATTCCTGGGTGGAGTCCATCGCCGCGACCGGTGCACTGCCCGCTGACGCACCGCTGCGCGGAACGACGCTGCAGGCCGCGCTGCGTGCCGAACAGCGCGGCGCCGGCTCCGCCCCATCCCCGGTGCCGGGGCCGGCGCCGGACTGGCTGCCCGCGCTGCAGACGCGCGAGGCCGAGGTGATCGCCAGGGCCCATGCAGCCGGCCAGGCCGTCACCGCCCTACGCTACCTGCCCGCACCAGACTGCTTCTTCCTGGGCGACGATCCGATGGCGCTGATCCGCGCCGTTCCGCAGCTCGCCGCCCTGCATCTCGGTCTGCGCGAACCCTGGCCGGCGGAAGGACCGGACCCCTTTAGCTGCAATCTCGTCGTCGAGGCGGTCAGCACCGCTCCCGCCGCGGAGATCCGCCCCATCTTCCGTTTCGTCGCAGACCAGGTGGCACTGGCGGAAATCCCCCCGCCCATCGCGCCTGAGCCGATGCCGGCCGCAGCGGCAGCGCTTCCTGCCGCCCCGCGCAGCCTGCGCGTGGACGCCGCGCGGATCGATGCGCTGGTGGATCTTGCGGGGGAGTTGGTGGTCGCGAAGAACAGCCTGGCGCATCTCGTCGCCCGGGCGGGTGATGTCGATCCGGCACTGGCCCGCGCCCTGGCTGAAAGCCAGGCGGGAATCGAGCGCCTGGCCGAAGCGATGCACCGCCAGGCCCTGGGGCTGCGCCTCGTGCCGCTCGGCCGTAGCTTTGCCCGTTTTCCGCGGCTGCTACGCGACACCGCGGGCCGCCTGGGCAAGGAAGTAGAGTTCACTGTCCAGGGTGAGGCGGTGGAGGCCGACAAATCCATCGTGGACGGGCTGTTCGAGCCGCTGCTGCACCTGCTGCGCAACTCCATCGACCACGGGATCGAGGCGCCGGCAGCCCGCATAGCCGCCGGCAAGGCCCGCAAGGGCCGCGTCGCCCTTACGGCGCGGCAGGCGGAGGGCGGGGTGGTCGTGGAGCTTTCCGATGACGGGCGCGGCATTGATCCCGCCCGGCTGCGGCAGGTGGCGCGGGAGCGGCGGCTGATGGAACCCGCCGCGATCGACGCGCTGGACGACACAGCGGCCCTGAATCTCATCTTCCGGGCCGGCTTCTCCACCGCCAAGGCGGTGAGCGACATCTCCGGCCGCGGCGTTGGCATGGACGCGGTGCGCGCGGCGGTGGAGGGAATGGGCGGGCGCATCACCCTGTCCAGCACGCCCGGCACAGGCACCACTATTTGTCTTTCCCTGCCCCAGGGCGCCGCCGTCACCACCGTTCTGACGGTACGCGCCGGTAGCGAGGCCTTTGGCATCCCGGTTGAAATGGTGGCCGAGACGACGCGCGTTCCGGCTGACCGCATCCTGCCCCTGGGCGGGGCCGAAGCCTTCGTGCTGCGCGGCCGCACCGTGCCGCTGCTCCGCCTCGCTGCCCTACTTGGGTTGCCCACGGCACCGCGGGGCGAAACGGCCCGGGTGCTGGTCACTGGAAGCGGCTCCGGGCGGGTCGGGCTGGAGGTGGAAGGCTTCACCGGCCGGCTGGACGTGTTACTGCGCCCCCTGGACGGGCTGCTGCGCGGCCTGCCCGCCCTGCTGGGCACGGCGCTGCTGGGCGATGGGCGCGTGCTAATGGTGCTGGACCTGTCTGCGCTGATCGAGGAAGGCTGACCATGGGCGTTCGCCTGGACGGCAAGATGATCCGGCTGGAGGGCGAAGGCCGGGTGGAGGATGCCGAACCGCTCCTCGCCCTTCTCCAGAATGGCGAGGGCCGGGTGGTGGACCTGACCGCCGCCGGCCCCCTTCATGCCTCCGTGGTGCAGGCCCTGCTGGCCCTCCGCCCTCCCCTGGCCGGCCCGCCGGGCGATCCCTTTACCGCGCGCTGGCTCGCACCGCTTTTTGCAGCGCCACCCAGCGTCTAAAGTGCGAAGACCCTACTCGGCGTGACGGGCTCCCCTCGCCTGCCCGCTTCTGGAGTCCCGAATGTGCCGACTACCGTTCTGATCGTTGATGACAGCAAGCTGGCCCGCATCGTTGCAGGAAAGGCGCTCAATGTCCTGCAGCCCGATTGGGTCCGGGTAGAGGCCAGTCAGGCCGAGGAGGCGATGGCGAGGCTGGCGGAAGGCAGCATCGACCTGGCCCTGATCGACTACAACATGCCCGGCAAGGACGGGCTGGCGCTGGCCGCCGAGATGCGCGCGCAGCATCCGACCATGCCCATCGCCATCATCACCGCGAATGTGCAGGAAGAGGTGATCGCCCGGGCCCGCGCGGTGAACGCGACCTTCGTGGCCAAGCCGGTGACGGAGGACGCCCTGCGTGGCTTCGTCTCCGGCGCGGCCCTGCGGCTCCGCGCGGCCGCCCGGTGACGACGCCCGATGTGAGCCTCAGCGCCCTCGAGCGCGATGCACTGACGGAGCTGGTCAATATCGGCGTCAGCCGTGCCGCCGCCAGCCTGCGCAAGATGGTGGGCGGGGAGGTATTGCTGTCCGTCCCCTCGGTGGAGGTGATTCCCCATGCCACCGCCGCCACCCTGATCGCGGAGCGCGAGGGGGAGAACCTGGTGGCCGTGCGCCAGGACTTTACCGGCGCCTTCACCGGCCGGGCCCTGCTGATCTTCCCCCAGGCCAATGGGCTGGAGTTGATGCGCGCCGTCGTCGGGGAGGAGGTTCCGCCCGAGGAACTCGCCGAGATGGAGCGGGAGGCGCTGGCGGAGATTGGCAACATCATCCTGAACGGCTGCCTCGCCACCATGGCGAACATGCTGCGCCGTTCCCTGACCATGTCCCTGCCGGAGGTGCTGCGCGGCGACGGGCATACGCTGCTGGAGCGGCCGAAGAAGTCGACGGAGGAGAAGGAGGGGCTGGTTCTCTTCCTCTACATCAACTTCTCCGTGCGGGACCGAAGCATCCGCGGCTACATCGCCATGGTGATGGACCTGCCTTCACTCGGCGCCCTGAAGCTGCTGGTGGGTGACTTCATTGATCGCGTGATGAACGACGACGTGGGCCCATCACCAGCCGGATGATGGCTGGCCCGCCGGGGCGGCCGCTCAGCGGCCCACCGGTTCCATCCGCACCACCGAAGCCATGGCAGGCGCGGGCTCTGGCGGGGCGGGCGGCTGGTAAAAGGCGGAGGCCTCGGGCGCATCCTCTGTCGCCCGCGTCATGCTCGGCAAGGGCCGGCGCATGCAGCCGCGCACGATATGGGAGCAGACCCCGTCCTCGCCGACCGGGCGGTCATTGTTTCCGGCATAAAAGACGCCGCTGACCCGGTGGTCTGTCAGCCGGAAGGTGGCGGTGCAGGAATTTCCGCTGCCGCCCAGCGTATAGCCGCCCCCGACCACCGGCAGGTTCACCTGGATCCCGCCCGTCGACTCATTCTTCAGGACGTAGCTGAACAGCTCCGTCCGCTCGTCAAGCCGCTTGGTCTTATCGGGGATGCCGGCGCAGGATTGCAGGTCGGTGGCAGTCATGCCGACCATGTCGATCTGCGCCTGATGCGCCATTCTGGAATCAGAATAGCCGCAGGCGGCCAAGAGAACGAGAAGGGAAAGGGCCGCAGTTCGATTCATGCAGTCTCCATGATCTGGGCGCGACCTGGCCAGCGCACGGCTGGCGGTCCTCGTCCGTGGTCGCAGCGGACAGCCCTCCCCTCACGCCTTGTTCGGAATGGGCAGGCAGCATGCCCAGCGGCGGCCCTACGCAGGCCGCGGCACATCCCGATGGCTTTCGCGCGGCGCAGCTTGTCCCCACAAGACCGCCTACCGGCTGCCTGGACGGCAGGGCCGTGCTTCTGGCCGGAACGTGCGGCGATTGCACCTCACAAGGAGGAGCGCGCAGGGGCACCCATCCAAACCCGGTCACCCGGCCAAACAAAGTTGCCGGAGACGGACGGGGTTTGTTCGGCGGGCCAAGCGGTCGAGCCCGGGCGTGAACAGGTGTGGAGGAAAGCTACGCAGCCCTATTTCCGGCTCGCGGGAAAGCGGAAGTGTGGCCCTGCCTTAGGGTCAGGGCCCTGCGGTTCAGTGACTGAGCGGTGCTTGGTAGGGGAGCGCTGGAGCGGGCGATGGGAATCGAACCCACGACATTCAGCTTGGGAAGCTGACGTTCTACCTCTGAACTACGCCCGCGCTCCGTACCCCAACACCTAGCGCACCCCAGGAAATCGCGCAATCCGCGCCCTTGCTCCCGGCGGAAGGGGGGACTAGCTTGCCCCGGTCCCAACCCCGGCCACAAAGCCGCGATACGGGCGCTCGCGATTTGTCGGCCAGCTTGCGGCGAGCCTAAAGAAACGCGCTAAACGGCCGTGGCGGAGGGGCTCCCCTCCGCCCGACCGGGCCATCCGTGACTCGATGGAACGCCCGTCATGCCCAAGACGCTCCCGAACATCCCGCTCCGCCCTGCCACGCTCCTCGTTCGCGGCGGCCAGAATCGCAGCTCCTTCGATGAGATGTCGGACGCGCTGCATCTCACCTCCGGCTTTATGTACGAGACGGCGCAGCAGGCTGAGGACACCTTCCTCGGCAACATCCAGCACTACCAGTATTCCCGCTTCGGCAACCCGACGATCGAGGCATTGCAGAACAAACTGGCAGCGCTGGAGGAGGCCGAGGCCTGCCGGGTCACGGCCTCGGGCATGGCCGCAGTACATGCCGCGCTGCTCTCCCATCTGAAGGCGGGCGACCGGGTCGTGGCCTCGCGCGCGCTGTTCGGTTCCTGCCACTGGATCGTCTCCACCCTGCTGCCGCGCTACGGCATCGAGACCGTCTTCGTGGACGGCACCGACCTGGACCAATGGCGCGACGCCTTCAGCAAGCCGGCCGCTCTTGTTCTGCTCGAGACCCCCTCTAACCCCATGCTGGAACTGGTCGACCTGCCGGCCGTGTCTGAACTGGCGCATGCGGCGGGCGCGATCGTGGTGGTGGACAATGTATTCGCCACGCCCCTTCTCCAGAAACCGCTGACCCTGGGCGCCGATGTGGTGGTCTATTCCGCCACCAAGCATTTCGACGGCCAGGGCCGCGTGCTCGGCGGCGCCGTGCTCGGCACGAAGAAGTGGGTGGAGGATGTGCTGCAGCCTTTCATCCGCAACACCGGCCCCAGCATCTCTCCCTTCAATGCCTGGGTGATCCTGAAGGGGCTGGAAACGCTGCACCTGCGCGTGCCGGCCATGTGCGCCAGCGCGGCGAAGCTGGCCGATTTCCTCGCCGCCCGGCCCGAAGTGTCGCGCACGCTCTATCCCTTCCTGGACAGCCACCCGCAGCAGCCATTGGCGAAGAAGCAGATGTCGGCCGGCGGCACGCTCGTCACCTTCGACGTGGCCGGCGGCAAGGAGGCAGCCTTCCGCGTGTTGGACGGGCTGCGCCTGATCGACATCTCCAACAATCTTGGCGATGCCCGCAGCATGGTCACCCATCCCGCCACCACCACCCACATGAAAGTGGGCGCGGAGGAGCGCGCGCGGCTGGGCATCACCGACGGCACGGTGCGCTTCTCTGTCGGGCTGGAGGATGTGCAGGACCTGATCGACGACCTGTCCCAGGCGTTGGATGGGCTGCGTGCCACCGGGGGCGGCGTGGCCCGCGCGGCACGCTGATCCACCAACTGTGATGGACGCGGCGGTGGGGTGGGTGGCACCCTCCGCCGCCCAGAGCAGAACGCAGCAGGGCGGGGTCGCCCGAAAGCCTGGGCTGCTCTTCAGACAAAAAGCGAGGACATCCATCGTGAACGCATGTGAACGATGGATGTCCTGGAACCCGAGGGAGACGGCGCCGTGAACCTGGAAACCTGGCTCGCCTTCGTCGCGGCGGCCTCTGCGATGCTGATCATTCCCGGGCCGACCATCCTGCTGGTGCTCGGCCAGTCGCTCGGCGGCGGCCGGCGCTCCACCCTGCCGCTGGTGGCGGGCGTGGCGGCGGGCGACGCCCTGGCAATGAGCCTTTCCCTGGCCGGGCTGGGCGCACTGCTCGCTGCATCGTCCCTCGCCTTCGGCATCCTGAAATGGGCGGGGGCGGCCTATCTGCTCTGGCTCGGGCTGCGGATGTGGCGGGCGCCAGTGGAGGGCGCGCCAGCCCCGTTGCCGCCGCGCCGCGCTGGGCTCCAGGCTTTCCTGGTCACCGCCACCAATCCGAAGAGCATCGCCTTCTTCATCGCCTTCGTGCCGCAGTTCCTGGATCCCGCACGCCCCTTCCTGCCGCAGGCCGGGCTGCTGGTCTGCAGCTTCGTCCTTCTCGCGGCGGGGAATGCGCTCGGCTATGCGCTGCTGGCCGGGCGCCTCTCCGGCGCCATCCGGCGGCCCGGGCCACGCCGGCTGCTGAACCGCGCCGGCGGCTCCATGCTGATCGGCGCAGGGCTGGCCACCGCGCTGCTGGGGCGCCGCGCATGAACGAGTCCCCCACCTTCTATGCCCTCACGCGCGGCCTGCGCGTTACCGTGCGTACCTTTTATCTCGCGGACCAGTCGGACCCAGAGGCCGGGCGCCATGTCTGGGCCTACCGCGTCCGCATCGCCAATGAAGGGCGGGAGACGGTACAGTTGCTCAAGCGGACCTGGCACATCACGGACGCCATGGGCCGTACCCAGCATGTCCATGGCGATGGGGTAGTGGGGGAACAGCCGGTCCTCGAGCCCGGCGAGGTCTTCGAATACACCTCTGGCACCCCCCTCGCGACCTCCTCGGGCTTCATGCGCGGGCTCTATCACATGGTGGTCACCGCGACGGGCGAAGCCTTCGACGCCGAGATTCCCGCCTTCAGCCTGGACAGCCCGCATGGACAGGTCACATTGAACTGACGTGGCGCGAGCCCTGGATGCGGGGCACGCAAGGCGGGTCCGCGTCCGCCCCGCTTTTGCTGGCGGGTGTCCCGCTCCACCTTTTAACCCGCGCTAAATTCGGCGCCCGGACCTCGCGGCCCAGCCGCATCAGAGAGCAGCGGCGGGTCCTCCCGCCCCCAAGGAAGCCCCGTGACCGAATCGACGAAGACCGACAGCGAAGCCCTCTCGGAAGCCAAAGTCGCCGTTCCCGCCGAACTGGCTGGCCATAAGCGCCCGACCCAGGCGGAGGCTGAGGCGGCGGTTCGCACCCTTCTTCTTTGGGCCGGCGACGACCCGGACCGCGAGGGCCTGCTCGACACCCCCAAGCGCGTCGTGAAGTCCTACCGGGAGCTCTTCGGTGGCTATGCGACCGATCCCGTGCAGCTTCTCCAGCGCTCCTTCGAGGAGGTGGCGGGCTATGACGAGATGGTCGTGCTCCGCGACATCCGGCTGGAGAGCCATTGCGAGCACCACATGGTGCCGATCATCGGCCGTGCCCATGTTGGTTACCTGCCGCGCGGCCGCGTGGTGGGCATCAGCAAGCTGGCGCGCTGCGTGGACGCCTTCGCCAAGCGCTTGCAGATCCAGGAAAAGCTGACCGCGCAGATCGCCAACGCCATCAACGATGTGCTGGACCCGGTCGGCGTGGCGGTCGTGCTGGAGGCGGCGCATCAGTGCATGACCACGCGCGGCGTGCATAAGCACGGCGTCACCATGGTCACCAGCACCATGCTCGGCGCCTTCCGCGACGATCACGCGACCCGGCGCGAGTTCCTCTCGATCATCAACGGCCGCAGCGGCACCTTCGAGGGATAGGATAGCCGGGAAGCCGAACAGGTCCGCGGGGGCCCCCGCCCGCCCCGGGGCCCCGCGCCCCGGGGGGGCTCCCGCGGGGCGGGAGTACCCCGGCC
>NZ_JBNBZS010000004.1:0-283255 GCF_049629625.1 Roseomonas chloroacetimidivorans | reverse complement strand
ATAGTATAGCCGGGACGCCGAACTGGTCCGCGCGCCACCCGGCCGGCCCGGGTGCCGCGCGCAGCGGTGATCAGCAGTCGCGGCGATAGAAGCCGGCAGAGCGCTGGGCGCGGGCCGCATCCGCATAGGAGCCGGTCATGGCAGCCCGCTGCTGCGTGCCAGCCGCATTGGCATAGGCCTCCTGGCAATAAGAATCCGCGGAGGCGTAACCCGGACCGGGGGCCGGCTGGTATTGGCCCTGCCCGACATAGCCGGGCATCGGGGTCGCATAAGACGAAGCGTAGCCAGGGGCTGCGTAGCCTGGGGCGGCATAGCCGGGCGCCGGCACCGGGGCAGCAGCGCCGTAATAGGGATCGGCCGGCGCGCAGGCAGCAAGGCCGGCGCCCAGGGCGAGGCACGGCAACAGGATAGCAAGACGGGGGTGGTTCATGGCGCTTCTCCTTCCGGGGAAGGAAAAGCGCTGCAAACCGGGGGCAGGTTGCGCGTCAGCCCTGGGGCAGGTCCTGCCGCTGGATCCCGTCCGGCGAGTCCACCGGCGCCACAGGAGCGGTCGGCGTCGTTTCCAGCAGCCATTCCCGCAAGTTGCGACGAACCTGAAGTTCGAATTCCACGTTCAGGTCCTCCATGGCGCGGACCACCGCGGTCTCCGCCGCGCGGGCCCGGGCGGCGGTGCCGCCACCGACACCGCTCAGGCCACGCCGCGCCTCGGCCTCGGCGAAGGCGACGCGGCGGTCATTGTCCAGGATCTCCACCCGACAGCGCAGCAGCACTGAGATCGAATCGCCGGACCATGCGAGGTTCGCGGCCTCCACCACGAATCGGGCACGGCCAGTGGTGCCGGAGGGCACGATCCGGTCGCGCCCCATCCGCGCCACCTCCACCGCCGGTACAAGGGGTGCAGGCGGATCGACCCGGGCACCCGCCGGGCTGTTGATCACCTCGAGATCCGCGACGTTCAGCCGCAGCGGTGTCAAATAGGCATAGCCCTCAACCCGCGGCAGCGCAGCAGGCGGCGGCTCACGCCCACCGCAGGCGAGCAGCAGGAGGGGCGCGCCAAGCGCAAGGCGGCGTCCGATCATGTTTCGCGGAATCCCCCGGGCAGCGAAGCTTCCGCGTTACCCGATCAGGCCCGCCCGGCGCCACCCCTCACCTCTGCCCGGTCGAAGCGGAATGCCACGTTGCAGAACTCGCAATTCATGGTGATCTGGCCATGTTCGGCCATGTGGTCCAGGTCGCTCTCGGGAAAGCCCTGCAGAACGCCGGCCAGCCGCGCGCGGGAGCAGCGGCAGCCATATGACACGGCGCGGGGGCGATCCACCAACAGCCCCTCCGCATGGAACAGCCGGTGCAGAAGCTGCTCCGACGGCAAGGCGTCGTCCAGCATCTCCGATTCCGTGACCGTTGCCGCCAGGGTGGTGGCGGTGTGCCAGGCGTCGTCGGCCTCCGCGTCCTGCATGCCATCAATGCCACCCTGCGCGGCCACGCGCTCCATGATCAGGGCGGTGGCGCGCCAGCCCTGCGGCGTGCGGCGGCAGGCCAGGCGGACGAAGGCCTGAAGCTGCTCGGAAGTCCGGAAATAGGCGTCGGTCATCTCCGCCAGGGTCTCCCCCTCAATGGCGACGATGCCCTGGTAGCGGTCCATGTCCGCGCCCTGATCGCAGGTGAAGGCCAGATAACCCTTGCCCAGCAATGTCCCCGCCTCGCCAGAAACCGAGGTTTCCGAACGGGCATAGCCGCGGATCTCCCCCGTATCCGTACAGTCGGCCAAGAGCATGGGGACCGGCCCGTCGCCCTTCGCCTGAAGCGAGAAGGAGCCACGGAACTTCAGCGCCGCCGCCAGCCCGGCGGTCAGCGCCAGAGATTCGCCCAGCAGGCGGGATACATCCTCAGGCAGGTCATGGCGGCCGATTAGCGCATCGGCCAGAGCGCCAAGTCGCACCAGACGGCCGCGCACCGGCCGGCCTTCCAGATGGAAGGGCAGGATGGCGCGGGGAACCACCATATCCGGCACCGGCGGCCGGTCATGATTGAGGAAATCAGGGGTTTCGGAGGGGCGGGTTACGTCTTGCACGCCCCTTAGATAGTCAGCGCGGGCGCGGGCTCACAGGGGCAGAAGGCTGCACAGGATGCGCGCCTGCCCCGTCTGTCGGGCCAGACCGGCGAACCGGCGAAACGGGTCCGAGGACGAGCCTGGCCGGAGCTGCCCGGCCGCCCCCTACCCCGCCCTATCAAGCCCGCCCGAAGGCCCGGGCAGCAACAGCCTGCACGAATGGCCCGGTGCCCATCCGGGTCACCGTCTGGGCATAGCGGCCGGAGAAGATCTTACGGATGATCGCCCCCGATTGCGCATTGTCCGCACCGAAGGAGACGGAAATCGCGGAACCGGTCCAGCGCGTCACCGTCGCCCGCACCCAGCCCACATCCCGGATCTCGACCTCGACCGGCGTGCCGGGCGCGAGCTCCTGGAGCTGGTGACCTTCCATGCGCGCGCCGGTGATGGAGATGTCCAGCAGCCGGGCTGGCATCGTCCCCTCCTCCAGGCGGACCCGCGCCGCCTCGTCTGTTTCGAAGCGCTCCTCCGCGCGCATGCGCGGCAGCTCCACGCACATGAGGCAGGCCAGCATCAGGGTGACGACGTTATAGAAGCTCCAGAACAGGTTCATGAGCTCGATATCCGGCGGCGTACCCTCGAAAGGCCCCTGGAGCACGCGCCACCCCACGCCACCGATCGTCAGCCCGGCCAGAAGCAGGTACCAGCGCACCAGTGGCCACTGCACGACGACCTTGTCACGGCTCGTTCCCTTCGCTGTCACCTTGAACTTCTGGTCGCGCGATCCGAACAGCCCGATGGCGCTCGCCTTCATCGCCTCCACGCTTGTGAGCAGGGACATGGCCTCGGTCAGCACCGGCAGGTTGGTGCCGCGGCTGACCCAGCCGAGGAAGGTGACACAGCAGAGCCAATAGGGGCCGAGATGGCTGAGGATGGCCGGAAGGTCGGTCTTCATCACCACCAGTCCGAACCACCAGTACAGGATGGGGATGAGCAGGCTCAGGATGCGGATGACCGAACCCGCCGTCCAGAACAGCACCGTGTCCAGCGTGTGCAGGCGCATCAGCCAGGGCGTGGAGCCGCGGGAAAAGGGGCCCCAGGGCGTCCGCACGATCTGCATGGTGCCCAGGCACCAGCGGCCGCGCTGCGTCAGGTACTCGCCCAGGCCCTCGGGCGCGAGGCCGACACTGAGCGGCTCGTTCAGATAGGCCGTGCGCCAGCCCTTGCCCGAGAGCTTGATCGAGACCAGCAGATCCTCGGTGACGCTCTCCGTTGGGAAGCCGCCCACCGCCTGCAGCGCATCCACCCGCACGAGGGAGGAGGTGCCGCAGGAGAAGGCCGTGCCATGCGCGTCCTTCGAGGCGAGGATCACATCGAAGAAGAAGCGCTGCTCATCCGGCACGATCTTCGCCGCGCCGAGATTGAGCTGGATGGGATCCGGATTGAAGAAATACTGGGGCGTCTGCACCAGGGCGACCCTGGGGTCGTGGAACAGCGACACGCCGCGCGAGAGGAACTTCGGCGTCGGCACGAAATCCGCGTCCAGCACGGCGATGACGTCGGGCACTTCCGGCATGGCGAGCACATTGGCCAGCCCGGCATTCATGTTGCCGGCCTTGCCGTGCTTGTTGTCCCTGCGGGTGAGGTAACCCGCGCCAAGCTCCCGCGACATCTCCTCCAGCCAGGCGCGCTTGCCATCATCCAGCACCCAGACGCGGAAGCGCGGGTAGTCCTGCTGCATGGCGCCGATGATGGTGCGGCGGAGGATCTCGGCCTTCTCGTTGTAAGTGGGGATAAAAATGTCGATCAACGGCGGGTCGTCGCCGAAGCCCCGGGCGAGTTGCGCGTCCACCTCCGCGCTGCGGTTGCAGGTGCGAGAGAGCACGTGGAGGAGGATCAGCCCCGCCAGGCAGCTCGCCATCTCCACCGCGCAGAAGGCGTAGGCGACAACGCTGCTGAAGCTCGCCTCCAAGGGCGGCAGGGTCTCGGTCAGGCGCCAGGCCATGTAGCGGAGCAGGAAGAGAATGGTGACAGCCGCGCCAATGCCCCGCGCCCAGCGGTTATCCGGGTCGATGCGGGGCAGCAGCAGCATGGCCGCGCCTGCCATGAGCAGCATCGGAGCCATGTATTCCAGGTTGCTCACAGCGTCGTTTCCAGCAAACCGTCAGAATTCGACGCGGCCCGAGCGGCCAAGCGGGCAGGTCTCGCCTACGTCCTGGGGATCCAGTCGGAGCACGACGCGGTAAGCGTTGCTCCGCCCTGCCCCGTCGTCCAGAGGAGAGGAAAGCTGAACCACCTCTCCACGCATCCGCTCCGAACCCTGGGCGGACACGAAAACCCCCTGCTTCCCGATATGGAGCGCGCGGAAGCTGCGCTCATCGACCTGAGCCGTAACGCGGGGGCGGCGGCAATCCATCAGCACGGCGATGGACTGCCCGCGGCGGACGAACTCCCCGTCCTGGACCAGAAGGTCAGCGACGCGCGCGCGAGCGGCGGAAGTGAGCGAGGCCTGGCTGCTGCGCTCAAGTCGCAGATCCTCCGCCTCCAGCTGGCTGCGGAAGCCGGCTAACTTCCCGCGCAGCACCTCGAGCTGGGCGCGCAGCTCACCCTCCTGCAGGCGAAGCTGCTCCTGGAGCTGCTGGCTGGTTGAGCGGTCCGTCGAATTGTCGGAGCCGAAGACGCCGCTCTGGGCGGCGGCGACTTCAGTCTGGGCAGCGTTGCGGCGCTGCACGGCGGCGGCGACGTCGGTCTGGGCCACGGCGGCAGCTCGGCGTGCCTGGTCAAGTGCCGCAGCCGACACCACGCGCCCATTGGCCAGATCCTCGGCCCGCCGCAGGGCGGCCACCGCCTCCTGCTGGCGTGCATGGGCGGCGGCGATGCCCACTTCGGCTTCCTGTAGCCGGGCGGAAAGCTGCTGAATGCGGCTATTGCGGAAGCTGCCAAAATGGGCCTGCGCGTCGCGCGCCTGAGCCCTCAGTTCCTGCAGCCGGACAGTCAGCGCGTCGATCTCCTGCTGAGTCGCGTGCACTGAGGCGGCGAGTTGGGCCTGCCGGCTGCGGTCGATCTGCTCGTCCCGGATCGAGCCCAGTCCGTGTCCCGCGCTGAGCACCACACCAGGCGCTACGTCCTCCAGGCGGAGAACCCCGTCGATCGGAGCCCGGATGGTGATCGGCGTGGCGTCCAGCACCGCGAGGGTGCTGCGGACGGACCAGAACCGGTCCATCACGAAAACCGTACCCGTTGCGAGCAACAGGCCGGCCATGCCGATCCGGAGCGCCCGCCCAAGGGGAAAGCCGCCTTTCCCAGGCTTGTCTGACTTGCTGGGCTTCGCAGGGGCAAGCGGCGGAAGGCCGGTGCCCGGCACAGTCGGCGCATAGGCCAGGCCGGCCGTTCCCGGGCCGAACTCCATCGTGTTGCCCATGATCACTCTCGTTCCGTGTGGCAGATCGCGCGGCGCACGCTCTACGGGAATTAACGAAAATGTGAAATCAAAGATATGATATCGGAATGATCAGCTTACAGTGCCGTAAGCTACGCCAGGATGCGAGGGATGCCGGGCGGCTGAGGAGCTGGACCGCCGATGAGGCAGCCCCAGTCTGAAGGGCCCGAAAACAGGCCGGGAACACGCGTAAAAAGGCTGGATCCCGGCCTCAGGGCCAACCCGGGATCAATCGACGGAGGGGCACAGCCCCAAAATTTTGGCTACGGACAAGCCGCCGCCATAGCGCCCCAGTTACAAAGAGGAAGGCGATGGCAGGGCGCCGGCCAGGGTGCTTCCCGTGCCTCAGCCCAAACCCAGCGCCCAGAGCAGCACGCCCTTCTGCGCGTGCAGCCTGTTCTCCGCCTCGTCGAAGACCACGCTCTGCGGACCGTCAATCACCTCCTCGGTGATCTCCTCCCCGCGATGGGCGGGCAGGCAGTGCATGACGATGGCGTCCGGCGCTGCATGACGCAGCAGCGCGGCATTGAGCTGATACGGGGCGAGCAGGTTGTGGCGGTTCACGGTGGCCGCGTCCGGCTTCTCGTCGGACATGGAAACCCAGGTATCCGTCACCACGCAGCGCGCGCCCCGCACGGCGGCCACCGGGTCGTTCGTCTCCTCGATCCGCGCACCCTCGCGCCGCGCCCAGGCCACCAGATCGGCGGGCGCGCGCAGCGCGTCCGGCGTCGCGAGGCGCAGGGTAAAGTCGAAGCGCGCGGCGGCCTGGATGAAGGACTGGGCCACGTTATTCCCGTCGCCCGTCCAGGCGATGGTCTGGCCGGCGATCGGGCCGCGATGCTCTTCGAAGGTCAGCACATCCGCCATGATCTGGCAGGGATGCGATACGTCGGTCAGGCCGTTGATCACCGGCACCGTCGCGTGCTCCGCCAGCCCGCGCAGCTTCGCCACATTATCAGTGCGGAGCATGATGGCATCCACATAGCGGGACAGCACCTTGGCCGTATCGGCCGGGGTCTCGCCGCGGCCGAGCTGCATCTCGCGGCCCGACAGCACCACCGCATGCCCGCCGAGCTGGGTGATCCCCACCTCGAAGGAGACGCGGGTGCGGGTGGAGGGCTTCTCGAAGATCAGCGCCACGCTCTTGCCGGCCAGGGGCTTACCCTGCACGCGGCCTGCCTTGGCGTCCCGCGCAAAATCCAGCATCCGGCGCAGGGTCTGCGCGTCGAAATCCATGATCTCGAGGAAGTGGCGGGGGGCCACAGCCCCCCCCTCCACGGTCTTGAGCGCGGCGCTCATTTTGCGGCCGCCTTCGCGTTGCCCGGGGTCATGCGCAGGCAGGCGCGATCGAGCAGGCGCAGCGCCTCATCCGCCTCGGCCTCGGTGATGACCAACGGCGGCGCGACGCGCAGCACGTTCATCCCCGCCGCCACGGTCAGCAGGCCTTCCGCCACAGCGGCACCCTGCATTTCCGTATTGGAGACGGCGTCCACCAGTCGCAGGCCGAGCAACAGCCCGGCGCCCTGCACGCCCGCGACCACCTTCGGGTGGCGTGCCGCCAGATCCTGCATGCCGCGCCAGAGATGGCGTGCCACGCGGTCCACCTGGTCCAGGAATCCCGGCGCCAGGATCACGTCCAGCACCGCATTGCCGGCGGCGCAGGCGAGCGGGTTGCCGCCATAGGTGCTGCCATGGGTGCCGGGCTTCAGATGCTCCGCCACCTTCTCCCGCGCCAGCGTGGCGCCGAGCGGGAAGCCACCGCCGATGCCTTTGGCCGAGGACATGACATCCGGCTCGATCCCAGCCCACTGATGCGCCCAGAGCTTGCCGGAACGGCCCATGCCGGTCTGCACCTCATCAAGCGCGAGCAGCAGCCCGAACTCGTCGCAGGTGGCGCGCAGTTCCTGCAGGAAGCGCAGATCGGCCGGGCGCACGCCGCCCTCGCCCTGGATCGGCTCGATCAGGATCGCCGCCGTTTCCCTCGTGATCGCCTGGCGCACCGCATTCATGTTGCCGAACGGCACGTGGTCGAAGCCATCCACCGGCGGGCCGAAGCCCTCCAGGTACTTGGCGTTGCCGGTGGCGGAGATCATGGCCAGAGTGCGGCCGTGGAAGGCGCCCTCAAAGCAGATGGTGCGGTACCGCTCGGGATGGCCGTTGGCGGCATGGTACTTCCGCACCGCCTTTACCATGGCCTCATTCGCCTCGGCGCCCGAATTCGAGAAATAGACGCTGTCCGCGAAGGGCGTCGCTTCCACCAGACGCGCGGCAAGGCGTTCGGCCTGCGGCACGCGGTACAGGTTGGAGGTGTGCATCACGCGCCCCGCCTGCTCGGCAATGGCGGAGACGAGGTGCGGATGGGCGTGGCCGATGCTGGTGGTCGCGATCCCGGCCCCGAAATCGAGGAATCGTCGGCCCTGCGCATCCCACAGCCAAGCACCCTCGCCCCGCTCAAAAGCAAGGTCGGCGCGGTTGTAGTTCGGCATCAGGGCGGGGATCACGTGGCGTGGCCCTCCGGTGGGCCCCGCGGGCGGGGCGGGTATCGCGACGCCGGGCGGGAAGCGTGGGAAAATGACGGAAAGGCCGCGCCGGGTCAAAGGATGCGCGCCGCACTCCCAGTGAAATCCGGCATGGCAGACCCTGAAAAGGCGAAGGGCGCCGCCCGAAGGCGACGCCCCTGCCCGGATCAGCCGATGATCAGCGGCGGCGGGAGCCGGTGACCGGACGGCAGTCGCTGCGATCGGTGGTGCCGAGGGTGCGGCTGACCGCGGTGCCCGGCGGATTGCCCGGGGTGCAGTCCGGACGGTTGTCCGTGTTCAGCGGATCGCCGATCCGCTCATTGGTGCGGGAGACCACAGTGCCCGGGGGGTTGCCGCGCGTGCCGTCGGGACGATTGTCGACGTTCAGCGGGTCGCCGACCCGCTCATTGGCGCGGGAGGTGACGGTGCCCGGGGGGTTGCCGCGCGTGCCATCGGGGCGGTTGGCGGTGTTCAGCGGGTCGTTGCTGCACGCCGCCAGGCCGCCAATGGCCAGGGCAAGCGTCGCGGCACGCAGGGTCGTGGACAGCATCGAATCCTCTTTCCGTCGGTTGTTCTGACCCCGCGTCGCTGCGGGGTCTGTAAAGGCCAACGCCGGATCACCTGCCCGGTTCCGTCCCCTGAGACGTAAGCTGACAATCTGTGACGGAAAGGCGACGCCAAATAGAACGCCAGCGTGACCACGCAGAAGGGCCCGGACGCTTCCGCGCCCGGGCCCTTCCCTGCAGCCCTCCCGGGCCAGTGGATCAGCCGCGCCGCGCGGCGTCGTAGGAGAAGGAAGGCAGCGCCGTCAGGCTCTCCTTGGTTGCGCCGGTGATGGTCCAGCGATTGTCGGCCGCCGACCAGCGCAGGTCGGACATCGGCACCGCCACCAGCTTCGCCCCGATGCCGAGGAAACCGCCCACCGAGACGACCGCCATGGGCGAGGAATTGCCCGAGGCGAGGATGATGTCGTCTACCGACCCGATGGACTCGTTGCGCTCGTTATAGACGGTGGATCCGATGATGCGGCTCGCGCGGTCGGTCTGCGCGATGGGCGCATTGGCCGTACTGGCCGCGCCACCGGCAGCGGTGCCGCCGGCCGCATTGTTGCCGGGGGCGGCGTTGTTGGCCGCGTTGTCGCGGCCGGCATCACGCGCGCCGGACGGGCCGTTCGGATTATTCGGGGCCGTGCCGGCCGCTTGGTTCTGCAGCGGCACATTGGCGGTGCCAACACGGGCCTGACCGCCATCCGGCGTCGTATTCACCGCGCCAGGCTGGCCACCCTGCGCCTGCTGCCCCATGGCGCGCGGATTCGCATTGGCCGCCGCAGGCTCATTGTCACGGGCACCACCCTGCGCGGCCGGGCCGCGGCCCGTCACGGTCCCCCGCTCGCTGCCTGCCGAACCCTGGTTCTGCGAGCGCTGGTTGCCGCCCTGCTCATTCTCCGGGAAGGCACCGGAGGTATTGGTGCCCATCGCACGATCCACGCCGCGGCTGACCACGGTGCCCGGCGGGTTACCCTGCGTGCCATCCGGGCGGTCCGCACTCGTGAAATCGCCGCGCTGGTTCGCCGCCGGCGTATTCTCGGCAGCACGGCCGACAGCGGTGCCGGGCGGGTTGCCAGGGGTGCCGTCGGGCGCGGTGCGGTTGCCGGTCACGGCATCCGCCGCACGCTGGGTCGCGGTGGAGGGCGGGTTGCCTGGCGTGCCGTCACGTGGCTGAGCCTGCGGCTGGGTCTGGGCAAAAGCAGGAGCCGCCATCAGGGCCGCGGCGGCAGTAAGGCCCAGCAGGCCGGACTTGTATGAGCGAATAGACACGCGGAACCTCCTTGTGCGGCGTTTTCCGTCCTGCGGGGAACGCCGGCTGCCCGAGAGCAGTTTCGGCCCTTGCCCTCCCATCACCATCCGTGCCGTGGCAGGTTTGGTGCATGCCCCCCACCCCACCAGAGGACCGCCCAAAGGGTCCGCGGCGCGGCACGCGCGAGCGCCGGCCGCCGGCGGCCGGTCCCGCCCCGACCGAGGCCCGGCTGCATGAGGCCGCGCTGAACCACCTGGCCCGCTTCGCCGCCACCGAGGCCGGACTGACCCGCGTGCTACAGCGCCGCGTCGGCCGCTGGGCACAGCGGGCGGAACGCGAAGGCATGGCACCGGAGATCATTGCCCCGATCGTCGCGCAGGGTCGCGCGGCGGCGATCGTCGTGGCGCGACGTATGGTGGCCGCTGGGGCGGTGGATGATGCGGCCTTCGCCGCCGCCCGCACACGTCGCCTCTCCCGTGCCGGCCGGTCCCGCCGCGCCATCGCCGCGCATCTGGCGGCCAAGGGCGTCGGTGGAGAGATGGCGTCCGAGACGCTGGAGGAAGCCGCGACGGATGAGGTGACCGCCGCCCTCGCCCATCTGCGCCGCCGCCGCCAGGGTCCCTTCAATCCCGATCCACCGGAGGAGCCCGAGGCCGCCCGCGCCGCCCGATTGAAGGCCATGGGCTCCCTCGCCCGCGCCGGCTTCCCGCGCGACGTGGCCGAGGCCGCGCTGGACCTCGATCCTGCCGAGGCAGAAGCACGCATCATCGAAGCGCGGCGAGGCTAGAACCGGATCATGGCTGCTGCTCCGGCATCGGGACAGCTTAGGGAATGCTGCGGCGGAACAGGAGCAAACCTGCCGGACGGGTCGCGTTTACCCACGGGCCCCGGCAAGGCCCCATGCAAGAAGCCGGTGCTTCGCCATGGCCACCAGCCATTTGCAGACGCAGGGCGGCAAGCACGCCGGCAGCCACGATCCCGCCGAGGGCAAGAAGGGTGTCTCGCAAGAGACGGTGGGCAGCGGCAAGGAGCACGATCCCAACAACTTCGCCAACAATCCGGAGCGCGCGGCCGCGGCTGGCCGCAAGGGCGGGCATAGAAGCCACAAGACCCACTGACGGCGCGCCGGCAGGGGCCCCTGCCGCGTTGCCGCTTCCGCTACAGATCGGTCATGAGAGGGGGGTGGGCGCATGGCGTCCGCCCCCCTTCGTGCTTATACGGCGCCCATGCGGATCACTTTCACCCGGGCCGGCATCATGCGCGGGGTGTGGCGCGGCGTGCCGCTGCTCCTCGGGATCGCCCCATTCGGCGTGATCGTGGGCGTCATTTCCCTCCGCCACGGGCTGAGCCTGGCCGAGACACTGCTGATGAGTGGCGTCGTCTTCGCCGGCGCCTCGCAGCTTTTGGCCCTGGAACTCTGGACCGACCCGCCGGACATCCTCGCTGTCGCCGTCGCCGCCCTGTTCGTGAACATTCGCATGGTTCCGCTCGGCGCGGCGCTGGCCTTCTGGCTGGACTCGCTGCGGGGCTGGCGGCTCTGGGGATCGCTTTTCCTCACCGTGGACCACTCCTTCGCCCTTTCGGTTGCGGAGCACCGGGCGGGTGGACGCGATGCGGGCTTCCTCTTCGGGTTGGGGCTTTTCACCTGGGTCGGATGGGTCGCCTCCGCTGGCGCGGGGCATGTCTTCGGCTCCGTGGTGGCCCTTCCGCCGGAGCACCCGCTCTTCTTTGCTGCAACGGCCAGCTTCGTCGCCATCCTCGTCGCCCTGTGGCGCTCACCACGCCAGGATCTGCCGCCCTGGATCCTGGCAGCCGCCGCGGCCGTGGCGGCCCAGGCGCTGGGCGTGCCGGCACCCTTCCCCTTGCTGGTCGGCGCCTTCGCGGGCGCCACGCTGGCCGCCCTGCGGGAGAGCCGTGACCGCGACAGACAGGAGAAGGGGACGAAGGCATGACGATGCGCTGGGACGTGACCCTGGCGATCCTCGCCATGGGCCTCGTCACCTATCTCTGCCGCGCGGGCGGCTATGCGGTGCTTCGGGCGGTGCGGACCCCACCCTTCATTGATGCACTGCTGCGTAACCTCCCCGCCCCGCTCTTCGCCTCCTATGTGGCGCTCGCGCTCTCGCGCCAGGATCTGGCGGCGACGCTGGCGAGCATTCCCTGCGCGGCCGCGCATGCGCGCTGGGGCAATTTCGGCGTGTCGATCGTGGTCGGGGTGGCGGCGATGGCGGCGCTGCGCTGGGCGGGGCTGTAGGAAGTCCGGCTCAGGCCATCGCCTCGCGCCGCAACAGCCGCCCGGCCGGTGTGTCACTCGCACCGGCCGCCTGGGTGTAGACGGACTGGCCATTCACCCAGGTTTCCAGGATCCCTGCCGCCGGCTGGCGCGGCTCCGCGAAAGTGGCGCGGTCGCGCACCGTATTTGGGTCGAACAGCACGAGATCGGCAAAGGCGCCTTCCCGCAGCACGCCACGCTCAGAAATGCCGAACACGGAAGCCGTGCGCCCCGTCATCTTATGCACCGCCGCCTCCAGGCTGAAGAGGCCGAGATCGCGGCTGTAATGGCCGAGCACGCGTGGGAAGGTTCCCCAGAGGCGCGGATGCGGCTGCTTCGCCAGCGGCCCGCCATCGCTGCCGATCATGGCCAGCGGATGCGCCATGATCCGGCGCACATCCTCTTCCGCCATGTTGTGGAACACGCCGCCGCCGGGCGCGAGGCGCTGCGCCGCTTCTTCCAGCGACACGCCCCATTCATCCGCGATGTCGGCGAGCATCCGCCCAGCCATCTCGGGATACGGCACGGAGCTCGTGATCTGCACGGGCACGTCGGGCCGCGGCTTGCGCGCCGCGAGCGAGGTGGAGGAGGCGGTGTAGGGATAGACGTCGAAGGCCACGGGATAGCGCTCCGCATGGCGCTCGATCCGCGGCAGCGTCTCGGCTGAGCGGCCGTGATTCTCGGGCTGCGCGCATTTGTGGTGGCTGATGACGATGGGGGCTCCCACCGCCTCGCCGATCCTCAGCGTTTCCTCGATGGAATCGAGCACGCCATTCGCCTCGTCCCGCATATGCGTAACGTAGAGGCCGCCAGTGCCGCGCAGCGCCTCCGCCACCGCGATCACCTCATCGGTCGGCGCATGCTTGCTGGGTGGATAGAACAGGCCGGTGGAGAAGCCCGCCGCACCTTCGGCGAGGCATTGCGCGAGAAGGCGGCGCATCCGCTCCGCCTCGCCATCGGTCGCCGGCCGGTCCGTGTCGCGCCCCAGGGCGCCCACACGCAGCGACATGTGCCCGATCAGCGCCAGCGTGTTCACGGAGGAAGGCGTGGAACGCAGACGCTCGGCATAGGCGGCGAAGCTGTCGAAAATCCACCATTCCGGATCGCACACACCGTCCAGCGGCGCGGGCGGGCGCTCCTTCATCGGCACGGGCGCCAAGCTGATGCCGCAATTGCCCGTCACCACGGTGGTCACGCCCTGGCTGGTCTTGCAGACCATGCAGGCGGGACCGCAAAGCACGACCTGATCGTCATGCGTATGGGCGTCGATGAAGCCGGGCGCCACAGCGAGGCCTTCCGCCATCACCTCGCGATCCGCCGCGGAGGCCGAGAGGTCACCCATGGCCACAATGCGGTCGCCCCGGACGCCGATATCACCGCGGCGGCGCGGGCCGCCGGTGCCGTCGATCAGCATGGCATCCCGGATAATCAGGTCGCAGCGAAGGGGCATGGGGCTTCCGTCCGGCGGGAGTGGCAGCATGGGTCGGACCAGGTGCGGCGCCAAGGGCTTCGGCCCGGCACCGATCCCCCGAACCCGGCGGCTCAGGCGGGCCGCCAGGGGGCCCCGGGGCCCGGAGACCCGGACCACCCGGCCGTCCTCCCGCAAAAGGAGGCCACAAGCCCGATTGTTCGTGAAATAGAAAAAGCCACGCATCTTGATCGGCTCATCCCCGGTGCTACATCGCAGCTGCTCCCGGAGACGCCTGCCTTGTCCAAAATCCACGTTATCCACGAGAACCCGGAATGGCTGCCGCCCCTGGCGCGCGCCTTCGACCAGCGCGGGCTGCCCTGGGAGGAATGGAACCTCTCCTCCGGCGCCTTCGACCTCTCGCAGCCGCCGCCGGAAGGCGTGTTCTACAACCGCATGTCCGCCTCCTCCCACACGCGCGGCCACCGCTACTCCGCGGAGCTGACGGCGGCTGTCCTGGCCTGGCTGGAGCGTTTTGGCCGCCGCGTGGTGAACGGCCCGCGGGCGCTGGACCTGGAGATCAGCAAGGCCCGGCAATATGCCGCGCTGGAAGCCGCAGGCATCACCGTGCCCGGCACGGTGGTGGTGCGGGGCGAGGCCGATGACGTGGTCGCCGCCGCCCGCCGCCGCTATGGCAACGGCCCGCTGATCCTGAAGCCCAACCGTGGTGGCAAGGGCCTGGGCGTGCGCCTCTTCTCCGACCCGGACGCCCTGGCCGCCTTCCTGGCGGACGCGCCGGAGGATGAGCTGCCGGCGGACGGCCTCTGGCTGCTGCAGGACTACATCCGTTCCGAGCGTCCCTTCATCACCCGCGCCGAGTTCGTGGGCGGGCGCTTCCTCTATGCGGTGGAGGTGAACACCTCCTCGGGCTTCGAACTGTGCCCCGCCGATGTCTGCGAGGTGCCGGCCCCCTCCGCCGCAGTTGGCGATGCCTTCTGCCCGGTGGGCGAGACCCCGGCGGCCGCGCCCCGCTTCCGCGTGATCCCCGAAGGCATCGATCCCCGGCAGCGCGAGCGGCTGGAAGGCTTCCTGGCCGCGAATGGCGTGGAGGTCGCGGGCATCGAGTTCATTCGCACGCCTGAGGGTCAGGTGCTGACCTACGACGTGAACACCAATACCAACTACAACCCCGATGCCGAGGCGGTGGCCGGCCTGGCCGGCACGGACCGCTCCGGCCCGGGCGCCATCGCCACCTTCCTGGGCAACGAGCTGGCGAAGACTCAGCGCGCCGCCGCCTGACCGGACGGGGCGGCCCCGCCACGGCGCGGCCGCCCCGTCCCTATGGGCGTGTGGCCTTCAGGAAGGCTGCGGCTTCGTCCATGGCCTGCTCCGCCTCGGGGATGGGGAAGAGCACCCAGGCATGAAACAGCCCGTCCTGCTCGTGGAAATCGAGCCGGGCGCCTTCCTCCGCCGCCCTGTTCCGCAGCCGGCGTGCATCGGCGAGCAGCATGTCGCGCGTGCCCGTGAAGACGGCCATGGGCGGCAGCCCGGCCAGGGAACCATAGATCGGGCTGACCCGCGGATCATCCAGCGGCAGGTCCCGCGCATACCAGGACCCGGCCAGCCGGGCCGCCGCTGAGGACAGCATCGGGTCGCGCGGCTCGACGGCCATCACGCCCGGATCGTCGGTGCCGACATCCAGCCAGGGCGAGAAAAGCACCAGGCATCGCGGCAGCGCCTCACCGGCATCGCGCAGCTGTTGCGCCAGGGCAAGCGTCATCCCGCCCCCGGCGGAATCCCCCATCACCGCAAGGTTTTCCGCCCCGTACCGCTGGGCCAGCTTGGCATATAGCGGCTGGACCATGCCGAGGGCGTCCTGCCAGCAACGATCCGGGGCGACCGGATAAAGCGGAATGGTGACGGAGGCGCCGGTGCGCCGGATCAGTCCCTCGATGACCCGCCAATGGACGGGCAGCAGGTCGAAGACATAGGCGCCGCCATGCAGATACAGGATGTGGTGGCGGCTGCCGCCCTGACGCGGGGCGGCCGTGAAGACCTCATGGCCGCCGAAGCTCTCCCTTCTAATGCGCAGCCGCCTTTCCCGGGCTCGGCCGGGCTGAGCGGGCCCCCGCGCCTGGATGGCCCGTACCCGATCCCGAAAGCGCCCGGTGTCATTGGCCTTCCGCTTCATCCCGGCCGCGCGCATCAGCGCAATCATCATCCACGCACGCAGGCTGGGCACCCAGCGACCTCCTCATTGGCTCCTCAGAGCCCGGCGAAGAGCTCCGTCGAGAGGTAACGCTCGGCAAAGCTGGCGGCGATGCCGACCACGAGCTTTCCCTCCATCGCCGGATCGCGCGCCACCTGCAGCGCCGCATGCAGCACCGCGCCGGAGGAGATGCCGATCGGAATCCCCTCCTCCCGCGCGCAGCGGCGGGCGGCGGCAATGGCCTCGCGCTCGGAGACACGCATGATCGCGTCCATCTGGTCCATTTCCAGCACCTTCGGGCAGAAGCCCGCGCCGATGCCCTGGATATCATGTGGCCCTGCCTCATCGCCCGAGAGCACGGCGGATTCGGCAGGCTCCACGGCAATCACGCGCAGGCCGGGCCGGCGCGGCTTCAGGGCGCGGGCGATGCCGGTCAGCGTGCCGCCGGTGCCGACACCGCCCACCACCGCATCCACTTCCCCGTCCGTATCCGCCCAGATCTCCTCGGCCGTGGTGCGGGCATGAATGTCGGGATTGGCGGGGTTGTCGAATTGCCGCGGCATCCAGGCACCAGGGGTGGAAGCGAGGATGGCCTCCGCCTTCTCGATCGCACCCGCCATGCCGCGTCGCGCCGGGGTCTGCACCAGCTCGGCCCCCAGCAACGCCATCATCCTGCGCCGCTCCTCGCTGGCGCCATCAGGCATGACCACCACCAGCCGGTAGCCCCTGGCTGCCGCCACAAAGGCCAGCGCCAGGCCGGTATTGCCTGAGGTCGGCTCCACCAGCGTGGACTCGCCTGGGCGGATCAGCCCCTCGCGCTCGGCCTGCTCCACCATGGCCAGGCCGATACGGTCCTTCACCGAGGCAAGCGGGTTGAAGAACTCAAGCTTCAGCGCGAGGCGGGCGGGGAGGCCTTCTGCGGCCTCAATCCGAGGCAGGCGAACGAGCGGCGTCGCGCCAACGGTCTCCAGCACGCTGCCATAGAGGCGGCCGCGCGGTGGATTGGCGGGCGGGGCAGTTTCGGCGGGCATGAGGGGCCTTATCGCGGCATTCCGGCGCCGTCCACCGCCTATCTCACGCCAACGACAGGATCATCCCCCAAACAGCACGAAAATCGATCGTTCCATTTCGTTGACCCCACCCCCACCAGCGCCGGATCATAGAGGCCTCGCGACACTCCCAGCGGAGGCCCGGATGGCTCCCGTCACGCTTTGTCGGCGCTGAACGACGCGCCACTCCAACTTCCGTCCTCGACCCGGGCCCGCCTGCGGCCAGGAGATAGCAATCATGCTCCCCATCCCGCGCCGTGGCGCCCTGTTGCGCCTGCGGAATCTGTTCAACACCCTTTTCCCGCCGGCCGCGATGCCGCCGCGCCAGCTCGATATCGACGCTGTCGTGCTGCGTGCATTTGGGGGGCCGTGATCATGCACGCATCCCGCCCCATCAGCGTCGATGGACGCTTCGTCGGGGTTGCCGTCGCGCGGGAGCTCGACTGGCTCTTCCTCGCGACCGATCCGGTGCTGGAAGATCTGGAAGGCAGCACTTTTCCCAATCCGGCCGAGGCCGCCCGCGTTGCGCGACTCGTGCTCATGCGCAACCGCGGGCTTCGCCACGACGCATGACATGGCGCTGGATCAATCTATCCTGGCGCGCCGCGCTGTTCACGGCCAGCGCGCTCCTGCTGGCCTGGAAGGTCGCGGGGTGAGAAGCCGGCCGGGCCTGATGGCCCGCCTGCTACCACATCGTTTCCTTCGCCCGCGCCGCCCAGGTGGAATCATAGGGCTCACCACCCACCGTCCCGGCGCTCAGCGCAGCCAGGATGCGACCTGGGGTCGGCAGGCTGCCGGGCTTTACCTGCGCCTCCGGCTCCCATAGCCGCGCGCGGATGATCGCGCGCGCGCACTGGAAATAGACGCTTTCCACGGCGATCACGATCACGCTGCGCGGTGCCTTTCCTTCCACCACGAAGCTCTCCAGCAGCGCCGGCTCGACTGAAATCTGCGCGCGCCCATTCACCCGCAATGCGTTGCCGTGCCCGGGGATGAGGAACATCAGCCCCACACGCGGGTCGCGCACGATGTTGCGCAGCGAATCCACCCGGTTGTTGCCGCGCCGGTCCGGCATCAGCAAGGTGCGCGCATCGGCGACGCGCACCAGTTCCCCCACCCGGTCGCCGCGCGGGGAGCAGTCCAGTCCCTCCGGCCCACTGGTCGCCAGCGCGGCGAAGGGCGAGGCCTCGATCATCGCCCTGTATTCCGGCGTGATCACGGGCACTTCCTTCACGGTGGAGGCGTCGTTCGGCACGCCATAGAGGGCTTCAAGCTGTGCGACACTGTCGATGATGTGGGGCATGGGACAGTCCTTTCTGTTGCTGTGCTGCGCCCGGTGGCGGCGTTGCGCAAGGGCGTTGGACTGCCGTCATGGAAGTGTCGCCCAACTAACTGGACAGCCGGCAGGGACCGGTGGAGGGGTGGCCCACCTGTCCATATCCGTCAGGGCCACCCTGGATATCCACGCCTCAGATGCGTAGATAGAGAGGATGCAACAGCCCTTCCGACTCCTGCGCCAGGATCGCGCCATGACCGCCATTTCCGTGCTGCTGGACGTGGCCTTCCATGCCGGCCGCGGGGCGAATGGCCCGGTGGCCGGCGGCGCCGAGGTGGCAGATCGCCTGGGCGCCGCACGCCGGGGAATCGAGCCCGTCTTCCAGGCCCTCTCCCGCGCCGGACTGCTGGAGGGGGTGCGCGGCCCGCGCGGTGGCTATCGCCTCGGCCGCCGCCCGCGTGAGATCCGCCTTTCCGAGGCTGTCGCGGCTGTGGCGGATGGCATGGAGGGCAGCAGCGATCTCTCAGGTGCGCTGCACGGCAAGGTCGTGGCGCCCCTCTGGGGTGAATTGGACGAGGCCCTTCGCGAACGGCTGGAAGGACTGACCCTAGAGGATCTGCTCCGCCGGGCGCAGGCAGCCGGGCTGCAGCGGCCATCGGCCGAGCCGCTGAACTTCGCGATCTGAGGAACCGGCAGCTCGTTTCCACGTCGCGGAACCCCGCCGCCCCACCGGGGCGTGTGGCACCGGAATCCCGGCGCATCGGCGGGGCGGGCCTGTGTAGGATGCGGCGCTTCCGGAGGAGCCCGCCATGACCAGCCGGACTGAAACGCCGCCCGCGGAGGAAATGATCTCACCGCCGGTCTTCGAGCGGCTGGGGCGCCGCAGCTTTGTCGGTTCGGTGGGAATCGGTGCCGGTTATACTCTCGCAGCCGGGCCGGTGGTGGCGCAGACCATCGTGACCACACGCACAGACGGCCTTGTCGCTGGCGACGTGATGTCCCGGCGGGCGATCGTGACCTGCCCGGCTACCGCGCCCGACTACTATGTGCGGCAGGGCGACCCGAAAAACGCGCCGGATGTGCAGTCCGCCGCCGCCATCGCCATGCGCAAGGCGGATGACGAGTTGTTCCGCGACCTGGACGCCAGCTGCGCCTGGGCCACCGCGGATGGCGGCAATGCCGACAAGCTGGTGATCATCGGCTTCTGCCAGGGCGGGCGGAATGTGTGGGAATATGCCGCGCAGAATGCCCGGCCGAAGGCGGGCGTCGCCTAGTACGGCCCTGTGGGCGGGCAGCCCAGCGCCATCACGCCGCGCACGCCATTGCGGTCGGTGGCGGATATCAAATGCCCGATCCTCGGCCTCTATGGCGAGGCCGATACGGGCATCCCGGTCTCGGATCTCCGCCAGATGGAGACGGCAATGCGCGGAGCCGGCAAGCGCTTCACGCTCGTGATCTATCCAGGCGCTCCGCACGGATTCCATGCCGATTACCGCCCGAGCTACCGGAAGGAAGTGGCCGAGGCCGGATGGCGGCTGATGCTGGAATTCCTAAGGGCTAACGGCGTGGCCTGAGGCTGGGTGCCCGGCCTCGGCTGGGCGGTGCACGTTTACCATCCAGGGCGTTCCGAAGCGGTCCACCAACATGCCGAAGCGGAGAGCCCAGAAGGTTTCCCCGAAGGGCATCTGCACCTGGCCGCCCTCGGCCAGGGCATGGAAGATGCGCTCGGCTTCGGCCGGATCGTTCAGGTGCAGCGCGACCGAGAAGCCCTGAGGCTTATTATGCTGACCCGGTGGAGCATCGGAAGCCATCAGGACGCCGCCGGGAACGGTCATGCTGGCATGCATGATCTTGTCCTGCCATTCCGGCGGCACATGCGCCTCGGCCGGCGTGCCGCGATGCGGCAGCATGGCGATGATCTCGCCGCCCAGGATCTTCGCGTAGAAGCGGAAGGCCTCCTCGCAGTTCCCATCGAAGAACAGATAGGGGTTGAGCTTCAAGCAGTCCTCCTCTGCCTCGGACAGGCAGCTTAGGACAGGAGGACAGCATGCAGAGCGGCGGCGGCGCCAGTCCATTCTCCCGGCGGAACGGCGCGGGTGGTCAGCCGCGGGAGGCGAGATGCCGCAATACGCCCTCGGCGGCGGCACGCCCCGTGGCAAAACAGGCCTGGAGAAGGTAGCCACCGGTCGGCGCCTCCCAATCCAGCATCTCCCCAGCGACGAAGGTGCCGGGGCGCTTCAGCAGGGCGTAATCGCCGCCAACTTCTGTCCAGTCGATTCCTCCGGCGGTCGAAATCGCGCGATCCAGGCCCGCGAAGCCGGTCAGCGGCAAGGGAAGCGCCTTGATCCGCGCGGCGAGCGCGCCTGGATCCTGGGGCACCGCCCCTACTTCCCGTAGCAGCGCGACCGCGACAGGCGCCAGGGCGAGGCTGCGGCGCAGATAGTTAGAAAGGGACTGGCCCCGGCGCGGTGCCGCCAGCCGCGTCGTACAATCTTCTACCGACAGGTCAGGCCGCAGATCCATATGCAGCAGGACCGGCCCGCTGCCGGCCAGGGCCAGGCGGATCGGGGCGGAGAGGGCATAAACGGCCCCACCTTCCAGCCCGGAGCGCGTAAGCACCGCTTCACCCCTCACCCGCGCCTCGCCGACCGAAAGGGCGATACGCTTGAGCGGCGTGCCGGCATGACGTTCCCGCAGGAGATCGGACCAGGCGATCAGCACACCGGCGTTGGCCGGGGAGAAGGGCAGCACCCGCACGCCCTGGGCCGCCAGTACCGGCGCCCAGCCGCCATCCGATCCCATCCTGGGCCAGGAGGCGCCGCCCAAGGCCAGGAGAACCGCGTCCGGCCGCTCGGCCCGACCGTCGGCGAAGCGGATCGCGCCGTCCTCGCTCCAGCCTTCCCATTGCGCGCGGGCGTGTAGCCGTACGCCCAGCCCGTCCAGCCGGCGGAGCCAGGCGCGCAAAAGCGGCGCGGCTTTGAAAGCGGTGGGGAAGACCCGGCCGGAGGAGCCGATGAAAGTTTCCTGCCCGAGGCCATGGCACCACTCGCGCAGCGCCTCGGGCGGGAAGGCGCGGATGGCGGGCTCCAGACGCGCACGGGCGGGGCCGTAGCGGTCGAGGAACCGGTCAAGCGGCTCGGAATGCGTGATGTTCAGCCCGCCCCGGCCGGCCAGCAGGAACTTGCGGGCGGGAGAGGCCATGCGGTCGAAAACGGTGACCACAGCGCCGGCCTCGGCCAGCTTTTCGGCCGCCGCGAGGCCCGCCGGCCCGGCACCGATAATCGCGACCCTCACGGCGTGTTGGCGCGCATGCTCAACGGCGCACCTCAGACTGACAAAGTAAAAAAGGAAGCCGGGGGATACCCTCCCCCGGCCTTTTCTCAGCCCTCGCGCTCGGCGAGCAGCATCTTGATGTTGCCGATCGCCTCGGCCGGGTTCAGCCCCTTCGGGCAGGTCCGGGCACAGTTCATGATGGTGTGGCAGCGGTACAGGCGGAAGGGATCCTGGAGCTGGTCCAGGCGCTCGCCCGTGTACTCGTCACGGGAGTCCGCGATCCAGCGATAGGCCTGCAGCAGCACGGCCGGGCCGAGATAACGGTCGCCGTTCCACCAGTAAGAGGGGCACGCGGTGGAGCAGCAGAAGCACAGGATGCACTCCCAGAGCCCGTCGAGCTTCGCGCGCTCTTCCTTGGACTGCAGCCGCTCGCTGTCCGGCGGCGGGGCCGTGTCGGCCTTCAGCCAGGGCTGGATGGAGGTGAGCTGGGCGTAGATCTGGCTGAGATCCGGCACCAGGTCCTTCACCACGGGCATATGCGGCAGCGGGTTGATCCGCACCTCACCGGCCACGTCCTCGATGGGCTTGAGGCAGGCGAGCGTGTTCAGCCCGTCGATGTTCATCGCGCAGGAACCACAGATGCCCTCACGGCAGGAGCGCCGGAAGGTCAGCGTGGTGTCCACCTCGTTCTTGATCTTGATCAGCGCGTCCAGAACCATCGGACCGCACTTGTCGAGATCGATCTCGTAGGTGTCCATCCGCGGGTTCTCGCCCGTGTCTGGATCCCAGCGATAGATCTTGAACGAACGGACATTCTTCGCGCCCGCCTCGGCCTTGTAGGTCTGGCCTGTCGAGACGGTGGAGTTCTTCGGAAGGGTAAAGGTCGCCATGGGTTCCGGGCTTCCTAGAGCGCGACCGCCGAGGGCGTGAATCGCGCGATCCAATAAAGGGCTAGAGCGTGGTGAACCACGCCCTAGTAAACGCGGGCCTTGGGCGGGAAGACCTGAACCTCATTGGTGAGGGTCCGCATCTTCACGTCGCGATAGTCAAGCCGCACCTGATACTTGTCATCAACCCAGGCGAGCGTGTGCTTCATCCAGTTCTGGTCGTCGCGCTCGGGATAGTCCTCATGCGCATGTGCGCCCCGGGACTCATGCCGGGCCTCGGCGCCCACAACCGTGGTCAGCGCGTTGCCGATCAGGTTGTCCAGCTCCATCGCCTCGACGAGGTCGCTGTTCCAGATCAGGCTGCGGTCGGCGATGCGGATGTCGCTGTAGCCCTGGGCCACCTTCGCCATCTTTTCCACACCCTCCTTCAGCAGATCAGAGGTGCGGAACACCGCGGCATGGGCCTGCATCGTGCGCTGCATCGTCACGCGCAGCTCGGCGACCGGCGTGCTGCCCTTGGCGTAGCGAACGCGGTCCAGACGGGCGAGCGCGTTCTCGCCCGCGCCCTGCGGCAGCGGCGCCTGGGTGGCGCCGGGCTTGATCGTGTCCTTGGCGCGCAGCGCGGCGGCGCGGCCAAAAACCACGAGGTCGAGCAGCGAGTTGGTGCCGAGGCGGTTGGCGCCATGCACGGAGACGCAGGCCGCCTCGCCCACCGCCATCAGGCCGGGCACCGTCGCATCCTGGTCGGTCGGCGTCGGGCGCAGAACCTCGCAATGGATGTTCGTGGGGATGCCGCCCATGTTGTAATGGACGGTCGGAAGCATCGGGATCGGCTCCTTCGTCACATCCACGCCGGCGAAGATCTTCGCCGTCTCGGAGATGCCGGGCAGGCGCTCATGCAGCAGTTCCGCGCCCAGATGCTCCAGATGCAGGTGGATGTGGTCCTTCAGCGGGCCGACGCCACGCCCCTCGCGGATCTCCATGGACATCGCGCGGGAGACGACGTCGCGGGACGCCAGGTCCTTCGCCGTCGGCGCATAGCGCTCCATGAAGCGCTCACCCTCGGAATTGGTGAGGTAACCGCCCTCGCCGCGCGCACCCTCGGTGACAAGGCAGCCCGAGCCATAGATGCCGGTCGGGTGGAACTGCACGAACTCATTGTCCTGCAGCGGCAGGCCAGCGCGCAGCACCATGCCATTGCCATCGCCCGTGCAGGTATGGGCGGAGGTGCAGGAGAACCAGGCGCGGCCGAAGCCGCCCGTCGCCATGACCGTCGTCTGGGCGCGGAAGCGGTGGATCGTGCCGTCCTCAAGGTTCCACGCCATCACGCCACGGCAGGCGCCTTCCTCGTCCATGATCAGGTCGAGGGCGATGTATTCGACGAAGAACTCGCAGTTATGCTTCAGCGACTGCTGGTACAGCGTGTGCAGGATCGCGTGGCCCGTGCGGTCGGCGGCAGCGCAGGCGCGCATCGCCGGCGTCTTGCCGTAATGCTGCATGTGGCCGCCGAAGGGGCGCTGATAGATCTTGCCGTCCTCGGTGCGGGAGAACGGCACGCCGAAATGCTCAAGCTCGATGATCGCCGGCACGGCCTCTCGGCACATGTACTCGATGGCGTCCTGGTCACCCAGCCAGTCCGACCCCTTCACGGTGTCGTACATGTGCCAGCGCCAGTCATCCTCGCCCATATTGCCGAGGGAGGCGCCGACACCGCCCTGGGCAGCCACGGTGTGCGACCGGGTGGGGAAGACCTTAGTGATGCAGGCGGTCTTCAGACCGGCCGCCCCCATGCCGAAGGTGGCGCGAAGCCCCGCGCCGCCGGCGCCGACCACCACCACGTCATAGGTATGATCCACGATCCGGTAGGCGCCGCCGTTGATACCGGGGCGCGGGGGCTGGCTGATGGCGTTCATCGCGGGCTCTCGTCGGTCTTGGCGCCGGTCGCGGCGCATGTGCTGTCGCCCGGGGAGGCGCCTGATACGGCGCCACGGGGGGCGTTGAACTCGGCGCGCCCGGGAAGGCGCGGAAGCCGGGCGCGCGGGCGCCCGGCCTGATTCGGAATATAGGTAGCCGGGGCGCGGTCCGGGATAGGGTGCCGCGCGGAGGCCATCAGATGGCCAGCCGGAGAACGGACAGCGCTGCCAGGAGGCCCAGCAGCGTCAGGATGGACTTGACCGCCAGGTTCACCGCCATGACAGCCCGGTCCGGGCGGACATAGTCCTCCACCACCACCTGAAGGCCGCTGGCCGTGTGATAGAAACCGATGGTGATCAGCACCAGAAGCAGCACGGCGTTGAAAGGCCGGCCGATCCACTCCGCCATCACCTCATAGGGCTCGCCCGCATGGGCAGCGATGGAGAAGGTGAACCAGATGACCAGTGGCAGCATCACGATGGAGGTGACGCGCTGCATCCACCAGTGATGGGTGCCGTTCTTGGCGGAGCCGAAGCCCCGGACGCGGCCGAGCGGGGTCTGGAGCCGGGCCTGATGGTCGCTCATGCGCGCCTCCTCACGATGCCCAGGCGATGATGGCTACGATCCAGGTGAGGACCGTCATCACGCCCGTGCCAATGATGACCAGCCAGCCGGTGCGGTAGGTGGTCGGGATATCGTAGCCGTACCCGTAGTCCCACATCAGGTGCCGGACCCCGGCGAGGACGTGGTACCAAGCCGCGACCGTAATGCCGAACAGCACGATCACGCCGATAAAGCTGCCCATGAACCACTGCACGTCGGCATAGGCATCCGGCCCCGCCGCGGCAGCCGCGAGCCACCAGACGAAGAAGACCAGTCCGACTGCCCAGGCGCTGCCGGTGATGCGGTGCATGATGGAAAGCGCGCTGGTCATCTGCATCATGTCATAGACCTGCAGATGCGGAGAGAGCGGCCGGCGGACGATGGTGCCGTCCGTACGGCGGCCGATCATGACGGCCTCGCGCGAGTCGTTGGAATGGGCCATGCGGCGTCCTGCATTCTCGCTCGCCGCGCGTGACAGTTCCGCGCGGGGCTGCGGGGCTTTTATGGTGCGGCACCGCATAGCGTCAATTGCACGAAATCAACATGTTGCGAAGAAGTCGCAAATGGGAACCCAAGGGCGCCGGCGGTCCGAGACCACCCACACGCTCCAGACCCTTGTAACCGCAGGCTTCCTGGCGCCTCAGCCGCGCAGTGCGCCCCGGCGGGCCATCTCCTCAGCGATTTGCACGGCGTTCAGCGCGCCGCCCTTGCGCAGGTTGTCCCCCGCGCACCACAGGGCGAGGCCATTCGGCACAGTGGAGTCGGCCCGCAGGCGGGAGACGAAGATCGGATCCTCCCCTACCGTCTCCAGCGGGGTGATGTACCCACCATCGTCCCGACGATCGAGCAGGGTCAGGCCCGGCGCACCCCGGATGGCCTCCCGCGCCTCGGCCTCTTCCACGGGCCGGTCGAAAACGGCGTGAATGGAGAGCGACTGGCCGATGAAGACCGGCACCCGCACGCAGGTGACGGCCACCGGCACGCCGCCCAGCAGGCGCCCCGCATCCTCCGCGATCGCCTCCTCCTCATCAGTCAGCCCGCCCTCGCCGAACTCCCCGACATGGGGGATCAGGTTGAACGCGATCGGCTTGGTGAACTGCTCGGGGGTCGCCATGTCGTTCACGAAGATGCCGCGGGTCTGGCTGAACAGCTCGTCCATGGCGTCCTTGCCGAGGCCGGAAACTGGATCGAGTGAGGTGGCGACCACCCGCACCAGCCCGCCCAGCGCCTGGAGCGGGTGCAGCACCATGGCCAGCAGGACGGCGCCGGAGGGCGGCGAGGCCACGATTCGTGGATTCGCGGCCAGGGCGCCCGGATTCACCTCGGGCACCACCACGGGGGCGTCGGGATCACCCATGCCCGTCGCGTCCACCACGGCGCAGCCGGCCGCCACCGCCTTGCGGGCGAGGGTAACGGGCGCCGGCGTGCCGGGCGCGAGGAAAAGAAGATCAGTCGCGGCCAGGTCATGCCGCTCCACCGCTGTCACAGGCAGGTTCTGCTCGCCATAGGAGATCGCCCCCCCCACCGCGCGGCCTGTAGCCAGCGCGGCCACGGAAGCGGCCGGGAACTCCCGCTCCGCCAGGGTCTTGACGATCTCGCGCCCCATCTGTCCGGTGGCGCCGGCGACCGCAATCCGATGAACCATGCAACAAACTCTCCCGCCGGCATTCCCTGCCGAGACTGGCCGCCGGGAAGGGCAGGCGGGCAAATAGGGTGTGGCGACCCGGTTTCGCAACCCGGGGCGCCCCTCCGCTTAGGCGGCACGGACCGCCTGCAGGAACCCCGCTGACTTCTCCCGCAGGATGACGGTCTGCCCGGCCAGCGCTTCCGTAGCGGCCAGCATGCTGCCGGCGGCGGCCCCCGTTTCCTCCGCGGCGGCCCGAACGCCGGTGATGGCCTGGTTCACCGTATCCGTACCCCCGGCTACCTGGGCGGCGCTACGGGCAATTTCCCGCGTCGTTGCGCCCTGCTGCTCCACCGCGGCCGCGATGGCGGTCGCGATGCCGCTGGTCCGCTCCACCGTCTCGCCGATGCCGCGGATCGCCTCCACCGCGCCTGACGTGGCAGCCTGCATCTGCTGGATCTGGGTGGAGATCTCCTCCGTTGCCTTGGCGGTCTGGGCGGCCAGGGTCTTCACCTCGCTCGCCACCACCGCGAAGCCACGCCCGGCCTCGCCGGCCCGCGCCGCCTCGATCGTGGCATTGAGCGCCAGCAGGTTGGTCTGGCCGGCGATGTCGCCAATCAGCCGCACCACATCGCCGATCCGCGCCGCGCTGTCGGACAGGCCCCGCACCGTGTTGTCCGTCGCTCGCGCCTCGGAAACGGCCTGGGCGGCCACCTCCGCTGCCTCGGCCACGCGGCGGGTGATCTCCGTGATGCTGGCTGCCATTTCCTCAGCGGCGGCGGCTACGGCGCCCACCTCGCCATTTGCCCGGGCGGCGGCCTCGGCCACCTGCGCGGCCTCGCGGCCTGACCGGTCGGCGGTGCCATGCACCTCACTGGCCGCACGGCGCAGCTGCTCGGCCTGGCCGGCCAGGTTCTCCACCACGGCGCCCACTTCCGCCTCGAAGGTGTCGGCCAGGCGCGCCTCCTCTGTCGCCAGACGCCAGGTCAGCATCGGCCCGGCATAGGCCCCTGTGCCATCCGTAATGGGCGAGGCCTGGAGATCGACCACTTCCACCCCGATCCGCAGCCGCGTGCGATACGGCAGGGTGGCGGGATCGGACAGCAGGGCGCGCAGCTCCGTCAGCCCCTCCATCGGCAGTGCGTCCAAGGGGCGGCCCACCACCGTCTCGGTTACGCCCAGCCGAGCGAGCACCACGCCCATTTCGGCATTGGTATGCGTCACGACCAGATCGGGATTGGCGGCCATCAGGCCCAGCGGCATCTGCTCGATCATCTGCGCCTGGGCGAAGGCGCGCCCCACCGTGCCGCGCAGATCCTCCAGCGCGGCGGCGATCCGGCCGGTCTCGTCCCGGGCCGCGCGGTCGCGCGCCTCCTCCGCGCCGCCCGCGGCGGTGTCACCCGAGGCAATGGCGCGCACCCGGGCGGCGGCGCGGCGCAGCGGCCCTCCGATCGCCCGCGCGCTGACCCAGGAGGAGGCGAGCAGGATCAGCGCCACGGCGCAGCCAATCCAGAGGGTGAAGTCCTCCACATCCTTCAGCGCCCTGTCCATCGCGCCGCGCCGCGCGACCTCGTCGTCACGCAGCAAGCGGTTGGCCTCGCTGAAGGCCGCACGCACCGCGGCGGCGGCGGGCTCCGTCGCCTCCTGCCGGATCTTGGCCAGCTCATCCAGTGTCGCGAGGATCGTCTCCGAAGCCTCCGACAGGCCCGTCGCCACGGTGCCGAGGCGGCCCACATCCTCCTTCAACCGGTCCGACATGCCATAGGACAGCACGCCCCGCAGATGCACCCGCTGCTGCGCGATGGCGCGGCGCACGCGGCGCGCCTGCACCTCCTCCCCGGTGATCAGGAAGCGCTGGACGGCCAGGCGCACCTCGTTCGCGGCGTTGCTGAAGGCCATCACGCGGCCGCGCATCTCATCGATCTGGGACCGGTCGGGCACCTCGAAATCCAGCGCGCCCAGCACGGCCTCCAGCCCCTGGTCGAACTCGCTGTTAAGGCGGTAGAGGCGATCATCGCGCGCCTCGATCATGCGGCGGCGCGCCTCCAGCATCCGGGTGATGGCGGCCTCATAGGCGCGCGTGACAGGGATGGCAGCCTGCGCCGCGTCGCGCGCGGCCGGCAGGGCCGTTGCCGCCGCGGCCTCCTCCGCCAGGCTCCGGGCCGCGGACAAATCCTCGAGGGCCTTCCGCGCGGCGGCCTCCGCGGTGGCCCGGTCCTGCGCATGGCCCAGCTCGGCCTCCGCTACGGGGGCCTGGGCGGCACGACCGTGCGCCTGCTCCACCAGGGCCAGCACGCGGGAGGCGGTACGCAGGGCGTCCTGCTGCTGTGCCACCCCCTGCAATTCGGACCAGACGAGGCCGACGAGCCCCGTCAGCAGCAGCATCGCCAGGCCGGCAGTGGCGCCGAGCTTCCGGGCGACGGAAAGGTTCTGGAACGCGCGCATGGCGAGGGCCGGCTCCTGGCTGTGACTGGCGCGCAGTTTGCCGACAATTCCCTAACCGACCGGTAAGAGACGGCTCGCGAAGGCTGCCACCGATGCTGCCCTTCCAAGCCTGGAAAAAGACATTCAGGCGCGCCGCACCGCGCCCTCCCGCAGATAGGACTGGGCGACGCGGCGGAAGGCCTCGCTCGCCGGCGTCCGCCCGGATCGCGACCAGGCGAGCAGCACCTGGATGGGCGGCGGCCCGTCGGCGATGGTCGCATAGGCGACATTCGCCATGGACAGCCGCCTCACGATGTCCGGCACGATGGCAATGCCAAAGCCGCTGGCGACCAGCCCCAGCACGGTATGCACATGGGTCGCTTCCTGCGCCGTGCGGGGCCGGAAGCCGGAACGTTCGCACATAGCCACCGTGGCCGAATGGAACATCGGGCTCTCGTGCTCGGAGAACATGACGAAGGGCTGCTCCGCCAACTCCAGCAGTGTCAGCGCACCGCGCCCGGCCAATGGGTGGGTGGCCGGCAAGGCCACGATGAAGCTCTCCTCGAAGATCGGGGCCGCCTCCACTTCCTTCGGAAGATTGAAGGGACGGATCAGGCCGATATCGATGGCTTCCCTCGCGATGGCGCCGATCTGCTCGGGGGTACGCATCTCCCGCAACTGCAGTTCTACCCCGGGGCAGGCAAGGCGGAAGCGCTGCAGAAGGTCCGGAAGCAGGCCATAGGTCGAGGAGTGGACGAAGCCGATTGTCAGCTGCCCCAGTTCCCCCGCCGCCGCGCGGCGCGCGTCCCGTTCTGCCTCGGCCGCAGCGCGCAGAATGGACCGCGCGCGGTCCAGCAGCAGGCTTCCGGCCGGTGTCAGCGCCACGCGCCGCTGGGTGCGCTGGAACAGCCTGATCCCGAGATGCGCCTCCATCGCCTGCACCTGCCGCGTCAGGGCGGGCTGGGCGAGGTGGAGCCGTGCCGCGGCGCGTCCGAAATGCAGTTCCTCTGCCACGGCCACGAAGGAACGGTACTGACGGAGATCCAGCATTGATGCCCTCGCGGCATCAATAATGCCGGCAAACCGCATTGGACGGCAATGATCGGCCCTGCCAGCCTTCCCTCCCAGGCAGAAGGCGCCGCCACAGCGCGCCGCGGCAGGAGGAGAGGTCACCATGAATGTCGTGCGCAAGCGCTCAATCTACCAGCCGGACCAGGAGGGGCTCTACTTCCCGACGCCGCCGGTGTTCGAAACGGTGCAAGAGGAGCGGCTGCACCGGAAGCAGCGCCTGGCCGCCGCCTGCCGCGTCTTTGCCAACCTGCGCTACGAATACGGCTTCGCCGGCCACATCACGGTGCGCGATCCCGAGCACCCCGACCTGTACTGGACCAACCCCTTCGCCATGGATTTCGGGCGGGTGAAGGTTTCCGACCTTCTGTTGGTGGACCATGACGGCAAGGTGCTGGAGGGAAGCTGGGCGGTGAACCGCGCGGGCTTTGTCCTGCACGCGGCCATCCACGAGGCCAATCCGCATGTGCTGGCCTCCTGCCACATGCACACGCTGAACGGCATGGCCTGGGCCGCACTGGGTCGCCCGCTGGACCCGATCACCCAGACCGCCTGCGGCTTCTATGGCGACGGCCAGGCCGTGATCACGGAGGAAGCGGGCGCCGTGGTGGTGGAACGCTCGGCGGGCCATCGCGTGGCCGCCGCCTTCGGCAAGGCCAAGATCGCCATCCACCAGAATCACGGGCTGTTCAGCGCCGGGCTGGAGAGCGTGGACGAGGCCGCCTGGTGGTTCATCGCCGCCGAGCGCGCCTGCGAGATTCAGCTCAAGGCCGAGGCGTCGGGCCATCCGCTGAAGATGGTTCCGCCCGAGGCCGCCGCGCATTCGCGTGACCACCTCGCGACCCCCTTCATGGCCTGGCTGCACTTCCAGCCGATCTATGACCGCGTGTGCCGGACCGACCCGGACCTTTTCGACTGACGCATAGCAGCCGGGCACCCGCCGTGCCCGCGCCCGGAAAATTCAGAACAACCGATCCGGCCCCAAGCCGATCCCCGGAGACGTCCCGCGTGATAATCACCCGCCGCAAGCTTCCCCTCCTGGCCGGAGCCGCCGCGGCGCTGGCCTCGGGGTCCGCCCGCCCTGCCCGCGCCGCCGGCTGGCCCAACCGTCCGCTGGAGATGATCGTGGCCTTTGCCCCCGGGGGCGGCACGGATGTCGCCGCCCGCACCGTGGCGCGGCTGCTGGAGCCCCGCCTGGGGCAGCCCGTGGTGGTGGTGAACCGCCCCGGCGCGGGCGGAGAGATCGGATATGCGGCGCTGGCGCGCGCCCGAAAGGATGGGCTGACCATCGGCTTCATCAACGCGCCGACCATCCTGACGATGCCGATGGAGCGCCGCACCCAGTATGCGATGGCCGACCTCGCCCCCATCGCCAATGTCGTGGATGATCCGGGCGGCGTTTTCGTCAGCGCGAAGAGCCCGCATGCCAACCTGAAGGCGCTGCTCGCCGCCGCGCGCGCCCGGCCGGGTGCGCTGACCTATGGCACGACGGGGGTCGGCTCGGACGACCATATCGCCATCCTGTCCCTGGAACGGGCGACAGGCGTCCGCCTGACCCATGTGCCCTATTCCGGCTCCTCCGCCGTGCGGCAGGCGGTGGTGGCGGGGGATGTGGACATTGGCGCGCTGAACATGGGCGAAGGGGCGCCAGACTTGCGCCAGGGCCTGATGCGTTGCCTCGGCCAGATGGCGCGGGAGCGCTGGAGCGGCGCAGCCGAGATCCCGACCATGCGCGAACAGGGGATCGACCTGGTAGAGGGCGCGCTGCGCGGCCTGGCTGCGCCGGCCGGCACGCCGCCTGAGGTCATGCGCGTGCTGTCGGATGCCGTGGGCGAGGTGATGAAGGACCCTGAATTCATCCGCCTGGCCGATGAGCAGCTTCTGCCGCTGCGCTACCTGGACGCCGTGGCCTTCACCAACGAGCTGAAGGCGCAGAATGAGCGCTACGGCGAGTTGTGGAAGGTCCTGCCCTGGCGCGAGGCCTGACCGGAGACCGGCCCCGCCCCACGCCACCCGGCAGCAAGACCCGCCTTGCGCCGGGGCAGCGCAGGGCGCAGATCGCGGGGCGTGCTGCATCTTATCAAGCTGGCCGTAGGGCCGAAGGACGTAGCCGCCCTGGAGCGCGGCCAAGCCCAGCGCGCCAGCAGCGCGGAGGGGCTGCGCCACGTCACCCGCATGACCCCCAAGCGGGCGCCGGAAATCCTGGAGGGCGGCTCCATCTACTGGGTGGTGGCCGGCATCCTCTGCGTCCGCCAGCGCATTCTGGCGATTGAGCCGGTCAAGCGCGCCGACGGCACCGCCGCCTCCGCACTCATTCTCCAGCCCGGACTGGTCCGGGTGCAGTCCCGTCCGGTGAAGGCCTTCCAGGGCTGGCGCTACCTGGCGGCCGAGGACGCACCGCCCGACCTGCGGGAAGGCGATGTGGCGGCCGAAGGCATCGAGGCGCTTCCGCCGAAGCTGCGCCGCGAACTGGCGATGCTCGGCCTGCTCTAGGCCCCTGCCAGCGCCTCCCCTGGATCAGGCTCTTCCCGCTGGTCCAGGCATCTCTGTACCCGGCAACTCCGGTGTTCAGGCCAAGCTCGATACGGTATGATTCCGTAACGGCGCACTGGGTTTGCCTGATCCGGGAGAGGGCTGGGACGGGATGATTCTGCTGACGGGGTTCGCCCCTTTCGGCCCCAAGGGGTGGCTCGCTGGCACGAATGCCAGCCAGGAGGTGCTCAACCGCGTCCTGGCCCAGCGGCCCAAGCGCTATCACGGTGCGCTGCTTCAGGTCGGCGATGAGGGCCTGAAGGCCTTTCGCGCCCTGTTGGCGAGCCAGCGATGGTCAGGCGTCTTCGCCATGGGCGAGGGCGGGCTCACCTCGGAGCATGTGATCCTCGAGCCCTTCGCGAATGCGATCGAGCGCCCGGGGCTGGTGCCGGCCGGCTGGTTCAACCGTGTCGAGGAATCCAGCTTCGCCCTGGGTGCCAAGGCCGAGAAGGTCGGCAATCCCGGCAGCATGGGCGGCTACTGGTGTAACCGTATCCATCTGGAGGCGCTGCGCTGGGCCCGGCAGCAGGGCGGCGTGCCGGTCGCCTTCGCGCATATCCCGCCGGTGCTCGGGGAGGCCCTCCCTGGCTACGCCCGGCGCGTGCGGTCGCTTTATGAGCGCTACACGGGAGAGGTTTTCCGCCTGCTGGACCAGATGGAGCAGGCGCTGCACCGCCGGTAGCAGCCCAGGCCGGGCCGCCGCCTTACCACAATCCCGGACTGTGTCGTCCACCCGGTGATGGCTGACGCCGCCCAGACACGACGGCCGGTTCATGCCCGCCCGTGACCTCGCGGCCCACCCATGCTACGGGCGCCTCCCCCATGGCACCCCTCCGATGCTCCGGCGCCTGACACGCCATCCCCGTTTCCTCGCGCTCGCGGCCTGGCTGCTGGGGCTCTACATCGCCCTGGTCCACCGCACGACGCGCTGGACCCTGGTGGGAGACGCGGCCATCGCCGCCCTGCGGGAGCGGCCGGGCCCCATCATCCTGTCTTTCTGGCACGAGCGAATCGCCCTCGGCCCGCGCCCCTGGATCGGGATGCAGCGGCTGGTGCCGGCCCTGCGCCCCAAACGGCCACAGGTTCTCGTCTCCCAGCACCGGGACGGCGTCTTCATCGGCGAGGTGGTGGCGCGCTTCGACCTCGACATGATCTACGGCTCCACCTCCAAGGGTGGCAGCCAAGCGCTGCGGACCATGCTGAAAATCCTCCGCAAGGAAGGGGTGGTGGCCATTACCCCCGACGGTCCGCGCGGGCCGCGCCGGGTGGCCGCCGCCGGGGTGGGGCAGCTCGCCGCCGTTTCCGGTGCTCCCGTCTTCCCCTATGCGGCCGCCACCACGCGCAGCTTCCGCCTTCGCTCCTGGGACCGGATGGTGATCCCCCTGCCCTTCGCGCGCGGCCTGATCGTGCTGCACCCGCCCTTTACCGTGCCGCCCCACGCCGCCGAGGCCGGGCGCGCGGCGGTAGAGGCAGCGCTGACGGAGGCCTGCGACACGGCCGATGCCTGGGCTGAGGCGCGCCGCGCCGGCAAGGGCGCGGAGGCGGAGTTCGCCGCCGCCCAGGCTCTGGCCCGCCGTGCCCCACCCGCCTTCCCGCCGCCGGAAACGGCTGCGCCCTCCGCCGCCCCGCATGGAAATGCGGCGTGACACCGGCCCGCCACGCTTGAGCGCCCCGCCCCTGACTGGCGGCTGGCGCGGTGACCTGCCATTGCTGGCTTGGCGCGTGGCGACCTGCCTGGCCGCGCCCCTTCTGCCCCTCTGGCTCGCCCACCGCGCCCGCCGTGGCAAGGAAGAGCCGACCCGGCTAAATGAGCGCCGCGGCGAGGGCGCGGACCGTCCGCCCGGGCCCCTGCTCTGGCTGCATGGCGCCAGCGTCGGGGAAAGCCTTTCCGCCATCCCCCTGATCGAGGCGCTGGCCGCCACTCGCCCGGCCCTGCGTTTCCTGGTGACCACCGGCACTGTCACGGCGGCGAAGCTGCTGGCCGCGCGGCTGCCGGCCCCGGTCGCGCCACGGGTGCAGCACCGCTTCGTGCCGCTGGACGTACCTGCCCATGTCACACGCTTCCTCGATGGCTGGCGCCCGGACGCGGCGGTGTTCATTGAAAGCGAGATCTGGCCGAACCTGATTCTGGCCACCGCCGCACGGGATGTGCCGATCGCCCTGGTGAATGCGCGGCTTTCCGCAAGGTCGGCGCGCGCCTGGGCGTGGGTGCCCTCGGCAGCACGGCGCCTTTTCGGCAGCTTCCGCCTGGTGATCGCGCAGACCGAGCTGGACGCCGCCCGCCTGCGCGCCCTGGGCGCGGCCGGCGCGCGGCCCTGGGGCAACCTCAAATTCGCCGCCCGCCCGCTACCCGCGCCGGATGAGGCGCTTGCCGCGCTTCGCCGCGCGATCGGCGCCCGCCCCGTGCTGCTGGCCGCCAGCACCCATCCCGGCGAGGAAATCCAGGTCGCCGAGGCCCATGCCCGCCTGCGCGCCCGCCTTCCCGACCTGCTGACAATCGTCGCGCCCCGCCATCCCGAGCGCGGCCCTGCTCTGGCGCGGGAGCTGGAAACCCTCCCGGATGGCACCGCGATGCCGGTCGCGCTGCGCTCCGCCGATGCGCTGCCGGAACCGGACACGGAAATCTATGTCGCGGACACGCTCGGCGAACTCGGGCTGCTCTACCGCGTCGCCGGCGCGGCGCTGATCGGCGGCTCCCTTGTCCCCCATGGCGGGCAGAACCCGTTGGAAGCCGCCCGGCTGGGCTGCCCCATCCTGCTTGGCCCACACACCACCAACTTCACCGCCATCGCCGACCGGCTGATCGGGGCCGGGGCAGCGCTCCGGGTGGCGGATTCCGCCACGCTGGCCGAGACGGCGGGCAACGTGCTAACCGATTCGGCCCGGGCCCGGTCCATGACCACGGCCGCCGCCCGGATCGCGGCGGATGCCGGGGCCCTGCCCGAACGGATGGCCGCCGCGATCGAGACCCTTCTGCCCCCCGCCACCCCATCCGGGGCGGGCGCCGGGGCGGCATCAGGATAAGGACGCCAGACGGCACCATGCGTGCCCCCGATTTCTGGACCGGGGATGGCAGCGGAATCGCGCCCATCCTGCTCTCCCCCATCGCCGCCCTCTATGCCTCGGCCACCGCGCGTCGCGTGGCGAAGCCAGGCTGGCGCGCTCCTGTGCCGGTGATCTGCTGCGGCAATGCGACCGCGGGCGGTGCAGGCAAGACGAGCCTGGCCCTCGATCTGGGCCGCCGCCTGGCGAACCGCGGCGTGGCCGTGCATTTCCTGACCCGTGGCTATGGCGGCAAGCTGCGCGGCCCTGTCCGCGTCGAGCCCGGCAAGCATGGCAGCGAGATGGTGGGCGACGAAGCGCTGCTGCTGGCCGCGGAGCGCCCGACCTGGGTGGCTGCGGACCGGGCCGCGGGCGCCCGCGCGGCCATCGAAGCTGGGGCTCAGGCCCTGGTCATGGATGACGGGCTGCAAAACCCGACCCTGGAGAAGGACCTCTCCTTCCTCACCATCGACGGCTCCTATGGCTTCGGCAATGCAAGGGTGATTCCCGCCGGGCCACTGCGCGAGCCGGTGGCCACGGCAGCCGCCCGCTCCCAGGCCGCCGTGCTGATGGGGAATGACGAATGCGGTGCCCTTGCGCAGTTGCCACCGGGCCTGCCGGTGCTCCGCTGCCGGACAGTGCCGGGGCCCGAAGCAGCACAGCTTTCGGGCCAGGCGGTCTTCGCCTTCTGCGGCATCGGCAACCCCCGCAAGTTCTTCGCCACCCTGTCGGAAGCCGGTGCGATCATCGCCGGCCGCGCCTCCTATGCCGACCACTACCCCTATGACGCCGGCGATATGCGCGAGCTGATGGCGGAGGCCGACCGGCTGCGCGCCATTCCCGTGACGACGAAGAAGGACTTCGTCCGCATCCCGCCCGCCTTCCGCGCCCGCGTGACGGTGGTAACGGTGACTCTGGCCTGGGACGAGCCGGCGCAGGTTGAGGCGATGCTGGACCCGCTGGTGGCACGGGTGCCCGTGCCTGCCTGAGGCGGAAAGGGGCACGGATTGCGAGCGAGAATGCGTCCAGATCGCGCCAAACAGTTGATTTAATTAACCTTCTCTCACCTGCATCGCCGCGTTACGAAGGCGCATGAAGCGATTCGAGGAGCTGTCGGAGGCCGAAACCCTCGCCCTGGCCATCGCCAATGAGGAGGAGGATTCGCGCATCTATGCCAGTTTCGCCATGCGGCTGCGGCACGATTTCCCGGCCACGGCAGCGGTGTTCGACGGTATGTCGGCCGAGGAGGCCGGGCACCGGAACCAGCTTCTCGCTCTCTATGAGCGGAAATTCGGGCGGGAACTGCCCCTGATCACCCGCCAGGACGTGCCCGGCTTCCTGCGCCGGAATCCGGTCTGGCTGGCCGAGGAGCTGCGGATCGACGAAGTGCGGCGCCAGGCCGCGGTGATGGAGGTGGAGGCCGGCGAATTCTACGCCCGCGCCGCCGACCGCGCGCGCGACACGGAGGTCCGCCGCCTGCTGGGCGACCTGGCCCTGATCGAGCGCAAGCACGAGGCGGTGGCCGAACGGCTGGAGCGGACGCATCTGACTGAATCCGCTCGCGCGGCCGAGGACGAGACATCGCGCCGCCTGTTTGTGCTGCAGGTCGTGCAGCCGGCCCTGGCCGGGCTGATCGACGGCTCCGTCTCGACCCTCGCGCCCATTTTCGCGGCGGCCTTCGCAACGCATTCCCCGCACGAGACCTTCCTGGTCGGCCTCGCGGCCTCGGTTGGCGCCGGCATCTCCATGGGGCTGACCGAGGCGATGTCGGATGACGGCGCCATCACCGGGCGCGGGCGGCCGCTGATCCGCGGCCTGGCCTGCGGGCTGGCCACGGCGCTCGGCGGGCTGGGCCATGCCCTGCCCTATCTGATTCCCGATTTCTGGACCGCAACGGCCGTAGCCGCCGTCGTCGTGGTGATCGAACTCATCGTCATCGCCTGGATTCGCTGGCGCTTCATGGAAACACGCTTCGGCGCGGCCCTGGTGCAGATCGTGCTGGGGGGACTGCTGGTGCTGCTGGCAGGCATCTTCATCGGCAGCGGCTGAGGCGCGGGCCCGGCAGACGGGGCCAGCCGCCCGTTCGATACAGCGGCGTGCCTTTTTCGGATGCGACCGAAACCCGGCTATGTTGCGTCGCGATACCAGCCCATGCGCCGCTTCTTCTTTCTTGCTCCCCTTCTGCTGCTGGCTGCTTGCGCCACTCCCGAATCATCACCCGAAACGACCAAGGCCTCTGTTGCCGCGCCGCGCAGCGCGGCCGGCCCCGGCGCGACGCAGCTGGTCGCGGTTGCCGAGCGGGAATGGCAGGACTGGGGCCGCATCGCCGTGGAAGGCTGGCCCGTGGCGCTGGAGCGCACGCCCGACGCCACGCCCGCGCTGTTCGACAAGCTGATGAGCTACTGGTCCGCCACGCCCGAGGGACCGGATGTCATCGCGGCGCATCTCCATTTCCGCGACACCATCATGGTGCCCGAGGTCTCGACTGCCTCGCTGGACCCCGTATCCGGCCTGCCTTTCCAGGTGGAGCCGGCGAATGTCGCCATCTCCACCTACAACCACCCGGCCTGGTCGGCGGCCTTCATCAGCTACGCCATGAATGCCGCCGGCATCCCGCGCACCGATTTTGATCCCTCGGCCAGCCACGCGCTCTACCTGGACCGGCTGCTGGAGAATGCGATGCTCAATCCGGAGAGCGCCGCCTTCCTCCCGCATGGGCTGATGGACTACGCCCCCCGCCCGGGCGACCTGGTCTGCGCGGATCGCTCCACTGATCCCCTGCCGGACTGGCAGTCCCGCCTGGCCGAGCCGGGCCGCTTCCGCCCCATGCATTGCGACATCGTGGTCCGCGCGGGACGCGGGTCGGTGGACCTGATCGGCGGCAATGTGCTGGACGTGGTGCTGCGCCGGCGCGTCCCGACCGACGCCCAGGGCCATGTGCTGCCGCCCCCGCCGGAGCGCCCGCCCTTCTTCGTGGTGTTCGAGAACCGGCGGTAGCCGTCCGTGGTCAGGCCGCCATCACTTCGGATTGCGCCAGGAGCCATTGCCGGAAGGCGAGCATCGCCGAGGTTTCCGGGCGTGACTTCAGGCGGGTGAGCCAGTAGGCGCCGAGCGCGACCCCGACGGCGAAGGGCCGCACCAGCCGCTCCTGGCGCAGGTCGTGCTCGAACATGCGCGCCGGCAGCAAGGCGATGCCTGCGCCTTGGACCGCAGCCTCCGCCATGGTCAGAGAGGAGTCGAAAACGAAACCTCGGATGGCCGGGCTGGGCAGGCCGGCCGCAGCGAACCAGCGCGGCCATTCATCGGCGCGGTAGGAGCGCAGCAAGGTCTCCCGCATGAGGTCGGCGGGCTCACGCAGCCGCTGGGCCAGGGCCGGCGCGCAAAGTGGCGAGAGCGGAGCCTCGAAAAGCCGCATCGCCTCCGTGCCGTGCCAGGCGCCGTCACCGAAGCGGATCGCGTAATCCAGCCCCTCCCCCGCCAGGTCGACGCGGTTGTTGTTCGTCAGCAGCCGCAGGTCCACGAAGGGGTGTGCCAGGTGAAACTCCGGCAGACGGGACAGCAGCCAGCCCGTGACGAAGGTGCCGACGGCGCCGAGCGTCAGCACCTCCCGCAGCCGCCCGCCCTCGAACCGGTCCAGTGTGCCAGCGATACGGCGGAAGGCGTCGGTCAGAACCGGCAGCAGGGCCTCGCCCTCCTCGGTGAGGGCCAGCCCGCGCGGCAGGCGCCGGAAAAGCGGCACGCCCAGGATCTCCTCCAGGCTCTTCACCTGATGGCTGACCGCCGCCTGGGTGACGCTCAGCTCCAGCCCGGCCCGGGTGAAGCTCAGATGGCGAGCGGCCGCCTCGAAGGCACGCAGGGCATTGAGCGGGAGATTCGAGAGCGTCATCCCCGAAGGATTAGTTTTTCTAGGGGCTCTCGCGAAGGATGATCGTTTGTCGGCGCCATCCCCGATGAGCACTGTCCGCCCCGTCACAAGGGGGACGACACATGATCACCAGGCGGAAATGCATTGGCGGCGCGGCTGTCGCGCTGGGCTTTGGCGGGCTCGCCCCGGCACGCGCCCGCGCTGCAGAGGGCGCGGCGGGGTTGCCGGCTGCCCTGGCCCGGCTTGAGGCCGAGCATGGGGGGCGGCTGGGCGTGGCCGTGCTGGACACGGGCAGCGGAGAGCAGGCGGGCCATCGCCTGGAGGAGCGCTTCGCCCTGTGCAGCACCTTCAAGGTCCTCGCCGCCGCCTGCGTGCTGGCGCGGGTGGACCGTGGGGAGGAGAGCCTCTCCCGTCGGGTCACCTATGGGCAGGAGGACCTTGTCACCTACTCTCCGGTCACCGGGAAGCATGCCGGCGACGGCATGACGGTCGGCGCGATCTGCGAGGCGGCGGTGACGCTCAGCGACAACACCGCGGGCAACCTGATGCTGGACAGCTTCGGCGGACCGGCGGGACTGACAGCCTATTTGCGTTCGCTCGGGGACGGCATCACGCGGCTCGACCGCCGCGAGACCGCGCTGAACGAAGCCCTTCCAGGCGATCCACGCGATACCACCACCCCGTCCGCGATGGTCGGCCTGCTGCAGAAGCTCGTCCTCGGAACCGCGTTGTCGCCCGCCTCCCGCGAGCAGCTTTCGGCCTGGCTCATCGGCTGCAAGACGGGGGATCGGCGCCTGCGGGCCGGCGTGCCGAAGGGTTGGCGTGTGGGAGACAAGACGGGAACCGGCGAGCGCAACGCGACGAATGACGTCGCCATTCTCTGGCCGCCCGGGCGCGCACCGGTCATCGTCGCCGCCTATTACGCGGAGTCCCGCGCCTCGGCTGACACGCGGGATGCGGTTCTGGCGGAAGTCGGGCGGCTCGCGGCGACAATCTGAGTCGAGGGCAGAGGGCGGCGCCGTCCGATGCGGACCTTGCCTTTATCGGGCTGTCCCATGAAAGCTGCCCCATGCCGCACATCGCCTGCCTCCATACCGCCCAGAGCAACGTCGCCGTCTTCGACGCGGCGCTGCGGGATCTCGGCCTGGCGGAGGTGACGCTGCGCCACGCCGTCCGGCCCGATCTGCTCGCGGAAGCTGAGCGGGCCCATGGGCTCACGCCGGAGATCACTGCCTGGACGCAGGACGCGTTACGGGCCCTGTGCGACGGATCGAATGCGGTCCTGCTGACCTGCTCTACCCTCGGCCCGGCCGTCGCAGCCATGGCGGCGGCACCCTGCCCCGTGCTCCGCGCCGATGCCGCCCTGGCCGCGGAGGCCGTGCGCGAGGGCGGACGCGTTGTCGTCCTCTGCGCGGTGGAGACGACCATCGTACCGACGCGCCTGGTCTTCGAAGACGCGGCGCGCCGGACCGGTGCCACGGTCACCCTGCGCCTCGTCCCCGGTGCCTGGGACGCCTTCCGGGCCGGCCAGACCGAGCGCTATCTCACGATCATCGCCCGGGCTGCCGAGGCGGCGTGCCAGCAGGGCGCGACGCGTGTCGCGCTGGCCCAGGCCTCCATGGCCGGTGCCGCGCCGCTGGCCCGGACCGATCCTCCGCCCCTCTCCAGCCCCGCGGCGGGTTTGCGGGCGGCCGTAGCGGCTACGGCGTCAGGTAGCGCCCGCGCAGATGCTCCATGAAGGCCGAGGGATCGAGCGGCCGGCCCGTGGCCGCCGTCATCAGGTCCTGGAATCCCAGCCGCGAGCCCTGGCCGTGGACCGAGACGCGCAGCCATCCCACGAGCGGCCTGAAATCACCCTCGCGCAGCGAATCCTCCAGCCCCGGTAGTGCGGCCCGCGCCGCGGCCATGAGCTGCGCGGCCGCCATGGCGCCGAGCGTGTAGGAAGGGAAGTAGCCGAAGGCGCCATCGTGCCAGTGGATATCCTGCAGGCAGCCCCGCGCGTCGTCCGGCGGGGTGATGCCGAGCAGGGCCTGCATCCCCTCCGCCCAGGCGCCCGGCAGTTCGGCGACCTTGAGGTCGCCGGCGATCAAGGCGCGCTCCAGCCGGAAGCGCAGGATGACATGGGCGGGATAGGTCAGCTCATCCGCCTCCGTGCGGATGAAGCCGCGCTCCACGCGCCGCCAGAGCCGGGCGAGGTTCGCCGGGGTATAGGCTGCGGGATCGCCGCCGAAGGCCGCCTGAAGCTCGGGGCCGAGCCAGGAGAGGAAGGCGTCGGAGCGGCTGGCCTGCATTTCAATAATCAGGCTTTGGGACTCGTGCACGGCCATTCCGGCGGCCTCGCCCACGGGCTGGCGGGCATAGGTCTCGGGCAGGCCGCGCTCGTAAAGGGCGTGGCCCGTCTCGTGCAGGATGCCGAGCATCGCCTGCTCGAAGGAATCGGGGGTGTAGCGGGTTGTGAGCCGCACATCCGTGGGCGTGCCGCCGCAGAACGGGTGCAGGCTCTCGTCCAGCCGCGCGTGCTCGTAATCAAGGCCGACGCGCTCCGACAGGCGGCGGCCCAGGGCGCGCTGTACCTCTACCGGGAACGGGCCGCTGGGCAGAATGGGCGCCGGGCGTTTGGCCTGGATCGCTTCGGCCTGAGGCAAGGCATCCCGTAGGAAGGCCTCATAGGCTGCGAAAATCGGCTCCACATCGGCGGCCCCGATTCCCTGCTGGAAGCCGTCCATCAGGGCGTCATAGGGCGAAAGCCCGGTCGCGGCGGAAAGCGCGGCGGCGGTCTCGCGCTGGAACCGCACCACATCCTCCAGCCAGGGGCGCACGGTGGCGAAGTCGGATTTGGCGCGGGCCTCCCGCCAGACCTTCTCGCAAGCGGAATTGGCGCGGGCGGTGGCCTCGACCAGATCGGCCGGCAGGGCTGTCGCGCGGATATGCGCGCGGCGCATCAGGGCGAGATTGGCCTCGTCCCACGGCCCCGCAGCGGTGGCGGCGGCCAGATCCTCCCCCACCTCGGGCGCCACGAGCATTCCGTGCGACACCCCCGCCAGCACGGCCAGCTGCTCCCCCCTCGCCGCGGCACCGCCAGGCGGCATCATGGCGGAGGCATCCCAGCTCAGCATCGCCGCGCATTCGCCGATGGTCGCAATGCGAGCGAAGCGTTCCTTCAGGCGGGCATAGGCCGCCGAAACGGTGTGGCTCACGATTCGTCCTTTCGAAGGATCCAGGCGATCAGGACGCCGACAAGGGAAGCCGCCAGCCCGTACCAGGTGATGGCATAGCCCAGATGCGAATTGCGCGGCCGCGGCAGGGTCAGGGCCGGCTGCGGCAGGGCGTTTGCAGCCCGGCCTTCCGGTGCAAGGGCGACCAACAGGTCGGGCAGGACATTGTTCAGGCCCAAGGCGGCACCGATGGCGCGCGGGTCCGCGGTGTAGAAGCGGCGCCCAGCGGTGTCGTCTGTGGCGGCGAAGAAGTCCCGCTCCTGCGGCGGAGAAACATAGCCCGTGACCCTCACCGGTCCATCGGGCCGTTCGATCATCGCGTTCCGTCGTTCGGCGGGCACCCAGCCGCGATCGACCAGGACGGTCGGCTTTCCTTCGACCTCCAACGGCGTGATCAGCCGGGTGCCAAGGGAGGTGCCGCGCACTTCGGCGCCGAGGGTTGCCTCCAGCTCGTAGCGGAAGCGGCCAGTGGCCTGAACCTTGGTGTAGGGCTGCGGCGCAGCGGTCAACGGAACCGGAGGTCCCGCTTCCGCTGCCGCGATCTGGTTCAGCAGATCCGTCTTCCAGTGCAGCCGCCGGACCTGCCAGGTGCCCAGCGCCAGCAGAATCGCAAGAACGGGAATGGCGGCCAGTACGGCCGGAAGGATTCGCCGCGAAGGTGGCGTCATGCGGGAGCCTTCCCGAGAGACCTGAAACGACGAACCCCGCCCGGCGGACCGGACGGGGTTCGGAAGCGACGCCCGGAGGGGATCAGTGCTGGGCGATCTCGCCCGCCCCCCAGAGATAGATGCAGACGAAAAGGAAGAGCCACACCACGTCCACGAAATGCCAGTACCAGGCGGCCGCCTCGAAGCCGAAATGCCGGCGCGGGGTGAAGTCGCCGCGGGCGGCACGGATCAGGCAGACCAGCAGGAAGATGGTGCCGACGATCACGTGGAAGCCGTGGAAACCGGTCGCGAGGAAGAAGGTGGAGGGATAGATCCCGCCATTCACGAAGGCGAAGGGCGCCTCGGCATATTCCACCGCCTGCAGGAAGGTGAAGAACAGGCCAAGGCAGACCGTGATGGCGAGGCCCTGGAGCATGCTCTTGCGGTCGCCCTGGATCAGAGCGTGATGCGCCCAGGTCACCGTGCAGCCCGAAAGCAGCAAGATCATCGTGTTCAGGAAGGGCAGGCCGAAGGGGTCAAAGGTGTGGATGCCCTTGGGCGGCCAGACATGCTCCGTCGCACCCGCCACATGCTCGGGATAGAGCGCGAAGTGGAAATAGGCCCAGAAGAAGGCGACGAAGAACATCACCTCGGAGGCGATGAACAGCGCCATGCCGTAGCGCAGGCCGATCCGCACAATCGGGGTGTGCAGGCCCGGCACCTTGGATTCGCGCACAACGTCGCGCCACCAGAAGTACATGGAGGCGAGCACGCCGACGAGACCCAGCCCCAACACCCAGTGGATGTTGTAATGGGCGAACATCACGATCCCGAGCAGCAGGCACCCCGCCGAGAAGGCCGAGGTCAGCGGCCAGGGGGACGGATCCACCAGATGGTAGGGGTGCTTGTTCGGAGGCGGCGGCTCGGTCGGGTCGAGCGAGATATCGGCCGTGGTGGTATCGAGGGAAGCCATCGCGCGTCCTGGTCAGGCGGGGCAATGCCCCGTTCGGAGTGTCGGGGCCGGAACCCCCGGGAATCCCGAAGCATCAATCCCGCAAACGGCCCTGCGGATCAAGGGTTCGGCCCGCCGAAGCTTTGTCCGGGCGAAATCTTCCCTGATCGCTATCGCGTGACTGTCGGTGCCCCGGCAGACCGCCCGACATGGGGCCCAGCGCTGGCCAGGGCGCCGCTGCGCTCGGCATCGGCCAGGGTGCGGAAGAAGGTGTAGTTCAGGGTGATGGTGCGAATGTCGCGGGTGCTGGGATCCTGCGCCATGGCTGGATCGATCCAGAAGGTGACAGGCATCTCCACGGACTGGCCGGGCTGCAGGGTCTGCGCGTCGAAGCAGAAGCAGGCTGTCTTGTGGAAATACTTGCCCACCACTTCGGGGGTCACGTTGTAGGTAGCCACGCCCTCCACCGGGCGGTCCACCTCATTCGCGGCGCGGTAGAAGGCAAGGCCGGACTGACCGAGATGCACGGGCATGGCGCCCTGCATCGCCTCGAACTTCCAGGGCAGGGACGGATGGGTATTGGCGGCAAAGCGCACCGTCACCTCCCGCTCGACCGCGCCCGGGGCGGCAGGGCCACCGGTCTGAACCGTGCCGTTATAGCCGGTGACCTGGCAGAACACCGCGTAGAGCGGCACGGCGGCGAAGGAGAGGCCAACCATTCCGCCCACTGTCGCAAAGGCCGCGAGGGCAACCCGGCGGTTCCGGCGGGCGAGCTCGCCCTTGCGATCCATCGATTCGCCCTCTCAGCTTACCGAAACGGCCATCTTCGCCATGGTGACGAAGTAGAAGATCACCACCAGCACGATCAGCACGAGCATGATGCCGATGTTGCGGCCGCGGCGCCGGCGGAGGAAGGCAAGTTCCTCCTCCTTGGTCATGGGGGCAGGCTCCATCATCCCAGAATCCCCGCCATGCGCAGCCAGTAGTCCAGTGCCAGGGCGGCAAAGAGGCCGGCCAGATGCAGCAGGGAAAAGCGGAAGGCAGCCCGCGCAGCGGCATCGCCGGCCAGGCTAACGCCAGTCGCGTCCTGCCGCTCCCTCAGCACGCGCCAAGCATGGAGGAGGAAGCCACCGCCCAGCACGACCGCCACGGCGCCATAGACCCAGCCCGCCTGCCCCAGCAGCACCGGCAGCAGCCCGAGAGGCGCCAGCACCAGGGTGTAGAGCATGATCTGCCGCCGGGTCTCCCGCGCGCCGGAGACCACGGGGAGCATGGGCACGCCCGCCCGCTGGTAGTCGTCATGCGCCCAGAGGCTCAGCGACCAGAAATGCGGGGGAGTCCAGGTGAAGACGATCGCGAAAAGGATCAGGGGTAGGAGGTCCACGCCGCCCGTCACGGCCGCCCAGCCGATCACCGGGGGGAAGGCCCCGGCGGCACCACCAATCACGATGTTCTGCGGCGTCCGGCGCTTCAGCCACATGGTGTAGATGAAGACGTAGAAGAGGATCGATCCGGCCAGCCAGGCCGCGGCCACCGCATTGGTGGCCAGCCCCATCAGCACGACCGAGACGACCGCCAGCACCACGCCATAGGCCAGCGCCGCCTCGGGCGCGATCCGGCCGGCGGGGATGGGGCGGCGGGCGGTGCGGCGCATCACCGCGTCGATGTCGCGGTCGTACCACATGTTGATGCAGCCCGCGGCGCCAGCGCCGATGGCAATGCAGAGAATGGCAACCGCGCCGAGCGTCGGGTGGATATGCCCCGGCGCCACCAGCATGCCAATCAGCCCGGTGAAGACGACCAGCGTCATCACCCGGGGTTTCAGGAGCGCGATCCAGTCGCGCAGTTCCGACCAGTCCGCGGAAATGGCGAGGGGGGCCGGAGCCCCCCTCTCGATCAGGTCACTCATGGTGACGCTCCATAACTCTCCGGGGCGGCGAACCGCAACGAAGAAGGTGTCGGGATCAGCGGATCCGCGGCAGCTCATCAAAGGTGTGGAAGGGCGGCGGAGAGGAAACCTGCCACTCCAGCGTCGTCGCGCCCTCGCCCCAGGGGTTTGCGGCAGCCTTTTCCTTCCGGATGAAGGTCAGGGCAACCACGTAGATGAAGACGAGGAAGGAGATACCGGAGATATAGGCCCCGACCGAGGCCACCAAGTTCCAGCCCGCGAAAGCGTCGGGATAGTCCGGGTAGCGCCGCGGCATGCCCTGCGCACCCAGGAAATGCATGGGGAAGAAGGTCAGGTTCACACCCACGAAGGTGAGCCAGAAATGCAACTTCCCCCAGAACTCAGGGTACTGATACCCGCTCATCTTGCCGATCCAGTAGTAGAAACCGGCATAGATCCCGAACACAGCGCCCAGGGACAGAACATAGTGGAAGTGGGCGATAACGTAATAGGTGTTGTGCAGGATCACGTCCACGCCGGCATTGGCCAGCTTCACGCCGGTGACACCGCCAACCGTGAACAGGAAGACGAAGCCGATGGCGAAAAGCATCGGCGTCTTAAACTGGAGCGAACCGCCCCACATCGTTGCGATCCAGGAGAAGATCTTGATGCCCGTCGGCACCGCGATGATCATCGTCGCCGCCATGAAGTAGGCCCGCGTGTCCACCGAGATGCCCGAGGTGAACATGTGGTGTGCCCAGACCACAAAGCCCACCACGCCGATGGCGACCATGGCGTAGGCCATGCCCAGGTAACCGAAGATCGGCTTGCGGCTGAAGGTGGACAGGACGTGGGAGATGATCCCGAAGGCCGGCAGGATCATGATGTAGACTTCGGGGTGGCCGAAGAACCAGAACAGGTGCTGGAACAGCACCGGGTCGCCGCCGCCCTCAGGCTTGAAGAAGGCCGTGCCGAAATTGCGGTCCGTGATCAGCATGGTGATCGCGCCGCCCAGCACGGGCACGGACAGCAGCAGCAGGAAGGCGGTGACCAGCATCGCCCAGACGAAGAGCGGCATCTTGTGCAGCGTCATGCCCGGGGCGCGCATGTTGAAGATGGTGGTGATGAAGTTGGCCGCGCCCAGGATCGAGGAGGCGCCGGCCAGGTGCAGGCCGAACAGGGCCATGTCGAGGCCCGGGCCGCCCTGGTACTGGCTGTCGGACAGCGGCGGGTACAGGGTCCAGCCCGTGCCGGCACCACCCACGAAGAGGCTGGCCACCGTCAGCATTAGCGCCGGCACCAGCAGCCAGAAGGAGATGTTGTTCAGGCGCGGGAAGGCCATGTCCGGCGCCCCGATCATGATCGGCACGAACCAGTTGCCGAAGCCACCGATCAGCGCGGGCATGACCACGTAGAACACCATCAGCACGCCATGGGCGGTGACGGCCACGTTCCACATCTGGCCGTCCGCGAAATACTGCATCCCGGGATGGGCGAGTTCCAGCCGCATCACCATCGACAGGCCGATGCCAACGAAGGCCGCGACGATCGCGAAGAGGATGTAGAGGCTGCCGATATCCTTGTGGTTGGTCGAGAAGAACCAGCGCGCCAGGAAACCTGGCGCGTGGCCGTGATCATCATGCCCGTGGGCGGTGTCGTGCGCGGTGTGCGCCATGGATGCTCTTCCCTGTCAGGCCGCCTTACCGGCGGACCTCCGCGGAGGGTTCGGTAACGGATGCGACCGCCGTGGTCCGGTCACGCTCGGGCCAGCCGGGGCCCTGGCCCTCAGCAAAGCGGGTGCGGGCCTGGGCAACCCAGGCATCGAACTCGGCCTTCGGCACGGCGCGGACGGCAATCGGCATGAACCAGTGGTTCTGACCGCAGATCTGGTTGCACTGGCCGTAGAAGGTCCCTTCCCGGTCGGCGCGGAACCAGGTCTCCATGGTGCGGCCGGGGATGGTGTACTTCTGCACACCCAGGCTCGGCACGAAGAAGGAATGGATCACGTCGTGCCCGGTGGTCATCACGCGGATGGTGGCGCCCACGGGAACGACCAGGGGATTGTCCACCGCGAGATTGCGCAGCTGGCCCGGCTTCAGGTCGCTCTCCTGGATCGGATAGCTGTCGAACTCGAAGTTGCCGTTATCCGGGTAGCCGTAGTGCCAGTACCACTGGCGCCCCTGCACATTGATCGTCAGGTCGGCATCGCGCGCCCGGTCCTCATAATAGATGAGGCGGAAGGAGGGGATGGCGATCACGAGCAGGATCAGCACCGGCAGCACAGTCCAGGCGATCTCGAGCATGGTGTGATGGCTGGTGCGGGACGGAACCGGGTTCCGGGCGGCATTATAGCGCCAGATCACCCAGGCCAGCAGGATGGCCACGAAGGCAGTAATGGCGATGATGATCCAGAGGACGAGACTGTTGAAGTCGTGAATCGCCTCCTTCACCGGCCCGAACGGATCCTGCAGATCCATTCCCCAAGGGACGGGCGCGCCAATCGCCTCGCCATTAGGTCCCGGCGGTGGGGACTGCGCCATCGCGCCGCTCCCAGCCATCAACATCAAAGCCAAGGCTGTCGAGAGAATCCGCCGCATTCCGCCGTCCTGATCCCGCTGCCGTCCGGCACGCCGGGTGGCTGCGTGCCGCTCCAAACCCGCCTGGCGCCTCACGCACCGGGCGCACCCCACCCCGCGAAAGCGCGGGACGGAACGCAGCCGGACACTAATCACGCGGCGGCTTCCGGCACAAGATTGCGCACCGCAACGAAAGTGGAACAACCGCCCGCTCAGCCCGGCGGCACCGCTTCCCCTTCGGCCTCGCCCTCCGCCACATGGTCCACCATATCGGTCAGCATGGACCGGATATGCTCGTCCATGACGGCGTAGAAGACCTGCCGTCCCCGTCGCTCCGCCTGGAGCAGCCGGGCCGCGCGCAGCAGGCGCAAGTGATGCGAGACGAGACTGCCCGAGATTCCGATGCGCTCCGCCATCTCTCCAACCGAGGCCGGGGCATCCAGGCAGGCCAGGATGATGCTCAGTCGCGTGGGATCGCTCATCAGCCGGAACATCTCGGCGAGCTCCACCACCTGGTCGTCGCCGATCCTGCCCCTCACTGCCCCACCTCGTACCTGTTCCGCCCGAGTCTCGGGGGGCCGGGCTGATCTGTCCAGGCCAGTATGTCAGCACATCCCGGAGGGGAGGCCGGTCAGACCGGGACAGCGCGCAGCCCGGCCGCTGCTGGCCGGCGCCAAGGCGAATCCCGCCCGGCCCAGACCGCGCCACGCCCGGCCCTCTCGGCCCAGGCTTCCACAGCGTGCTGCGCCCGGCTGGACAGGGCGAATGGTGGGACCGGCCCAGCCAGGAGCCTTTCCAGGAGGCCGGTGCGCCGCATCACGAGATCCGCGCCGTCCTGCAGGGCGACCAGCGCCTCATGCGCCCATCGGGGCGCGACCGGTCGCCCCGCCTCGGCGAGCAGCACTGGAATCCCTTCCGCACCCAGCGCTGTGGCCCAGGCCGCCGCGCACCGAATCGTGAAGGCGGCATCGCCCGACCCGGTCTCGATCCGCAGGGGGAAAGGGTAGTTCGGCATCATTGGCTCGGCGGCCGCAATGGCATCCGGCTCGCCGCTCAGGAGGAGGACGGCAAAGGCACCGGACGCGACAGGGACATCACCAGCCCCGCGTGACCGCGCCAATCCGGCCAGGAAGGGCCGGATAGCCCGTGCCTGGCCCAGCGGCACAGACATGGACACGACCGCCACCGGGCGGACCGGCGCGTCCAGCATCCACGGCGCTGACCCGGACGCCCTGGGCACAGGGTTCTGAAGCTGGGCAGCAAAAGCGGCAGCGAGCAGCGTCTCCATGCCCTGAGGGAACCGCGCCACCGCTTGCCATCAGGTTAACGAGCCAATGTTTCGGACCAGACCCTTCACCCCGGTCCTCCGAGGCGCCATTTCATGGCCATGCGCCGACGCCAGCTTCTCTCTACTCTTTCCCTCCTGCCGCTTGGGACCGTCCCCGCCCTTGCCCAGGCCCCAGCGGCTCCTTCCGCGCGGGACCTGCAGGATGTGCAGCGGGTCGAGGCGTATCTGAACGGCCTGACCACGATGCGCGCCCGCTTCATCCAGATCGCGCAGAACGGCGCCACGGCCCAGGGCACCGCCCTGATCTGGCGCCCCGGCCGGATGCGCTTCGACTATGACCCGCCCGAGCCGCTAATGCTGATCGCGAATGCCGGCCAGTTCATGCATTACGACAAGGAGCTGCGGCAGCCTTCGATCGTACCGGTCGGCTCCACCCCGCTGGGCATCCTGCTGCGGGACCGGATCAACCTCTCCGGCGACGTGACGGTGACCGGGGTACAGCGCGAACAGGGCCTGCTGCGCCTCACGCTCTTCCGCACGTCGAACCCGACCGAGGGCCGCCTGACCCTCGTTTTCGCCGATAACCCGCTGGAGCTACGCCAGTGGCTGGTGATGGACGGCCAGGGCCGCACCACGCGCGTCACCCTCTCGGCCATTGAGACCGGGGTAAGGCTGGACCGGTCGGATTTTGACTTCAACGACCCGCGCTTCTTGCCATCTTTGATGCAGAACGGCCAATAACCCTCGGGAAGGACTAAAAAACTGCGGCAGCACGGCAACACGCAGCCCGCGAAGCGCAGCCCTGCCGAATCCGTGCATCTTCTGCCTTGAACGTGCCACGGTGCAGTTGCAACATTTCGGACATGCGGCCCCTGATCGGTATCTCCTGCTGCGTAAAGCCCTTCGGCCCCTCCGGGATGCCGAACCACGCAGCCTCAGACCACTATGTGCGGGTCGTCCTCGGCCCGGTCGGGGGAATGCCTGTGCTGCTGCCCGCCGCAGGTGAGGAGGTCTCCCGCGAACTCCTCTCCCGCCTGGACGGGCTGTTGCTCACGGGCAGTCGGTCCAATGTCTGCCCAGTCTATTATGACGGCCCGACCCATGCGGAAGGCACGCCAGAAGATCGAGACCGCGACTCCACCACCCTGCCGCTGATCCGGGCCGCCATCGAGGCCGGGGTGCCGCTCCTGGCGATTTGCCGCGGCTTCCAGGAGTTGAACGTCGCCCTGGGTGGTTCGCTCGACCAGCGCATCCAGGATCTCGAGGGACGGATGGATCATTCCACCCCCTCTGACCAGCCCATCGCTCTGGTACGGACGGGCAAGGCCCATCCTGTCCGGGTGGCACCCGGCAGCGGACTGGCCCGACTCTGGGCGGGGCTGGACTACGATCCCGCAGAAATTCCCGTGAATTCCCTGCACAACCAGGGCGTGAGGCGCCCAGCGCCCCGGCTACGGCCCGAAGCCTGGGCGCCGGATGGCACGATCGAGGCCGCCAGCATCGAGGGTGCCCCGGGCTTCGCTGTCGGCGTGCAGTGGCATCCCGAGTATGACTGGGAGCGGGACCCCCTTTCCCGCCGCATCTTTGATCGGTTTGGAAAGGCCGCAGCCGAGTTCGCCGCGCGCCGCGCATCACAGGAGGCTGTCCGGCTGCCCGTCGCCGCGGAATAGAGCGGCCAAACTCTGAAGGCGCGATGCGCGACCCTGGAGGGCCGCGATTGGTCTGTCACGCCCATGTGATGTGGCCGACCGGATAGATCGGCTTTGCATTCCGCCTGTGGATATGGGTAATCTTCGGTTGCCGGAGACCATAATCCGGCGGTGTCCGGTATCCCCTGCCGGCTCACCCGACCAAAGACTAAATCCGATCGGAATCAGTACCGGCGCCCGGTGACCCCCCTCACCGGGCGCTTCTTATTTTGGGTGCCTGTTCCAGGTAACCGGCCGAGCCAGGGTGGGTTGCGCGAATTCCGATCCGGTTGCGCATCCAATGTCACGCCGTTGCACGGCGGCCGCTATCCGCCCCCTCTGGACCGCCGTATATCCTCAGGCCTCCGGAATTCGATGGAATCGTTCCATGGCCGATTACGTGATTGCCCCGCCGCCTACCGCTGCCCTGCCCGTGCGCGGCGGCGGCCTCTTTCCCGTGCGCCGCATCTTCTGCGTTGGCCGCAACTATGCCGAGCATGCCCGGGAAATGGGCAGCGACCCGGACCGTGAACCGCCCTTCTACTTCACGAAGCCGGCTGACGCCGTGGTCGTCAACGGCGCCGACATGCCCTACCCCACGGAAACCAAGGAGCTGCACCACGAGATGGAGCTGGTCGTCGCGATTGGCGTCGGCGGCAGCGACATCAAGGAGGCGGACGCGCTGAACCATGTATGGGGCTACTGCGCCGGCCTCGACATGACGCGCCGTGATCTGCAGAACGCGGCGAAGAAGACGGGCCGCCCGTGGGACATGGGCAAGGCCTTCGACAACTCCGCCCCTATGGGCGAACTGGTGCCGGCCGGCGCGATCGACCCCGGCAAGGGCAAGATCGAGCTGAGGGTGAACGGCCAGGTCCGCCAGACCTCCGATCTTTCCAAGATGATCTGGTCGGTGCCTGAGGTGATCGCGAACCTCTCTCGCCTCGTGCAGCTCGCCCCTGGCGATCTGATCATGACGGGCACGCCGGAGAACGTCGCCGCCGTGCAGAAGGGAGACCTTCTGGAAGGCATGGTCGAGGGCGTCGGCACGGTGACCGTGCGGATCGTCTGAGAGACTCTGCCGTGAGCGAACCCCGCTTCCCCGGGAAGCGCTGGGTTCGCATCATGGCCGATCCTTGCGCTCATGGTGTCTGGCACCGGGGCGGATCGGCTGGCGGCGCCCAGGTGCCGCGCCATGTCTTCGAGTACGAGAATCCCTGATGCCTGAAGCGAGTCCGGTCCGTATCGCGACCTGGAACATCAATTCCGTCCGCCTGCGCGCCCCGCTGCTGCGCCATCTGGTGGATGAGCTCGATCCGGATGTCATCTGCCTGCAGGAGACAAAGACGCCGGACGAGCATTTCCCGCATGAGGCCGCTGAGGCGTTGGGCTACACGCACCGCATCATCCAGGGGATGAAGGGCTATAACGGCGTCGCCGTCCTCTCCCGCCTCCCGATCGAGCGCATGGCGGATGGGCGTGACTGGTGTGGCAAGGGCGATTGCCGCCACCTGGGTGTCAGCGTGGACCTGCCAGGTGGGCCGCTGGCGCTGCACAATTTCTACGTCCCCGCCGGCGGCGACGTGCCGGATCGGGAGGTGAACCCGAAATTCGCCCATAAGCTGGACTTCGTGGCCGAGGTGACGGCCTGGACCGCCGAGCGTGGTCCGGCGAAGCGTTCCGTGCTGGTCGGCGACCTGAACATCGCGCCTATGGAGCATGATGTCTGGAGCCATAAGCAGATGATCGGCGTCGTGTCCCACACGCCGATTGAAGTGGAAGCGATGACACGCTGGCAGCAGGCCGGCGACTGGTACGACGCGCTGCGCCACTTCGTGCCAGAGGACCAGAAGCTCTACACTTGGTGGTCCTATCGCGCGAAGGACTGGCGGGCGTCAGATCGCGGGCGGCGACTGGACCATATCTGGGTCAGCCAGGACCTTGCGGGTGCCCTGCGCCGGCATGTCGTGCTGAAGGATGCCCGGGACTGGACGCAGACCAGCGACCATGTCCCGGTGCTGATGGAGATCGCGCCTTAGGGGAGCCTTGCCGCCGGCGCGCTCAGCTCGCCGGTTGCTCTCCCAGCCGTCGCGACAGCCCCTCGAACTCGCGCCGCAATGCGTCGCCCTCGAAGGGCACGATCACCGGTGGGCGGATCGCCATGACGGCACCGAAATCGCGGTCGGTGTTACGCATCATCGCCGCAACATCGAAGGCCAGGTTCGCGGTGCGCGCCGTGTTGTCCGCAACGCCCCGCGCCGCGCGGGTCCGGTCCAGCGCCTGGGCGAGGTTGCCGCGCTGGTCCTGCAGATAGCGGCGATACAGGCCGGTCGCCTTCGTCGTCATCTCCTGGGTACGGAGATTGGCTTCGAGCGAAGCACGCAGCCCCGCATCGCGCAGCGTACGGAGCCGGTTCTGGGCGTCCTGCCGCAGGTCGCGCGTCTCGCGGTCGATCGCCTCCAGCCGGGGCAGGTAGATGTTGTCGATGCGCGAAACCATCTCGCCCTGCACTGTCTCCAGCACAGAGAGCAGCGTCGCGTGGATGCTGTAGTAGCGGCGAAGAACGCCCTCATTCTCCTGGGACTGAGTGACGGCGGCGCGCAGCTCGCCTTCCAGCTTCTCGACATTGGAATAGGCGGCCAGCAGGGCCACCACATCATCGCCATTCACGGAGACGGCCAGGTTCTCCGCCGCCTCGCGCGAGATCTGGACGCCAAGGCCGTCCAGCTTCTTCACGAAGTTAGCCGTTAATCGGTCCGCCTCAGCCCCGGCCTGCGAGGCCTGCGCCTCCAGCTCCGCAGTGTTGCCGCCGGCGATCCGGGCAGCGGCCGCCCGCTCGCGCAGCTCCGTCGCCCGCGCCCGGGCGTCCTGCATGCTCCGCAGCTCCCCCATGGCCTCGCTTCCGGCCATGGTGGCGGCCGCGGCCCGGAGCAATTCCTGAACACGGTCGCGGGCCGTGGGGTCCTGGCGGTCCGCGGGCTGGGCATCCTGCTGCGCCTCGGCCACGCGGCCCAGGGCATTAAGCGCCGCGGCCCGGTCCGGCTCCTGCGGCCGGGCCCGTTCGGCGGTGCTGCGATGGTCGGGGGCCACCCCAAGCATGGTGCCGAGCTGCCCGAACCGGGAGGCGGCCTCGCCCATGCCCCCCAGGTTCTGCACCCAGTCCGGCCGCTGATAGGCAATGAGCGCGACGAGTGCCGCGATCGGCAGGAGGAAGCGCATTTCAGAACCCCTTTGTAGGAGAGGTTCTAAAGGAGAGCGCCTTCCGCAGGCCAGAACTCAATGCAGGGGCCGGTCCCCTCCCCGCTCACCGATGCCATGCACCACCCCCACCGGATCGCGCCGCCCAATGCCGAGAAGCTGGTACAGCCCGATCGCCGCGATGGTGGCCGTGCCGATGCCGGCAATGGAGAAGCCGCCGATCGTCACGGTGAAATTGCCGGAGCCGAGGACCAGGGAGGCGCCGACCGTCAGCAGGTTCCGCGGATCGGAGAAGTCCACCCGGTTATCCACCCAGAGCCGGATCATGGCGGCCGCGATCAGCCCAAACACCACCACGGCCAGCCCACCCAGCACCGGGCCGGGAATGGTCCGCAGCAGTGCGCCGAATTTAGGCGAGAAGCCGAGCGCGATGGCCGCGATCGCCGCCACCACGAAGAGCAGGGTGGAGAAGACGCGGGTGACGGCCATGACGCCCATATTCTCGACATAGGTGGTCACGCCCGTGCCGCCACCAAAGCCGGAAACCATGGTGGCAATGCCGTCGCCCACGAAGCCGCGGCCGATATAGGGATCGAGGTTGCGACCGGTCATGGCGCCGATCGCCTTGATGTGCCCGAGATTCTCCGCGACGAGGATGAAGGCGACGGGAGCGATCAGCAGCATCGCGCCTGGCTCGAAGGTCGGGGAACGAAAGTTTGGCATGCCGATCCAGGGCGCGCTTTCCAATTCAGCGAAGGAGATGGGCGGCAGCAGGCCCATCACATTGCCCACAATCAGGTAGAGCACATAGCCACAGGCGATGCCGGCCAGGATGGAGATGCGGCGGATCGCCAGTGGCGCGTAGACAGCGATGCAGGAGGTCGCGATCAGCGTCGCCAGAGCGACAATCACATGCGCGCCTGGTCCCTCGATGCCCTTCACCGCGACAGGCGCCAGGTTCAGGCCGATGGCGGCGCCTACAGCACCTGTGACGGCCGGCGGCATCAGCCGCTCCACCCAGTTGGAGCCGGTGAACATCACCAGCACGCCAATCAGTGCATAGAGCGCACCGCAGGCGATGATGCCGCCCAGCGCCGGGCCGATATTCGGGTTGGGCCCGGAACCCGCATAGCCGGTGATCGCGACCACCACCGCGATGAAGGAGAAGGAGGAGCCGAGATAACTCGGCACGCGCCCGCCCACGAGCACGAAGAAGATGAGCGTACCGATGCCGGAGAAGAGAATGGCGAGGTTCGGGTCGAACCCCATCAGCAGCGGCCCAAGGATGGTGGAGCCCGACATGGCCACCAGGTGCTGAATGCCCAGCAACCCGGTGGTGCCCCAGGGCAGGCGCTCATCGGGTGGCACCACCGTGCCCCGCGCGAGGGGCCATCGGGGGAAGAAGGACATGGGCGCGCCCTTTGATCAAACGGCGCCGGCCACAGGCCGGCGCCAGGTTGCACTGCGGAATATCTTGCCCGCGTGCCGCCGAGGGATCGAGCCTCGCAGCCGCAAAATCCGCAGGGCTTACCGTGTACGGGTGGCGCCCAGCTGCCCGCCCACGGCCTTGATCGCGCCCTGCACCTGATCGATGAGCTGGGTCAGCGGCGGGCCGGAAAGGCCATCGGCAAGAAACCCGTTCTCGTCCGCAAATTTCTGGAACTCGGCGGAGCGTATCGCCGCGCCGAAGGCCTTGGAAACCTTCTCGCGCACCGGCGCGGGCAGCCCGGCCGGGCCAGCCAGATAGGTCATCTGCACCAGAGGTCCGTGCGGAAAGACGTCAACCCCGCGCTCGGCAAAGGTCGGCACCTCAGGCAGTTGCGGGATGCGCTTCGTCGTGAAGGTGGCCAGCGGACGCAGTGCGCCATCGCGGATCTGCGGCAGCGTCTCGTTGGGCTTCAGGATGATGGAGTCGACATGCCCGCCCATCACGTCGGTCACCGCGGCCGATCCGCCGGGATAGCCGACATAGACATATTCCGCCCCGGCCGCCTTCGCCATGCTGACAGAGAGCAGGTGCGGCACCGTGCCCTGCGTGCCCGAGGCGCCGATGCTCATGCCGCCATCCTTCTCCTTCATCGCGGAGAGGTAGGACTGGATATCCTGCCAGGGCGCCTTGGTGGAGACGAGAAGCATGAACGGGTCTTCGGTGACCCGCACGAGATTGTCGAATTGCTGGTTGCGCAGCGAAATCGTGCCAGCGGCCATCAGCGCGAGCAAGCTGCTGGAACCGAGGCCGAGCGTGTAGCCATCCGGCCGCGCATTCGCGACGCGCTGCATGCCCACCACGCTGCTACCGCCAGGGGCATTCTCCACGACGGTGCGGATGCCCTCTTTCGCCAGCAGCGGCTGCATCTGCCGCGCCAGGATGTCGGTGCCGCCGCCGGGTGCCCAGGGTACGATCAGCTGCACTTCCCGGTTCGGGTAGGAATCCTGCGCCGCGGCGCCGCGCACGCCGAGCACGGAGCCGGCCGCAAAGATGGCCGGCGCCGCGAGAAGCCCGCGGCGGTGGATGATGGTCATTCTTGTTTCCTCCTTTTTCCTGGCGGGCTCTTCGCTAGACGTAGGCGGGACCGGAAATCCCGGGATAACGGGCGATCAGCTCCTCATTCACCTCGACACCCAGGCCAGGCCCCTCATTCGGGCGCACGGTGCCGTCGGGCATGATGCGGTAGGGCGGCCTGACCAGCTCGTCGCGCAGCGGGTTGTCCACAGCGCAGTCGGCCTCGAAATAGCCGGGATTGTCGATCGCGCTCATCACATGCAGCGTCGCGGCCATGCACAGGCCCGCCGTGGAATGGCAGTGCACCGGCAGCTTGTAGGCGGAGGCCATGGCGGCGATCCGCACCGTCTCCGTCACGCCACCGGCCTTGCAGAGATCCGGCTGCAGGATAGTGATGCTGCCATCCTCGATCAGGCGGTGGAATTCGAAGCGTGTGTAGTGGTTCTCACCGGCCGCCAGCGGCACGGTGGGCGCGACCAGCTTCGCCTCCTGGTAGGAACGGTGGTCATGCGCAGGGAAGGGTTCCTCAAGCCAGCCGATGCGGGCGGCGGCAAAGGCAGGCAGCACGCGGCGCGCATCGGCCAGGCTGTAGCCGGTATTGGCATCGGTCAGGATGTCGAGATCGGGATAGGCGGCGCGCACCGCTTCCACCCGCGCGATGTCGCGGGCGGGCGTGTCGCCCACGCGCAGCTTCACGGCGCGGAAGCCCTGCTCGACAAAGCCCGCCACTTCATCCACCAGCTTCGCCGGCTCCTGATAGCCGAGCGCGATGCCGCCGGCATAGGCGACCAGCGGGCGCGAGGCGCCGCCGAGCAGCTTGTAAATCGGCCAGCCCGTGGCCTTGCCGCGGATATCCCACAGCGCTGTGTCGATGCCGCTCATGCCCATGGCGGTGGCGGCGCCCATGCCGTGGCTGCCGAGCTGGAGCTTGTAGATTTTCGCCCAGATGCCGACGGCATCCGTGGCCTCCATGCCCACCACCAACTCGCGCAACGTGGTGTTCACCAACGTGGCGATGGCCAGATGGGCGCGCCCGTGATGGCTTTCGCCCCAGCCAGTAATGCCTTCATCGGTGGTGACCTTCACCACCACCGTGTCGCGCTTCACCTGCCGCCCGATGCCAAGCGTGACCTGCCGCTCCGGCGGCAGGGGGACAGTGACCGGAAAGGCCTCGACGCCGGTGATCTTCACGTGCCCGCTTCCTCCTGGGATAGGTTGTCGTCTTGCCCCGAGAATACGTATTCTCTGGGATGGGTCAACCGGAACCGGGTCCATTGGGGCCCTTTGAGGGAAGCTCTTGTCCTTGGTCACCGCCCGGGAGGTCGCCCGCCGCGCGGGCGTGTCGCAGCCCACCGTGTCCCGCGTCGTCGCCGGGCACCCCAGCGTCGGGCCGGAGATCCGGGAACGCGTGCTCGCCGCCATGCGCGAGACCGGTTACCGCCCGAACGCGGCCGCGCGCGCCATGCGCACGGGCAGCAGCGGCAATATCGGCGTCGTCACTGCACGCCTGCACAACCCGATGTATCCGGAACTGCTGCAGCTCCTGGGGCGGGAACTGCGCGCGGCCGGTCTGCGCATGATGGTCTGGAACGCCGACGAGACCGAAGGCGAGTTCGCGCTCGACGCAGCCCGGCAGGGCATGGTGGACGGGATGATCTTCACCTCGGCCAACACGGATTCCACCCATCTCAGCGAGGCCCTGGCAGGGCGCCTGCCCGTGGTGCTGATCAACCGCATCGTGGAAGGCTGGCCAACGGACCAGATCGCCAGCGACAACCGCGCCGGCGGGGCGCTGGTGGCCGCTTACTTCCTGAAGGGCGGACGAAAACGCCCTGCCCTGCTCAGCGGCCCCCTGCAACCCAGCACGATCCGGGATCGCGAGGCCGGCTTCCTAGCCGCAATGGAGGCGGCCGGGATGGGCGCGTTGCCGACCGCCCGGGTGGAGCGCTTCACCTATGAGGAAGCTTTCGACGCGCTGACACATCTCCTGGCGGAGGGTGTGTCGCCCGATGCGGTATTCTGCGCGAATGACCTGCTCGGCCTCGGTGGGCTGGACGCGCTGCGCGAGGCAGGGCGGCGCGTGCCGGATGATGCCTGGGTGGTCGGCTATGACGACATTCCGATGGCGGCCTGGCGCGCCTTCAGCCTGACCACGGTGCGCCAGCCCTTCGATGAAATGGTGCGCCGCGCCGTCGCGCTGCTGCGGCGGCGGATCGCCGGGGATGCCGCCGCCCCGGAATTCCACTGCCTGCCTGCCGAGCTCGTGCTGCGCGGATCGAGCGGCCGCGTGGCCTAGGGCACAATACCCGGCAGAACCGGCATCGCGCAGGAGGGCAGCCCGCGCGGCCCGCGCCGCGCAGGCTGCCGGACCGCTACTCCACGCGGAACCCGCCTTCCTCGATCAGCGGCTTCCACCGGGCGACCTCGCGCGTCACATGGTCCGCGAAATCCTTCGGGCTGCCGCCGACCATGCGCCCGGCCTGCGACCGGAAAACGGCTTCCTTCACCTCCGGCAAGGCGGCGATCCGGTTGAAGACACCGTTGACGCGATCCGTCAGGACCGGATCCATTCCGGCCGGCGCCATGATCCCGTGCCAGACCGCCAGATCGAAGCCCGGCAGCACCTTGGCCACGGGTGGCACCCCTGGCAGGGCCGGTGTCTCCTCCGCCGTGCTGACGGCAATGGCCTTTGCCTGACCGCCGCGGATCATCTGCAACGCGGAGGAGACCGTGGGGAAGCCGAACTGCGCGTCACCCCGCACCAGCGCCGTCACCATCTCCGCACCGGAGCGATAGGGCACATGCACCATCTCCAGCCCGGCCTGCTTCAGCAGCAGCGCCATGAAGAGATGGCTGCCATTTCCCGTGCCGGCCGAGGAATAAGTGAAGCTGCCCGGCTTCGCCTTTGCCTGCGCGATCAGGTCCGGCAGGTCCTTCACCGTCACTGAGGGATGCGCGATCACCACCCCAGGCAGGTTCACCAGATGCACGATGGGCGTGAAAGACGTGACCGGATCATAGGAAAGGTTCGGGTTCAGCAGCTTGCCGATGGCGTTGGAACCGACATCAGCCATCATCAGCGTGTAGCCATCCGGCTTTTCGCGCGAGACATAGGCGCCAGCGACCGTGCCGCCCGCGCCGGAGCGGTTTTCCACCACCAGCGTCTGGCCGCCCGTGAAATCGGCAAAACGCTGCGCCACGGTGCGGGACAGCGTGTCGATCGCGCCGCCCGCGCCAAAGGGCACGATCAGCCGCACGGGCCGGTCGGGCCAGGAGGATGCCGCCTGCCCCCGCGCCAGCCCCGGCACTGCCAGCCCCGCCATGAGCGCACCGATCCCGCGCCGGGACAGCTTTGGCTGCTCCATGCGTTCCTCCTCCTGTGTGCCGCCTCTTCCGTGCGGCCTTTCCCTGGACATGGCGCCGCCCAGCGCCGCTGGCGCCCGCATCCCGAGTGTAGCCGGGCCGATCCCCGGATTTCGAGAAGTTATCGCCCTGGCTGCGCGCTGGGTGGGTGACCCTTGACCCTGCCTCGGCCAGGCATGATGCAGCTCATTGGCTTCCTGGCTCTATCAGGAATGACCTCACCAGCAGTTCTGCACCTCAAAAGCGGTGCGGGGCGATAAAAGGAGGAACACAGGAATGGCTCATCCCGCCCTGAAAGCCGCGCTGGACGCCGGCCAGTTTGTCGTGGCGCCGGGCATCTTCGATATGATCTCCGCCCGCGTTGCAGACCGGATGGGCTTCACCGCCCTCTACGCCACAGGTTACGGCACGGTGGCCTCGCATCTCGGCGTACCGGATGCAGGGATCGCGACCTATACGGACATGGTCTCCCGCATGGCGCGCTTTGCCCAGAGCAGCAGGACGCCCGTGATTGCTGACGCGGATACCGGCTATGGCGGGCTGCTGAACGTCCGCCACACCGTGCAGGGCTATGAGGCCGGCGGCGTCACGGCGATCCAGCTGGAGGACCAGGAGGTTCCGAAGAAGTGCGGCCACACCCCGGGCCGTCGCGTGATCCCGGCCGAGGAAATGGCGCTGAAGATCGAGGTGGCCGCCGAGGCGCGACGCGACCCCAACTTCCTCATCATCGCGCGCACTGATGCACGCACCGGCCTCGGGCTGGACGAGGCGATCCGGCGCGGGAAGCTTTACCGCCAGGCCGGGGCCGACATCATCTTCATTGAGAGCCCGGAAAGCGAGGACGAGATGAAGCGCATCGGCCAGGAGATCGATGCGCCGTTGCTCGCGAACAATGTCGAGGGTGGCCGCACGCCCATCCTGCCGGCCGAGACGCTGAAGGCAATCGGCTTCAACATCGCGATCTTCCCCGCCATCGGCTTTCTCGCCACCACCGCCGCGCTGGAGCACGCCTATGGCCATCTGCGCCAGCATGGCGACAGCAACGCGCTGGAAACCTACGCCTTCAGCCGGATGAACGAGCTGATGGGCTTTCCGGAAGTCTGGGAATTCGAGAAGCGCTGGACGCGCGAACCGGGCTGATTCCGTCTTTCTCTGCCTGGCCGCCGTGTCAAAGGCGCGAAGCCGGCAGGCCTGCCCGGCGCCAGAATACGAGCGCAAGATCCGGGGCGCGGCCGCGCGCCCCGGCGTCTATGGCAAAGGCCGACTGGGGAGGCCGAAATGACGAAGGTGCACGATGCCGCACCGCCTAGGATGGGCGGCCGCGAATGGGCGATGCTGCTGGCCCTGGCCATCCTTTGGGGCGGCTCCTTCTTCTTCAACGGCGTTGCGGTGCGCGAACTGCCTTCCGTGACGCTGGTCTGGTTGCGCCTGGGCGTCGCCGCCATGGCGCTTCTTTTGGTGCTGCGCCTTCTCGGCCAAGCCCTGCCGCGGGAGCGACGGATCTGGGCCGCCTTCCTCGGCATGGGGCTGCTCAACAACGCCATCCCCTTCGTGCTGATTGTCTGGGGGCAGCACCGGATCGCCAGCGGCCTTGCCGCGATCCTCAATGCCACGACACCGCTGTTCGGCGTGCTCGTCGCGCATGCCCTGACCCCGGATGAGAAGCTCACGCTGCCCAAAGTGGCAGGTGTGGTCCTCGGCCTGTTCGGCGTCGCGGTGATGATCGGGCCGGGCGTTCTGGAAGGTCTCGGCCACGATCTGCCCGCCCAGCTCGCCTGCCTCGGGGCAGCACTCTCCTATGCCTTCGCCGGCATCTATGGGCGCCGGTTTCGGCGCATGGGCGTGGCGCCCCTGACCACCGCGGCGGGCCAGGTCTGCGCCTCGGCGCTCCTGCTGCTGCCCGTCATGCTTCTGGTGGACCAGCCCTGGACCCTCCCGCCGCCAGGCACCGCAAGCTGGGCCGCTGTTCTGGGGGTGGGGCTGCTCTCCACCGCCCTGGCCTACTGGCTGTATTTCCGCATCCTGGCGACGGCGGGCGCGACGAATCTGCTTCTGGTCACCTTCCTGATCCCGGCCACAGCCATCCTGCTTGGTGCCTTGGTGCTGGACGAAAAGCTACACGCGCAGCACCTGATGGGCATGGCACTGATCGGCGGGGGGCTGGCCTTCATCGATGGCCGCTTGCCCCGCCACCTTCGCCGGCCCCGGCCCGCGAAGGTGGGCTGAAGCCAGGGCCTGTTACGATCCGAGCCTGGGGCAGCGGGGGGGCGTGCCGGAACCCGTTTTATCTGGCGAACCACAGGCATAGACCCGCGTGAACGGAGGGGGCCGCGCTGAGATCATGAGTGCCCAGGCAGCCCGCTTCACATCACGTGGTTCCGGCGAGCGGTATGGAATCTTGCCTCATGCAAGATCCCGTTAGCTGGCAAGAGTGTGCTTTCCTGGGGCAGGAACTCGGCCTGACAGCCTTCCATTTTCTGATTACAAGCTAGGCCGCCGCAGCAACCCGCCCACCGGAGCGGGTCTTCCCGGTCATGGTAAGGACGACGCGTGGCCGAAAAACGAGAAGAGTCGGTCAACCCCGATGGGGATCCCCCGCGGATCTCGACCGGCAGCGAGGGTCTCGACAACATCCTGGGCGGCGGCTTCGATGCGGACCGCCTCTACCTTTGCGAGGGGCGGCCCGGCACCGGCAAGACGACCCTTGCACTCCAGTTCCTCCGTGAAGGGGCCCGCAGGGGCGAGACCACGCTTTACATATCCCTGTCGGAGACGGAACGGGAGTTGCGGCTCGTCGCCAGACGGCACGGCTGGTCCCTGGACGGCATTGCGGTGTTCGAACTCGTGCCCCCGGAAGCGAGTCTCGACCCTAGCCGGGAGCTGACGGTCTTCCACCCGGCTGAGATGGAGCTCAGCGAGACGACGCAGCTGGTTTTTGATCGCGTGGTGGAGCTGAACCCGTCGCGGATCGTCTTCGATAGCCTGTCCGAGATGCGGCTCCTGGCACAGAGCTCATTGCGGTACCGCCGCCAGATCCTGGCGCTGAAGCACTTTTTCACCAGCCGTGCCTGTACGGTCCTGATGCTGGACGACATGTCGTCGCAGAGCGACGATCTCCAGCTGCACTCGATCGCGCATGGCGTGGTTCACCTGGAACAGATCGCGGTCGACTATGGCGGCGAGCGCCGGCGCCTTCGGGTCGTCAAAATGCGTGGCATGCCATTCCGGGGAGGCTTCCACGACTTCACGATCAAGACAGGCGGGCTCGAAATCTACCCTCGGCTCGTCGCGGCCGAGCACCACCGGCCCTACCCTGGCGGCATCCTCTCCAGCGGCCATGCCGGCCTCGACGCTATCGTCGGTGGCGGCCTGGAGCGAGGCACCAGCGCGCTTCTGCTCGGCGCAGCTGGTGTCGGCAAATCCTCGCTGGCACTGACTTATGCCTTAGCCGCCGCGGATCGCGGCGAGCACGCCGTTATCTACGCTTTCGACGAAGGCACGGGCACCATCCTCGCCCGCGCGGCCTCGCTCGGATTGCAGCTTGAGTCAGCGCTGACTTCCGGGCTCATCCGGATTCAGCAGGTAGATCCGGCCGAGCTTTCGCCGGGCGAGTTCGCCAATCTGGTCCGGAATGCCGTGGAGGTGGACCGCGCGCGAGTTGTCGTGCTCGACAGCCTCAATGGCTATCTCAACGCCATGCCGGACGAGCGCTTCCTGATCCTGCAGATGCACGAGCTGCTGAGCTATCTGAACCAGCTGGGCGTGCTCACCATCCTCGTCCTGGCACAGCACGGCATGGTCGGGCCGATGCAGACCCCGCTCGACATCAGTTATTTGAGCGATGCGGTTCTCGTGCTCCGCTACTTCGAATTCGGCGGCACAGTGCGGCGAGCGCTTTCCGTGGTGAAGAAGCGCAGCGGCAGCCATGAGCAGACCATCCGTGAGTTCCGGCTCAGCTCGCAAGGGCTGGCGATCGGGCCGCCGCTCAAGGACTTCAGCGGCGTCTTCACAGGGACACCCCAGTATAACGGCACCGGCTCCCCTCTCCTGGCGGACGATGAACCCGACAGCCGCTGAACCCCAGCGGCCCATGGTGCTCGTGCTCGCCCCGACGGGGCGGGACGGCCTGGCCTCGGCGGAGGTGCTGCGCCGAGCAAGTCTGTCGGCGCGGGTCTGCGCCAATCTTGCGGAGCTGGTCGAGGGACTTGCAGCCGAACCCGACGCCGTGTTCATCGCCGAGGAGGCATTGCACAACCAGCCGATCGAAGGCCTGACGGCCTGGGTCGAAAAGCAGCCGCCCTGGTCGGACATGCCCTTCGTCATGCTGACAAGCCACCGGGAGCACCCCATGGTCGTCGCGGGGCGCGGGCGGCTGGTGGCGGCGCTCAGGAACGTGTCTCTCCTTGAGCGGCCGGTTCAGGCCATCACCCTGACGAGCGCCATTCACGCGGCCGTGCGGGCGCGGCGGCGGCAATACGAGGTTCGCGAACATCTGGCCGAGCGGAACCGGGCGGCGCGGGAGCTGGAAGACCTGGTCGCCGCGCGAACCAGTGAGTTGGAGGCCGCAAATCGTGAGCTACGCGCACAGATTGCCGAGCGCGCCAGGGTGGAGGATTCGCTGCGCCACGCGCAGAAACTCGAAGCCATTGGACAGCTCACGGGCGGGGTGGCGCACGACTTCAACAATCTGCTGATGGTTATCTCCGGCGGGCTCGACATGCTCGACCGCCAGACCGACCCCGCCCGGCGCCGGCGCCTCATTGAGGGTATGCGGCAGGCCGCCGGACGCGGCGCGACGCTGACGCGGCAGTTGCTCGCCTTCTCGCGCCGCCAGGCACTCCGGCCTGAGCCCATCGACCTTTGCGGGCACGTCAGTGGCATGCGGGATCTGCTCGACCGCAGCTTGCGCGGCGATGTCCATGTCACCCTTGATCTCGCAGCCGATCTCTGGCCCGTCGCAGTGGATCCTGGCGAGCTCGAGCTGGCCGTGCTGAACCTCGCGGTGAACGCCCGGGACGCCTTGCCGGCGGGGGGCACCATCACCATCCGGGGAGAGAACCTCCCCGATCTGGAGGATGGCGATCTCCGAGGCGACTTCGTGCGCCTCTCCGTCATCGACACCGGGACAGGCATGCCACCTGATGTGGCCTCGCGCGCATTCGACCCATTCTTCACGACCAAGGATATTGGGAAGGGATCGGGCCTGGGCCTCGCCCAGGTCTACGGCTTCACCAAGCAGTCCGGCGGGGCCGTCCGCATCGACACGGCCGACGGGCACGGCACGACCGTCTCCTTGCTCCTGCCACGGTCCAACGTGGCGCCCGCCATGGCGGAGCAAGCCCATGCCGAGCATGCGGTCGGGGGATCTCCGGACCTGGTGGTCGGCCATGTGTTGCTGGTCGAGGACGACGATGAGGTCGCGGCACTGGTCACCGAAATGCTCACCCAACTCGGCCTGGAGGCGACGCGGGCATCAAGCGCAACGGCCGCTCTCGGGGCACTCTCCAATGGCCGCGCCGTCGATCTCGTCTTTTCGGATGTGATGATGCCGGGCGGCATGAGCGGCGTGGATCTTGTCCGAGAGGTGAAGCGGCGCCGCCCCGGGCTACCGATCATCCTGACGACCGCCTACCCGGAAGCGGCCAGGCGCGAAGCCGAAGCCGAAGGCGTCGCGCTGCTGCCGAAGCCATACCGCCTGGAAGAACTCGCCCTTGCGACCCGGAACGTACTTGCACGGTTACGCGAAGCCTGAGGAAGTATGGAGGCCCCGCGATAGGGCCTTCGGTGCTTGTTCAGCGCGAGCGACAAGCACCGAGTAGATACATTCCCGTCCGAGCGGCGCGTCGTGCCTCAGCGCCGGATCGGGTCCAGACCCGTTTCCGCAACCAGCGGCGCGACCTCCGGCGAGCCAAGGAAGGCGATGAGCTGCCGCGCCGCCTCGGGTTGCTGCGCCCGGCTTCCCAGCGCGGCCGAGGCGTAGGAGACCTTCTGAACCTCCTCCGGGATGCGGATCACCTCAATCCCCGGAACCGGCAGGAGCTCCGAAATCTGCTGCAGTCCCAGCGCGGCATCACCCCGCGCCACCACCGCGCCGATCCGGTCCGGAAACCAGCGGCGCGACTTCGGCAGTACCTGCTCCGCGATGCCGAGGCGCTGCACCAACTTCCCTTCGTAGAAACGGCCCGAGCCGCTGGGTGAATAGGCGATACTCGGCGCGGCCAACAGCGCCGCGCGCAGCGCCTCCACCGTGGACATGTCCGGCCGCGGCGTGCCCGCGCGCACCGCGAAGGCGACCCGCGTCTCCGCGAGGCGTGTCACGCTTGCCCGGTCCACATGCCCGGCGGCCGCGAGTGCCTCCAGCGCATCCTCCAGCGCAAGTACGACATCCGCGGGCTCCCCTCGGGCCAGGCGTTGCGGCAGCGCGTCCGGCGCGGGGCCGAAGGACGCTCCGAAAGCGCTGACCAGCCGGTGCCCGGTCCGCCGCTCGAACTCCGGCGCCAGCCGTTGATAGGCGGCCGTGAAGCTGCCGGAGGAGAGCACATGTATCTCCACCCCCGTCGCCTGCGCCACGCGCAGGACCACAGGTGCCGCCAGTCCCGCGAGCAGGATGCGGCGCGATACGATTTCCATGGCTCAGCTCAGCCAGTTCGAGGGCACGAAGCGGTACCGTTCCGCGCCATCCCGCGCGATGAAGCCATGCGCCGGGAAGGGAAAGTCGTAGCCCGTCACGCGCACCCGGTCCGCCGCCACCCGGTCCAGCATGCGCTTGCGCGTCGCGGTCGCCGGGCCCTGCGCGCGCGTCGTGGAGGAGAGCAAAGAAGGGACGGCCGCACCGGCCAGTAGGCCGCGGCGTCCGGAATGCGATGCCATGGACGTGCTCCTCTCGCCGAGCTGGTCGCGCCGGCGCGGCATCGAGGATACCGGGCCCGCCACCGCGCGAGCTATCGCTTCTTCCCCCGCAGCTATAACCCGCCCCGTATAACCGCCTCCAAAACGCGACGGGCAAGCGGCTGCGGAAGCGGGATCCCTCGCCGCGCCGGCCGGTTCCCGTCCCGATCAGTTCACGTCACGCGAATGGCATTCAGCGCCGTCATTTCCGCTTCGCTCGGAGCCTGCCAGAGTGTTTCGACAAAATCGAACATCGGCCGGGTGACTTCCAGCGCGAAGGTCTTTCCCTTCTCGCGGTTGCGCGCCTCGACCCTTGCCCAGCGTGCCTCGGCGGGCAGGTCAAGGAAGTGCAGCACCACGTCCGAGCCCGCATCCCGGGCCAGGGCAGCCAAGCGCGCCCGCTGGTCAGCGCGGGTGAAGCCAAGATCCAGGACTGCGGGCAGCCCGTGGCCCGCACACTGGATCGCCATGCGGCCGATCTGGATCTCGCAACGGCCGATCCGCTCCATCATCCAGCCGAATTCGAGGGGCTGGGGGGCATCCTTCCCAAAAAGCGTAGTCATCCATTCATCTATGGAGAAGCGCACGCCTCTGAGCCGTTCAGCCAGGCTGAGTGAATAGGTTGTCTTCCCTGCCCCGGTGGAGCCGCAGACAAGATGAAACGGGGCAGGCAAGGATGGTCCTCGGATCTCGGGAACGGGTGATCGCTGTCCGCGGTGGGCCGACTCAGGCCGCGCGCCGCACCGCCGGCACGCCGCGCAACCGCCCGCCGGGTGTTCCGCCCGGCACGGCCGCGGCGAGATCCGCGGCTTCCAGCAGCCTGCTCCAATTAATGCCTGTCTCCACACCCATGCGGCGGAACAGCCAGGCCACGTCCTCGGTCGCCACATTGCCCGTGGCACCCGGCGCGAAGGGACAGCCGCCCAGCCCGCCAGCCGCGGAATCGAAAACCCGCACTCCGGCATCCCAGGCTGCGGCGACATTGGCCACGCCCATGCCGTAGGTGTCATGCCCGTGGAAGGCAAAGCGCCCACCCCAATTGGCCAGCGCCTTCTCAAACAGACGGCGCACCTGGTCCGGTGAGGCATTGCCCGTGGTGTCGCAGAGCGCGATCTCCATGGACGGATCGAGCGCCGCGATCCGCTCCACCCAGCCCAGCACCTCCTCCTCCGGCACCACGCCCTCGAAAGGGCAGTGGAAGACGGTGGAGAGGTTGAAGCGGATCAGCAGACCAGCAGCCGTCGCCTCCCGCACGATGGCGGCGAGATCGGCAAAAGACTCCTCCCGCGTGCGGTTGAGGTTCGACTTGTTATGACTCTCGGTTGCGGACATGAAGAGGCCAAGCCGCTGCGCGCCGGATTGGGCCGCCAGCTCGAAGCCGCGCCGGTTCGGCACGAGCACCGTGCATTCCAGCCCTGGAAGTTCCAGCGCGGCGCGCAGCACCTCCGCCGTATCCGCCATTTGCGGCACCGCCTTCGGGGAAACGAAGGAGCCGATCTCCATTCGCCTGACGCCCGCCTCGTAGATGGCGCGGACGATGGCGATCTTCGTCTCCGTCGGAACGAAGGGACCGATGGATTGCAGACCGTCGCGCGGCGCGACGTCGCTGATCGTGGCGAACTCGCTCATGGCGTTCTCTCCTTCAGCAGCTCGCCGAATACGTAGTCGTTATGCGCGCCCACGGAAGGACCGGGCCAGCGGACCATATCGCGCGGCGGCAGCCCCTCGAAGCGGAAGGGGGCAGCGGGATGCGGCACGGTCCTGCCGATCAGCGGATCCTCCACATCCAGCATCATCTCGCGCGCCTGGAAATGCGGGTCTTCTACGCAGTCCTTCATGTCGTAGAGCCGCGAGCAAGGCACCTGCACCGCCTCCAGGGCCTCCTGTGCCTCCTTCGCCGTCATGGTCCTGGTCCACTCGGCAATGGCGGCATCCAGCTCCGCCGCATTGGCGCAGCGGCCGGAATTGCTGGCCATGCGCGGATCATCGGCCAGGTCGGGACGGCCGACGCGCGTCATGAGGCGCCGGAAGATGAGGTCGGAATTGCCTGCCACGGCCAGCCATTTTCCATCGGCGCAGGGATAGGTATTGGTCGGCGCGGCGCTGGGCAGGGCGGCGCCCATGGGCTGCCGGATGCGGCCGAGCAGCCCGTATTCCGGCAACATCCCCTCCATCAGCGAGAAGACGGAGGAGACAAGGTCGAGGTCGATCGTGACCCCCTTCCCGTCCGCCTTCCGATCGCGCCCCCAACAGGCCGAGACGAGGGAGAGCGCCGCATACATCCCCGCTAGGTCATCGCTGATCGAAACGCCGCAGCGCGGCGGCGGCAGGTCGGTCTGGCCGGGATTGGCGGTCAGGTGCCGCAAGCCGCCCATCGCCTCACCAATTGCGCCAAAGGCGGGCTTGTCGCGATAAGGCCCGTCCTGGCCGTAGCCGGACACGCGGGCGATGACGAGCCGTGGATTTTCCGCCCGCAGGACATCCGGGCCGAGGCCGATCCGTTCCAGATAGCCAGGGCGGAAATTCTCCACCAGCGCATCGGCGCGGGCACAAAGGGCCCGTACCCGGCTCTTCCCCTCCTCGCTCTTCAGGTCGAGCGTGACGGAGAGCTTGTTGCGGCCATGAATGCTGAACCACACGGCATGGCCGTTCACCCGCGCGCCCCAGTCCCGGTGCGGATCGCCCTCGGGCGGCTCCACCTTGATCACCTCGGCGCCGAGATCGGCCAGTAGGCGGGTGGCGAAGGGGGCAGCGATGTAATGGCCCAGTTCCACCACCCGCAGCCCGGTCAGCGGCAGGCGCGGGTCCTCTCGCGGCGGGGTTAGCGGGATCGGACCGGCATCATCCGGCATGGGCATTCCTCCTGCGTCGGCAGGGGATGTTCCCCGGCGGGGCAGCGGTGGCAAGGGGGGGTCGGAAGAGCCGTGATCCGGTCGCTCTGGCCACGGGCATGGAGGACGCGTTGGCCCCACCTGGGCGGAGACGCGAGATACTTCGGCGGCAGCCGGGGCTTCGGCACGCCCGCCGGGGAAAGCTGGGCTACCCCCGCCGCAGCGCCACGGCCAACCCGGCCAGGCTGAGCAGGAGCCCGGCCAGAAAGACCGGCATGTGCTGGTTCCCGAATGCGGCGAAGAGCCAGGCGAAGCCATAGCCCGTAACCGCCTGGGCCGCCGCATAGACGGCCGTGGCGCGGGACCAGAAGCGGCCCGTCGCCGGCCCGGCCTCCGCCCGCAGCCGGCCCAGCGCGACGGCGGTGATCCCGATGCCCGAGAAGCCGGAGAGCAGGGCAGCCGGCAGCACCGCCGCCGGATGCGGAACCAGCGCGAAACCCAGCCCCGCCACCTGCGCCCCCATCCACAGCGCCATGGCCCATCGCCCCAGCCGGTCCACCGCGCGCCCGCCCGTCATGGTGCCAAGCGCCGCGCCCACCCCGAATAGCGCCCAGACCAGCCCGCCAGCCGAGAGCGCCATTCCATGCCCGCGCACCGCAAGATCCGCGAGGTAAACCATCGGGGCCGCCATGCCCGCAGCAGAGAACCCATAAGCAAGGATCAATGTGCCGGCGAAACCGCCCGGTGCTGCCGGGCTCGCCCCCGCCGCATCTGGCAAGCTGGGCGGATCAGGCCAGGACGGATGCGCGAAGGCCCAGAGTGCCGCCGCCAGAAGGCCGGAGCCGAGCCAAGTGGCCGCCACCCCGGCCGAGAGCAGGAGCGGAACCACGATCGAGACAAGGATGATCCCCGCCCCGACCCCGGCGATGACGATGCCGCCTGCCTGGCCACGCCGTCCCTCGGGCGTGACGGCCTGCACCGCGGGGCCCGCCAGGGAAATCGCCAGCCCGCCCGCGATTCCGGCCATTCCGCGCCAGAGAAGCAGCCAGAAGAAGCCGAACGGCAGCGCGCAGGCCAGCAGGGAGATGGTGGCGAAGGCCATGCCCAGGTCGAGCGCCCGCCGCACGCCCAGCCGCGCGCCGGCGGCTGGTGCCGCCAGTGCCCCCACCAGATGCCCGGCCAGGGTCGTGGCGCCGAGCGCCCCCGCCTGCCCGCCATCCACCCAGCCCCCTGCGACGAGAGCGGGAAAGAGCGGCACATAACCGAAGCGGGCCAGGCCGATGGTGGAGAGAAGCGAGGCGGCGCCGGCCAGGGCCGGACGAAGCGCCGACGGGGCGCTCACCCCCCCGCATCCTCCGCCGGGGCGGCGGAAGCCACAGCGGGAGGGACGGCAGGCTGGGCCAGCCCAGCATCCAGGGTGATAGTGGCCGAAAGACCAGGGGGCTCGCAGCCGGGACGCGCGTCCTCCAGCACCAGTTCCCCGCCATGCAGCCCTGCCACCGCGCGCACGAGGGAGAGGCCGAGCCCATAGCCCGGCGTGGTACGGGCGTTGTCGGCACGGAAAAAACGCTCCCCGGCCCGGGCGCGATCTGCGATCGGCAGGCCAGGCCCCTCGTCGGCCACGGTGATCCGCAGTTCGGAATCCGAGCTGGCCGCGGAAAGGCGGATCGTCCCGCCCTGCCCGGTGAATTTCACGGCGTTGTCCAGCAGGTTCGCCACCGCTTGGAGCAGCAGGTCGCGATCACCCGTCAGGATCAGGCTGTCCGGAAGCTTGGTCTCCAGGACCACGCCGCGCGCCTCGGCGATTGCCTCATAGAGCTCCGCCGCATCGGCCAGGAGCGGAACGAGGTCGAGCCGCGCGAAGGCGGCGCGGCGGGCGCCAGCCTCCGCCTCGGTGATCCGCAGCACGGCCTGGAAGATGCGGGTCATGCCATCAAGGTCGGCGATGCCCTGCTCGATCGCACGGCGCATGGTCTCCGCATCGCCATCCAGCGCCTCCTCAAGCCGGGCGCGGGCGCGGGCGACGGGGGTGCGCAGGTCATGGGCGATGGCATCGGACACACCACGGATGCCCGTCATCAGCGTGCCGATCTGGTCGAGCATGGCGTTCAGCGTGCGGCCCAGGCGGTCAAATTCATCTTCGCGCCCCGAGATCGGAACCCGCTGCGAGAGGTCGCCTCCAGCAATGGCGGTGACCGTTTCGGCCGCAGGCCGCAGACGCTGCTGCAGGGCGCTGCGCAGCAGCAGTGCGCCGATCAGCGCCATCAGGCAGGAGGCGCTGGCAGCCCAGCCCAGCCCCCGCCCCAGCAGCTCCCGCAGCCGCAGCCGCTCCTCGACGTCACGCCCGACGATCAGCCGGTCCCCATTGGGAAGGTCGGCGCGATACAGGCGCGCCTCGGTCAGCAAACCCTCCCGCAGCAGCGGCGCGCGCAGCCAGCGCAGCGCCTCGGCCTCGGGCGGCGGGCCGTCCAGCTCCTCCGGCGTGGTGTCGAGATTGCCGGCGATGTGACGCCCGGTGGAGTCCGTCAGGCGGTAAAGATCCTGGTCGTCGGTGTCGCGCCCCAGGCGGGCCTCGATCGCCTCCTGCACCCCAGCACGGCCAGCGGTGCGGAAGCGTTCGGTCAGTGCCCCGACATCGGCGCGGATCGCCAGATCCGTCTGCCGGTCCAGGCCACCCGCCGTGTTCCACCAGACGATGCCCGCAAAGGCCACGCCGCCCAGCAGGAACATGACGGCGAAGAAGACGGCGAAGCGGAAGCCCGCGCTGTCGACCAGCCGGATGACGGGAGCCCGGCGGACCCGCTCGATGGGCATGGCGCTACGAGGGCTGGTCCTCCGACCGGATCATGTAGCCAGCATTGCGGACCGTATGAATCAGCGGCTTGTCGAAGCCGCGGTCCAGCTTCTGCCGGAGGCGGGAGACATGCACGTCGATCACGTTGGTCTGCGGGTCGAAGTGGTAGTCCCAGACCTTCTCCAGCAGCATGGTGCGGGTCACGACCTGGCCGGCATGGCGCATCAGATGCTCCAGCAGGCGGAACTCGCGCGGCTGCACGTCGATTCGCTTGCCTCCGCGCGTGACGGAGCGGGAGAGCAGGTCCAACTCCAGATCGGCCACACGCAGCTTCGTCGCGGGCGCCTCGGCAGCGGGGCGGCGGCCCAGGGCCTCGACCCGTGCCAGCAGCTCCGCGAAGGCGAAGGGCTTGGTCAGGTAGTCGTCGCCGCCCGCCTTCAGGCCGCGCACGCGCTCATCCACCGCGGAGAGGGCAGTGAGAAAGAGAACGGGCGTGCGGTTGTCCTGCGCCCGGAGTGTCTCGACCAAACGCAGACCATCGACGCCGCCGGGCAGCATCCGGTCCAGCACCAACAGGTCGAAGGGCTCGCCAGCGGCGGCGAAAAGGCCGTCCTTGCCATTGTCCCGATGCTCGACACTATGGCCGGCCTCGGTCAGGCCCTTGCGGACAAAACGGGCGACCTCGGGATCGTCCTCCACCAGAAGAATTCGCACAGCACGTCCCTGGCTCTCGATTGCGGGCCGGCCTTTGGCAGGCCCTCCTGCTCCATAGCGTCATGCGCGGGAGCCGCGCGCAAGATGCTCCAAGTCCGGCCTGCCCCGCACGACGCGCCGGGCCGGACGGGCACAGGGGCAGGCAGAGCTAACTTCCAGGCCCTGGTCCGTCCCTCCGTCGCGGCCTGCGGCCTATTGCTGCGGCACGCCGGTTCCCGGCGGCCGGCGGCCCACCTGCACGTTGATGTCCTGGCTCCGCCCCTCCCGCAGCACCGAGAGTCGCACGCTTTGCCCCGGCGCGATGCTCGCGATGCTGCGGATCAGCGCGCGGGAGGTTTCGATCCGCTCGCCATTCAGGGCCGTCACCAGATCACCCTGGCGCAGCCCGGCCCGGGCGGCGGGGGAATTGCGCTCCACGCCCTGGATCTGCACACCGCGCCGGCCACGCGGGGCCTCGCTGCCCACATCCTGCACGGCCACGCCCAGCCAACCACGCTCCACGCGTCCATCGCGGCGAAGTTGCTCGATCACGCCCTTGGCCAGTTCGGAGGGGGTGGCGAAGCCGATGCCGGCGCTGGCACCTGAGGGAGAGTAGATGGCGGTGTTGATGCCGATCACCTCGCCCGAGGTGTTGAAAAGCGGCCCGCCGGAATTCCCGGGGTTGATCGCGGCATCGGTCTGGATGAAGTCGTCAAAGGGCCCGGCCCCGATCTCGCGCCCACGGGCGGAGACGATGCCGGAGGTCACGGTGCCGCCCAGGCCGAAGGGGTTACCGCAGGCCAGCACCCATTGCCCGACGCGCACGGGCGAGGTGCTCCAGGGCACGGCCGTCAGCGGCACGCGGGATTCGATGCGAAGCAGGGCGAGGTCCGTCAGCTCATCCGTGCCGACCACCCGCGCCGGGTGCTCGCTGCCATCCTGGAGGGAGACGACAACCCGGGCCGCCGAGCCGACCACGTGGTTATTGGTCACGACATAGCCAGCCGGATCGATGATGAAGCCCGAGCCCGCGCCCTGAACCTGCTGGCGGTTACGGCGCTCCCGGAAATACCGCTCGAAGGGCGTGCCGCGCAGCTCGGGCGGAATCTGGGTGGTCTGCTCGCCAATGACGGCGATATTCACCACGGCCGGCAGCACGGCCTGGGCGAGATCCGCGAAATCGGGAACCGTGGTGAAGCGGGGCGTGGGGGTCTGAACCTGGGCCTGCGCCCCGGCGGGCGTGCAGCCGGGCGCGATGGCCAGGGCCGCGAAGCCGCACAGGGCGGCACGGCGGGGCAAAGGCTGATGCATGTTGGCTTCTGGCTCTCCGGCGATTCGGCGAGGAAATATCCTCTCATAGAGAGGGAATGATCCCGGCGCGTTCAAGGCATCAGCTTTGCTGCGAAGGGTCTTCCGGCCAAGCGTGCCTCGGATAGCGGCCGCGCATCTCCCGCCGCACCTCCGCCCAGCCGCCGCGCCAGAAGCCCCCCAGATCCGAGGTAACGGCGATTGGCCGCCCGGCCGGGGAGAGCAGCGAAACCTGCAGCGGGATGCGCCCGCCCATCAGCGGCGGAGGGGCGGCAAGGCCAAAAAGATGCTGGGCGCGGGCCTCCAGGGCCGGCACCTCGCGGTCATAATCGATGGCGGCGGAGCGGCCCTCCGGCAGGTCCACGCGGGGCGGCAGCTCGGTGTCCAGGCGGCGCTGCAATTCCCATGGCACCAGGGATCGGAGGATGGCGCTCGCATCCAGGCCCTTCAGCTCCGAGAGGCGGGTCAGGCCGTTCAGATACGGGGCGAGCCATTCGGCGGCAGCGCCCGCCAGGGCGGTATCCGACACATCCGGCCAGGGCGCGCCCTCCGTCGCATGGGCCCAGCGCAGCCGGGCACGGAGTTGGATGGCGCCCTTGGTCCAGTCCAGGTCGCGGAAGCCACGGGAGGCGGCGGCGCGGGCCAGGGCCTCGGCCACCAGGGCCGGGTCGGCATGGGGAAGGTTGGATTCCTCCAGCACCAGCGGGCCGAAGCGCAGGCGCTTGCGGGCGACCACGGCATTGGTTCGGGTATCAAACTCCGTCACCTCCTCCCGCACGAAGCGGTCGGGGAAGCGGGCTTCGAGGGTGGCGCGGTCCAGCGGCGCGGCCATGCGGATACGGGCCTCGGTGCCCGCCAGCTCCAGCGCGGCGACCGCCAGCAGCGGCGCCTTCCGTAGTGGGTCCGTGGCGGTCAACCGGGCGCCCTGGCCGGAGGACAGGCGGAAGGCGCCCTCCATCGCGCCGCGCCGGGCCGCGATGCGGTCGGGAAAGCCAGCAGCCAGCAGGGCTGCGGGATCGCCCTCTGGCTGGGTGCGCTCGGGGATGGAAAGGCGGCGGCGGTGGAGTTGCGCGGTGCGGCGGATGCGCTGGACCGTGGCGCGGTCTGCCTCCGGATGGTCGCCGCCGCGCAGCAGGTCCAGGCGCAGGTTGATGTCGCTGGGCGCCTCCCGGTTGCGGATCGGGTCGCGCTCCTCCAGCAGGGCGGCAAGGTCAGCGGCGAGCGCCCCTTCCTCCGGCGTGCGCGTCTCCACCATCACCCGGGCCAGGCGAGGATGGGCGCCCAGGCGGGCCATGCGGCGGCCGGTGGGGGTGATCCGGCCCTGCGCATCCAGCGCGTCGAGGTCATGCAGCAGGGTGCGGGCAGCGGCCAGCGCACCCTCCGGCGGCGGGTCGAGGAATGGCAGCGCCCGCGGCTCGGCGCCCCAGGCGGCGCAGTCCAGGGCGAGGCCGGAGAGTTCGGCCTCCAGCATCTCCGGCCGGTCGGCCAGCGGCAGGCCACGATGCAGCGCCTCGGTCCAGAGGCGGATGGCGACACCGGGCTCGGCACGGCCCGCGCGCCCAGCACGCTGCTCGGCAGCGGCGCGGGAGATGCGGACGGTGGCCAGGCGCGTCAGGCCCGTGGCGGCATCCAGGCGCGGGGCCCGGCGGAAGCCGCCATCCACCACGATCCGCACACCGGGCACGGTCAGTGAGGTTTCGGCGATGGAGGTGGCCAGAACCACCTTGCGGCGGCTGGAGGGGTTGAGGGCCTTGTCCTGCTCGGCCGGCGGCATCTCGCCATGCAGCGGCAGCACATCGGCAGCCACCCCGCCTAGGCGCTCGGCCGTGCGGCGGATCTCGCCCCAGCCCGGCAGGAAGGCCAGGACGTCGCCGGGGTGGTCGCGCAGCGCCTCGCGGATAGCGCCGGCCATGGCCTCCGGCAGGTCGCGCGGCTCCTTGATGTCGCGGGGACGGTGGAAAATCTCGACTGGGTAGGCGCGGCCGGCGCTTTCGATCACCGGCGCGTCCAGCAGGCCCGCGAAGCCCGCCGCGTCCAGCGTGGCGGACATGGCCACCAGCCGCAGTTCCGGCCGCAGCTCCCGTTGCAGGTCCAGGCAGAGGGCCAGGCCGAGATCAGTATCGAGATGCCGCTCATGGGCCTCGTCGAACAGGACGGCCGAGACGCCCTCCAGCCCCGGATCAGATTGCAGGCGGCGAACCAGCAGCCCTTCCGTCACCACCTCCACCCGCGTGCGGTCGGAAACGGCCCGGTCCAGCCGGGTGGAAAGGCCGACCAGCCCGCCCGGTGACCCTTCCCCCGCGAGATCGGCCATGCGGCGCGCGGCGGCGCGGGCAGCGACGCGGCGGGGTTCGAGAACCAGGATCTTGCCGGTGGCCCAGGGCTCACTCAGCAGTACCAGGGGCACGATGGTCGTCTTGCCCGCGCCCGGCGGGGCGACGAGCACGGCATTGGAGGCCTCGCGCAGGGTAGAGAGGAGCGCGGGCAGGGCCTCGGAAACTGGAAGTTCGGGCAGTTGCATGGCCGCGCCGGTCTCGGGGGCGCGGCCCGGCTTGTCAAACGGGGCGGGGCCGGCCGCTCGGGTGAACACCTAATCGGGGAGGACGGCAATGGGTGGACAGCAGACCTTCAGGGATAGCGAGCGAGCAGGACCGTTGGCGCCCCGTCCAGCATGACTTCACGCTCTGGCGCGAAGCCCAGGCGCTCCAGCACTCGCCGCGAAGCTGGATTAGCCGGGCGCACGAGGCCGATGACCTTGCTGGCCTGCAAGGGGCCGAAGGCTATCAGGAGAGCTTCGGCTGCCAGTTCAGAGGCATAGCCATGCCCCCAGGCAGCAGGGTGTAGGTGATAGGATATGTTGAGCGCCTCGAAGCCCGTCTTTCTGGTCAGCCCTCCGAAGCCGATCAGCGCACCTTTCTGCTCAATAGCCCACCGCCCGAACCCATGCCGTTTCCAATGGCCCATTTCTCGGTCGAAGCGGGCGGCAGTGACGTCAGCGGAGTCTGGTTCAGGATGCGGGCGGTGCGCCACTAGCTCTGGGCGAGAGAAGAGATCCACCATGAAGTCGAGGTCAGCCAGGGTAGGACGCCGCAGTAGCAGGCGGGGTGTCCTCCGCTGTGCAGCTGTCGAAAGGTCGTGGGTGCTGCTCATCCTACGGTCATGTAATTCACTTCAACTCTGAAGCCGTAAGCGTCTCGGTTCAAGACATGCTCATGTCCGGTTTGGGTCGAGAGTAGCCCTCCTGATTGGGTTTACCCTAGGCCTTGCTGGGCTTTTCCTCCGCCGGATCACCCTCGCTGGGGCCTTTGGCAGGCGGCTCGCCGGTCCACTCGTCGGTGAGCATCCCCTGCTCCTTGCTGAGCTGGTCCAGCGCGCCAGGCGAAGGCGGCCGGGGGATATAGGCCTCGGAGGCCTGGTCCGCGCTGTAATCGGCCTTGGGGCCTTCCGGCGGTCGAGCAGCCATGCTGCGATCCTCCCTCCTGGCGTGTCCGTCTAGAACGCGCCAACGGTACCGGAAGTTCGCGCCCTGCGAGGCTGTGGCGCTGCGGGACAGGGAAACCAGCCGATGAGCCAGCACATCCAGACGATCAATGGCGCCTGCCATTGCGGAGCAGTGCGCTTCCGTGTGTCGTTGACCGACGGCTTCCGCACGGCCCGCCGCTGCAACTGCTCCTATTGCCGGATGCGCGGGGCGATCGTGGTTCCGGTGGAGCGCGCCGGCATCGAGATCCTGGCGGGGGCGGACCGGCTGAGCACCTATCAGTTCAATACTCGGACGGCGAAGCACCATTTCTGCTCGGTTTGCGGCATCTACACGCATCACCAGCGCCGCTCGAATCCCAACCAGTACGGCATCAACGTCGCCTGCCTGGAAGGCGTCAGCCCCTTCGACTTCCCGGAGGTGCCGGTGAATGACGGGGTGAACCATCCCGCCGACAATCCCGCGGGGCCCCGGATCGCCGGGGTGCTGCGCTATTTCCCTGAGGGCGCGGCAGGTTCCTGACCCTCAGCAGGAGGCCATGGCGCGTATTCACTGCGGTCCTGGCTCATGCCTGCGGCTCCCGGGCGCCCGGAAGCGGCTGCCAGGCCACGGCCTCCGCGGCGGCGTGGCTGGCCATCGCCTCCGTCACCGTGCCCCGCGTTTCCGGCATGGCCAGCCAGAACAGGAGGCCCCCCAGAGCGGCAATCCCTGACAGGGAGAGGAAGGCGGTGTCGTAGCCAGCATGCACGACAATCTGGCCCGCCAGCGCCATGCTGATCACGCCGCCGAGCTGGTGCACGGTGCCCACCACGCCCTGGGCAGCCGCGAAATGCCCGCTGCCCCGGGTCAGATCCGCCACCACCACCGGGAACAGCGCGCCGATCAGCCCCGCGCCAACCCCGTCGAGCAACTGCACCCCGATCAGCCAGACCGAGTTGTCGGAGAGGGTATAGAGCACCCCGCGCAGCACCAGCGCGACGAAGGCGGCTAGGAGCAGGGGCTTACGCCCCCAGGCATCCGCCCGCGCGCCGGCCAGCGCCGCCACAGGCACCATCACCGACTGCGCGGCGATCGCGGAGGCCGCCGTGAGCGTGATTCCCTGCCCCGTGTTCTGCAGGGCGAGTTTCTGCGAGACGAGCCCGAGCATGGAGGCATTGGCCAGGTGGAACAGGGCGCCGCAGGCCGCGAAGATCAGCAGGGCCCGGGAGGAAAGCAGCACGCGCCAGGCTGAAGGCCGCATCGCATGGGCCTCATCGCCTGGCAGCAGGCCCCGGGCCACATCGTGGTCGATGGCGTTACGGGGAACCGCCGCCGCCGCCGCCACGCTGGCCAGGGCGGTGAAGCACATCGTCCAGAACAGGACCGAACTGCCGAAGAAAGGCGCGGTGACCAGGATCAGCAGGCTGATCGCGCCATCCCCCATATGGAACAGCGACTCAGTCCGCCCGGCACGATGGGCGAAACGCTCTGGCCCGACCACGCCGAGCCCGATGGCTGCGAGGGTGGGCCCGATCGTAACCCCGGCCAGCGCACCGATCAGGCCGGCGATCACGACCGGCCAGAAGCGGGGCGCGAAAGGGATCACAAGACAGGACGCCGTCACCATCACGACCGCCCCCGCGATCAGCGCGCGCTTGGCCCGCACCGCATCGACGAGAGCCCCCATCGGGGCCTGCGACACCAGCCCGGTCAGCCCGCCGATGGTGAGCGCGGTGCCGATGCTTCCCGCGTCCCAGCCATGTTCGGTCATGAGATAGACGCCGAGGAAAGCGCCGAGACCGTAGCGGGCATCGGAGACGAAGAAGCTCAGCACGTCCAGCGCGCGCTCGGCGCGCTGTTTCTGCCGCATGGACCGCCCTCCCTGGCTGCCCTCCGGTCCGGTCGAAGGGCCCTCCCAGAGAAGCTAACCGGCTCGGCGCCGTGACGTTTCAACCTGCGGCTCACCGGGCGGAACCCGGTCGTCCCTGCCTCGATGCGACAGGGTTCCGATCGGGCGCCGCCCCTGGGCAGCGGGGGCATGGCTGCCCAACTGCGCCTCCACACAGGTATGAGGACCAACCCATGCAGAAGCGCCCGCTCGGCCGATCCGGCCTGGAGATCGCCCCCCTTGTCTTCGGCGGCAATGTCTTTGGCTGGACCATCGATGAGCGCACGAGCTTCAGCCTGCTGGACGCCTTCGTGGATGCCGGGCTGAATGCCATCGACACGGCCGATGTCTATTCCCGCTGGGCGCCGGGCAACCAGGGCGGGGAATCCGAGACGATCATCGGCAATTGGCTTCGCGCCAATCCCGGCAAGCGGGACAAGGTGCTGATCCTCACCAAGGTCGGCTCCGACATGGGCCAGGGTCACAAGGATCTGTCGGCCAAGTGGATCGAGAAGGCGGTGGAGGACTCGCTGCGCCGCCTGCAGACCGATGTGATCGACCTCTACCAGTCCCACTGGCCCGACCCGAACACGCCGCAGGAAGAGACGCTGCGTGCCTATGAAAAGCTGCTGAAGGCGGGAAAGGTGCGGGCCATCGGCACCTCCAACTACGACGCTGCGCTGCTGGCGGAGTCTTTCAAGGTGGCCAAGGAGAAGGGCCTGCCGCGCTACGAATCCCTGCAGCCGCAATACAACCTCTATGACCGCTCCAGCTTCGACGGCGAGTTGCGCGATCTGGCGATGCGGGAGGGGATCGGCGTGATCACCTATTACTCCCTCGCCTCCGGCTTCCTCTCGGGCAAATACCGCTCGAAGGAGGATCTTTCGAAGAGCAAGCGCGGCGCGGGGATCGAGAAGTATCTCACCGACCGCGGCATGAAGATCCTGGCGGCGCTGGACGAGGTGGCCGGGCGCAACGATGCCAGGCCCGCCGAGGTAGCGCTGGCCTGGGTGATCGCGCGGGAGGGGGTGACGGCCCCGATCGCCAGCGCGACGAGCCTGGAGCAGCTGTCCAGCCTGGTGCGCGCGGTGAACCTCAAGCTCTCGCCGGAGGATATCCGGGCGCTGGATGCGGCCAGCGCCTGAGCCACGTGTTGCGGGGGATGATGCATCGGTCCTATGCCACGCCGATGCGCGCCCTCGCCCTCCTGCTGGCCATCCTGCTCGCGCCCCTCACAGCGCATGCTGTGGAGAGCGATGCGGTGGAATCCCCCCGCGCCCGCGTGACGCTGGTGGCGGAGCAGGCCGCCGTGGCGCCCGGGCAGCCCTTCCGCCTGGCGCTGCGGCAGGTGCTGGCCAAGGGCTGGCACAGCTACTGGACCAATCCGGGCGATGCCGGCGAGGCGCCGGTGCTGGGGCTGAGCCTGCCGGATGGCGGGCAGGCCGGGCCGATGGATTTTCCGGCCCCGCTTCGCATCCCCTACGGCCCGCTGGTGAATTTCGGCTATCTGGGAGAGGCGGTCTTCCCGCTTACGGTCACGCCGCCCGCTGATCTCCAGCCCGGTCGCCTCTACACGATCGAGGGCACGGCGCGCTGGCTGGTCTGCGCCGATGTCTGCATCCCCGAAGAGGGTAATTTTCGCCTGGACCTGCCGATCGAGGCCGCGCCGCGCCCCGATCCGGCCATGGCCGACCTGTTCCGGCATGCCGAGGCCGCCCTCCCCCGTCCCTCCCCCTTCGCGGTGCGGGTGGGGTTCGAGGGCGCGCGCGGCGCCATCGAGATCGCCGGCCCCGGCCTCGTTCCAGGCGCGGTGAAGGAGGCCTTCTTCTTCCCCGATGAACTGGGCGTGCTGGACAACACGGCGCCACAGACCCTCTCCGTGCGGGAAGGCGCGCTGGTGCTGTCGCTGACCCGCGCGCCCAATGGACGCGAGCCTCTTCACCTCTCCGGCGTGGTGGCGATCACCGACGCGGCGGGGGTTCGTAGCGCCTATACTGTCTCGGCAGAGCCCAGCGCGATGCCGGCGCTCCCCCGCAGCGCCCCGGGCCTGCCGCTCTGGCAGGCAGCGCTCTGGGCCGCGCTGGGCGGACTGATCCTGAACCTGATGCCCTGCGTCTTCCCGATCCTGGCCATGAAGGCCATGGCGGTGGCGCGGCTCTCCGGCGCCTCGCGCGCCGCGGTGCGGAGTGAGGCCCTGGCCTATGTCGCGGGGGTGGTGCTCGCCTTCCTGGCGGTGGGCGGGGTGCTGGTGGCGGCACGGGCCGCGGGGCTGGCGGCGGGATGGGGCTTCCAGTTCACCTCGCCGGTCTTCGTGGCGGCCATGGCCTGGCTGATGCTGGCCGTGGGTTTGAATCTTTCGGGCGTCTATGCCGTGCGTGGGCCGGCCCTGGGCGGGGCCCCCGGGGGGCATGGCTGGGGCAGCTTCGGCACGGGCGTGCTGGCCGTGGCGGTGGCGACGCCCTGCACCGCGCCCTTCATGGCGGCGGCGCTGGGCGCAGCCCTGGCCATGCCGGCTGTCGCGGCCCTGGCCGTTTTCGGCGCAATGGGGCTGGGCATGGCCCTGCCCCATGCGGCGCTGGCCGCCTTTCCCAGCCTGGCCCGGCTTCTGCCCCCCCCGGGCGCCTGGATGGAGCGGCTGCGGCAAGCCCTGGCCTTCCCGATGTATGGCGCCGCGGCATGGTTGGCCTGGGTGGTCTCCGTACAGTCCGGGCCGGATGGACTGGTCTGGCTGCTCGGTGGCGCGCTGCTGGTGGGCTTCGCTGGTTGGGCCCTGGGTGTGGCGCAAGCTTCGGGGCGGTCGCGCTGGATCGGGCGCGGCGCGGCCGGGCTGGCGGTTTTGGCCGCGCTGGTCCTGCTGTCACGGGTCGAGGCCACGGCGCCTGCCGCCACCCGCACGGAAGCGGCGGGCGAGACCTGGTCGGAGGCACGGCTTGCCGCGCTGCGCGCGGAGGGCCGGCCGGTCTTCGTGAACCTGACCGCTGCCTGGTGCATCACCTGCCGGGTGAATGAGCGTGTGGCGCTGGAGACGGAGGCCGTGCGTGCCGCCTTCGCGCAAGCCGGTGTAACCATGCTGACCGGCGACTGGACGCGGGGCGATCCCGCCATTACCGCTCTGCTGCGCTCCCAGCGGCGGGAGGGCGTGCCGCTTTACCTCTTCTATCCCGCGAAGGGGGGCGATCCGGTGGTCCTGCCGCAGATCCTGACGGAGCGGATGGTGATCGAGACAATCTCGGCAGGGCGTGAGGGTGCCAGGCCGGCAGCGTGACGTGGCGCCGAAGGGCGCTATGCTGAGATGTCCCCCCTTGGCGGAACGGTAGACGCAGGCGACTTAAAATCGCTCACCCGTTGGGGTGTGCCGGTTCGAATCCGGCAGGGGGGACCATCCATGTCACACCACCAGGGGGAAGCGCACGGTGATGCTGGTGCCGCGCTCTGGCCTCCCGTACTCGACATCGCCACCAAGTTGCTTGGCGAGCAGCCGAAGAAGTTCGAGTCCCTGCCCCCCACCAGCTCGCCGGGCACCGAGCACGGCGGGATCGGTGCCACGCCCTTCATCAGCGACGGTGAGCGCCGCCTCGGCAAGCCTCTCATCGGTGTGGAGCGAGACACGGACCGTGCCCTCCTCACCTTCGGGATAGGCATGTTTTACGGCGTTGGTGACCAGTTCGTTGACCACGAGACCAGCCGCAACGGCCTTGTCGAAGGGCAGGACGCAAGGGTCCAGATCGACGTCGAAAACGACCCTTCCGCCGAGACTGAGTTCCAGGCTGCTGAGAAGTGCCTGCAGATAGCCCGCGAGGTCGGTGCCCGTTCCATCGGCGAGGCCACCGTCCTCCGCGCCTGACAAGCGGTCCTGGGCGAGGCCGATGGCAGTTACACGCTGCATGAGCGTCTCCAGCCGGGCTGCGGCACGCGCATCCTGCTCCGCACTCGCGGACCGCCGCTCCCGTCCGAGCATGGAGACGACGAGGGCGAGGTTGTTCTTGGCCCGGTGCTGAAGCTCGCGAAGCAGCATGGCGCGCCGCTCGGCCCGCACGGCGATCTCGGCCGCGGCGGCCTCTACCTGGGCGACGGCTTGGCGGCGCTGCAGGGCACCGGCAACAAGGGCCGCCATCGCCTCCAGGAACTCTATGTCGGCCTCGCCGAAATGGTTCGGCTCCTCGCTGTCAGCCTCCAGCGTGCCCCAGACGATGCCATCGAAGCGGATGGGAACGTTCAGGAGCGAGACGATTCCATGCTCCTCGATCACGGGATGCTGGCGGAACTCGGAGCTTTCGCGGATATCGTCGATCAGCACGGCCTGGCCGGTCTGCAGGGCGCGGCCGGGGGGTGAGGCAGTGTCGATGCCGAAGCGAGCCTTGCCGATGACACCGGGCCGCCAACCGAAGCCGGCCTCCGCGAGCAGGTCGCCGAGTTCAGAGCGGTAACGCATGATCTTCGTGTGTCCAACGCCGGTCGCGCGCGCTGCCTGGCCCACCGCGCGTTGGAGCAGCAGCTTGATCTCAAGGTCTTCGAGCGCGATCCGCCCGAAATCTCGCAGGATGCGCTGATGCAGGCGCAGGCGCCCTGCTTCCGTCTCTAAGCCGGACCCCACCAGGTTTTCGCGATGCTTCGAAGGCATGTTGCGTGAACGAGCCAAGAGGGGAAATGTTCAGGCCGTGCCCCAAGCTTTGATGGAACTGGTGTGGCCGTCAGGCTCCCGGCCGGCCAGCTTTGACGGAAGAGGACACCCGAACCACCAACGCCTCCAGTACCCTCGCCGAATGGTGCCGGGACCGTCGGCAAGGTCTCCACACCGTTCCACGCGAAGCCGCAATAGCTTCCCATCCTTCGAAACCGATGAAGTGTCATGCTGTTACAGTGGCGCTGCTTCAACCAATCGGAGGAGGTTTCATGCGTCATCACCGGACCAAGACCGCTGCCCTCGCGGCGGTTATCGCCTGCACCCTGGGCAGCGCCGCCATCGCTCAGACCACCGCGCCTGGCGGTACGACCGGCCCGGGCGCCGGTGCCGGCACGACCACCCGGACTGACGACCGCGGTTTCGACTGGGGCCTGCTTGGCCTTCTCGGGCTGATCGGCCTTGCTGGCCTGTCAGGCCGGAACCGCGCCACGACCACCTCGACCATGAACAGGTGATTCTTGCTGGCGGGAGGGCTGGTTCGCCTTCCCGCCATCCTCCGCTTACCAATGTGCGCAGGACCAAGACCGGGCAGGAGCTTACGCCTTCCAACCGGACACCTGCGCATTGCCTTAAAGGGTTTCGGCCACCACCACTTGGCTAAGATGACGGGCTGAAATCATCCCGTCATCCCATTCCGGGCACCTCCAATTCGCTGCAGCCGCCGGAAGGAGGCGCGTCGTTCCGGAAGGACCACTGACAGCGCTGCCTTGCCGATGGACCGGCTGCGTCACTTTCCTGCCTTTCCGCGTTACGCAGATGGATTGCGGACGGGAGGGAGCCATGCAGGAAGAAAAAGATCAGGACCGTATCAGGGAACGCGCCCACGCTTTGTGGGAGCAGCAAGGGCGTCCGGAGGGCCGCCACGAGGAGCACTGGCTCCAGGCCGAGCAGGAACTCAGTTCCGCGGGGGCGCCAGGGGCCACGGGCCCCGCAACAGCTACGGGGCAGGCCAATCTCAACCCGGGCGACGATGCTCCGCCGGGCACGCCCGGCACGGGGGAGGATGTCTGTCCGGTGTGCCAGGGTTCCGGCCGTGTCGAGAACCGGGCCTGCGACGCCTGTGGCGGTACCGGCATCGTCACCAAAGGGGTCGCTGGCGGCTGATATCCGGGTGGCGGGCTGCCCCATGGCGCCGCGCCTGCGGCTCGGGGCGGCCCACCAGCTTCGATGCGTGCCTACTGCGCCGAGGCGCTCTGCACCGGGGTCAGCATGCCCGGCTGCACGGAGGCGAGGCTGCCATGCACCCAACCCTCCGGCCCGTTCTCGCCCACCTGATACCAGCCGCCCGGCGCTGTGCCGTAGATGCTCAGCACCGAACCCGTGCGGGCAACGCGCAACACCGCGCCACCGCCATTGGGCGAGGAGCGAATATTGCCGTTCTGGCGCATCGTCAGCGTGCCGTTGAAGGACTGGCTGTCCGCCGGCCGCGCGGCGGCGGTCACGAGGTCCGGCGTCTTAGGCGGCTCCGGCACCACCTGGTCAAGAAGCGGCAGGCCGCTGGGCAGGGGCGGCGCCGGCTGGGCGACCTGGATACCGTCAGCACGGGTCACCGGCCCGCCGCCATCGAAGCAGCGGCTGACCATTTCCACATAGACCCGCGTCGCCTCGATATTCGTGCGGGCGACGTGCTGCTGCACCTCCATCCCACCATTCGTGGCCTTCACGACGGAGACGAAGGGGATGAACACACCGCTTCCCACCACCGTCGCCTGGCCGCAGACGGCATAGGTATCGGGCATGGCCTGGCGATAGGTTTCCACGGCGCGGAAGCGCAGCGCCTCGGGATCGCGCGCGATGTCGCGCACGCGCGCCTCCGCCGCGGTCCGTACCCGCTCCATCCCGCCCCGATCCGCCACCGGCGCCCCTTTGGGCGGCGCCTCTTCCAGGCACCCGCCGAGGGCGAGCAGCACGGGTGCCAGCAGTCCGGCGACAAAAACTTCCTTGCGTATCATCGCGCTTCACCGGCCTCTTGCATCGGGGTGAGAACGCGCGGGCCGTGCCTGCCTCCACTTCACGATGGCGTGGCATTATCTTGCGGCAAGATGGTTCCGCACGACGCAGCGAAAGCTGCTGGGCCGCGCAACCCTGCGCGTCCTTCGCTGCATGACCAAGTGTGGAGGTGGCCGATGCCCCAGGATGACCCGCGGATGCTTCTCGTCGTGGTGGATACGGTCTGCCCGTGGTGCTGGGTCGGCAAGCGGAGGCTGGACCAGGCGATGGCGATGCTGGCCGGGGAAGGGCTGCGCCTCGCCCGGCAGTGGCATCCCTTCCAGCTCAACCCCGATATGCCGCCGGGCGGGATGCCGCGCGCCGAATACCGGGCGAAAAAGTTCGGCAGCGTCGAGCGCGGGCGGCAGCTCGATGCACGTCTTGCAGCCGAGGGCGCGAAGGATGGCATCTCCTTCGATTTCGAGCGCATCGCCGTCAGTCCGAATTCGCTGGACAGCCATCGCCTGATCCGCCTGGCAGCGCTGGAGGGCGATGCCGCGCTGGCAGACCGCGTGGCCGAGGCAATCTTCTCCGCCTATTTCGCGGAAGGACGCGACATCGGCGACAAGGCCGTGCTGGCGGCGATCGGCGATGCCGCCGGCCTGCCGCCGGGCCGCAGCGCCGCCATGCTGGCCAGCGAGGACTATGCGGCGGAGGTGGCGCGCGACGCTGCCCGAGCCCAAGGGCTGGGCGGCGTGCCGGCGGTGATCCTGGACCGGCAGCTTATCATCTCGGGCGCGCAACCGGCCGAGGCCATGGCGGAGGCGATCCGCGCGGCGCTGCGCGCCATGGCCTGACGGCCTTTCAGGCCCCGTCCGCCGCGCGATAGGCGCGCCCCTTCCATCCGGCCGGGCGGCCAAGGGCGGACCGGGCCAGCGCCGTCCATTGGATTGCCAGCGCCACCGCGACGGTCGCGGGATGAAGCGGGATCGTCCAGGATGGCTCGCGCGCGCGCCAGGTGATGGCTGCACGGGTGAGGTAGCTCAGGACCAGGGCCGCGCCAGCCAGCGGCGACGGTAGCAGCAGCCAGGGCAACAGGTGGCCGCCCGCCAGCAGCACGGTCCAGACGGGCAGGCCGATGGGGGTCGCCATGCCTTCCCGTGCGTTCTTCAGGAAGCCGTTCCATGCCTCGCGGAAGCCGCCATACATGCGGCAGGTGGCGAGCGGAGCGCCGTTCACCACTTCGGTGCGGTGCCCGGCAGTACGCAGGTTGCGGGCCAGGGCCAGCCCATCATGCAGGCGGTGGCGAAAGGCGGCATGCCCCCCCACGGCCTCGTAGGCGCCACGTTCCACCAGGATGAGTTGGCCGCAGGCGGCGGCCATGGCCGGATGCATGGTGAAGGCGCGGCCGGCGCCGGGAAGATAGCCCAGCATCAGCAGATTGATGGCGGGAACCGTCAGCCCTTCCCCCAGGGTGCCTATGACCTGGCGCGGCACGCCGGTGACGAGCGCGATATCCTGCGCCTGCGCGTGACCGGCCATACGCGCCGCCGTCTGCGGCGCTAGGCGCACATCGGCGTCGATGAAGAGCAGATGTGTTCCGCGCGCGGCCTCCGCCAACCGGGCGCAGGCATGGACCTTGCCGGTCCAGCCGGGCGGCAGGGGAGGCGCGTGCAGCAGGCGCAGGCGCGGATCACTGGCGGCGCGGGCCGCGACGATCGCGGGCGTGGCGTCGCGCGATCCGTCATCCATCACCAGAACCTCCACCTCCACGCCCGCGCTGGCCAGGGCGGCGTCAAGGCAGGCCGCGATGTTGCCCGCCTCGTCCCGCGCGGGAATGAGGATGGAGACGAGGGTGCCGGGCGCGGGTGCTCCTGCCGCGCGGCCCAGCAAGGCGAAGTTTGCGGCGGCCATGCTGGCCGGGAAGGCGGCGATCAAAAGCGCCAGCAGGTCCATCATCGGGTGCGTCCGGCGCGTCGGGCGTGGCGTGGGTCGAAGCGGCGGCCACGCAGCAATGCGGTGAAGCGGCGCCAATGATCGTAGATGCCGCCCATTCCCTCTGCCCCCTCGGCCACGACCACGAAGCGCGCAGGATCCCGGGTGATGGCCTCGGCGGTCAGGCGGTCCATGGTTTCCGTCAGCGCCTCGCGGATGCGGGCCTCGCGCGCCTCGCGATCCAGGGTCAGCAGGTCGCGCGCCTCCAGCGGAGTGCCGAAAGCGGCCAGCATTTCCGCCCGCGGCTCGGTCCAGAAGACGTAATCGAGCGCGAGCGGCAGGACCACCGCATCGGGCGTGATCTCCGGCAGGCGCGTCACGCCCGGGGCGATGACCACGGGGCGCTCCCGCACATCCTGGAAGCGGCCGGGCGCGTTCATCCAGAGCATGGCGCGCGGGGCGGCCAGCACCTCCGCCGCGGTGCGGAGGAAGGCCACGGCGCCGCGCGGGCCGGGCTCGATCCCGAAGACACCGAGGCGGCGCATGAAGCGGTATTTCGCCAGCGCCGCCGCCTCCATCGGGATGAAAACCTGGCGCGTGGGGAAGAGCCGCGCGGAGAGCAGCATGAAGGCCACGCCGTCCCACCAGGACGGATGGTTCGCCAGCACGATCAGCGGCCTGCGGCCATTATCGGCGGGCAGTCCCCAGGGCGGGACACGCAGTGCCCCCATATGGCGGCGGAAGAAGCGTGTGAACACGACGTGGAAGAAGGCGTAGAGCCGTGCATCCCGCAGCGCCAGGGGCGACGGCTCCGCCATGCCGCTACTCGGCCGCCTGGGGGAGGAGTGCGTCCCGGATGCCAGCGCGCCGCGCCTCCGCCGACATGCCACGGCCGCCCATGTCCTGGTCCATCGCATCGGCCGCGATCCAGCCGGACATCATCACCATCGGCATGCCCGGCCCGGGATGCGCGGCACCGCCGGCGAGGTAGAGGCCCTTCACGGCGCGGGAGCGGTTGCCCGGCTTGAAGGCGCCCATCCAGGCACCGTGCGAGGCAAGGCCGTAGATGGCGCCATCCAGCACCTTGTAGCGGTCATGGATGTCCTGCGGCGTCAGCGCGCGCTCTACCACGATGCGCTCCTCGATATCCTCCATTCCCGCCGTGCGCTTCAACTTGTTCAGGATGACCTGGCGGTATTCGGGCAGCATCTTCGACCAATCCTGCCCGGGGCGAAGATGCGGTGTATGGACGAGAACATAGAGCGCTTCCCCACCATCCGGCGCCACTGAGGGATCGGTGCCAGAGGGCGCTGCCAGATAGGCGGTGGGATCGGGCGCCGGAACACCCTTCTTATAGATCGCGTCGAACTCCTCTTCCGCATCACGGGAGAAGACGAAGTCGTGGTGGGCCAGATGCTCGTAGCGGCGATTGAGGCCGAGATAGAGCACAACGCCGGAGCAGGCGGGCTCGAAACCCTTCTTCTCGTATTTCCGGCCGGTCCTGCCGCCCACCAGCTCCTTGTAGGTGCGGATGGCATCCATGTTGGAAATCACGGCATCGAAGGGGATGGTCTGCCCTTTCGCCACCACGCCCGCGACGCGCGTGCCGTTGTCGCGCAAGTCGAGGCCCGTCACCTCCGTGTTCGGGCGCAGCTCCGCGCCGAGGGATTCCGCGAGCTTTGCCAGCCCCTCGGCCACGGCGCGCGTGCCGCCCACGGGATACCAGATGCCCTCGCTCGCCTGCATGTCGCCGATGCTGTTGAGAACGGCAGGAGCGAGGTAAGGGGAGGAGCCGACATACTGGCAGTAATGGTCCAGCATCTGCGCCAGGCGTGCATCCGGCACATGGCCACGGATCACCTTGGCGACGGTCTTGCCCATCCCCAGCGCCATCACGTCCTTCAGCGTGTCGGATCGCATATTGGCGCGGAAGTCGATCGTGTCGGTCAGTCCTTCCACCGACTTCCAGAAGAAGAAGCCTTCCGAGATCCGGTGCAGGTTCTCGGACATCTTCTGGAATTCGCGATAACCGGAGCCATTGCCAGGCGCGAAGGCGTCCATGTCCCGCGCCATCTGCTCGACATTCTCGCGCAGGTCGATGCGCGTGCCGTCGTCGAAAAAGCAGCGCCATTGCGGGTCCAGCCGGATCAATGGCAGGTCGCGCGCCTGCTCCCGCCCGGCTTCCGCGAAGATGCGGCGCAGCACACGGGGCACTGTCAGGATGGTCGGGCCCATGTCGAAGCGGAAAGTGCCGCCATTGCGGCCGCCGGGCTCAGAGGGCGCATCCAGGTGAAGCACCGCCGCCTTGCCGCCCAGCCACTCGTTCTTGTCGAACAGCGTCACCTCATGCCCGCGCGCCTGGGCAACGCAGGCCGCTGCCAGCCCGCCCAGGCCGCCGCCGATGACCGCAATCTTCGCCATGGTGCTCAGATCCTCGTCGAGACAGGTGCGTGGCCGAGGTCACGCAGCAGCAGGCCGGCGCTGATCCGCGCCCCTTCATAGATCACGGGCAGGCCGGAACCGGGATGAGTGCCCCCGCCCACCAGATACAGGCCCTGCGTGTCGCCGAAGCGGTTGCCGGGCCGGAACATGAGCATCTGCCGAAGGTCATGTGCCAGGTTGAAGGTGGCGCCATAACCCACGGCGAACTCATCCCGCCAGTCGCGCGGCGTCACCACCTTTTCGAACCGGATGCGGGATTCGATGTCCCGCACGCCCAGCGCGCGCAGGCGGTCCAGCGCCAGTTGGCGGTAATGGCGCGTATCGGCCTCGGTCCATTCATGCCCATGCGTCAGGTTCGGCACGGGCACCAGAAGATACAGGCTGGAATGGCCGGGCGGCGCCATGGTCGGGTCCGTCGCCACGGGGTTGTGCAGGTAGAGCGAGGGGGTGTCGGGCACCGTGCCCTGCTCGATTTCCCGGATGTTCCGCTGGTAATCCTCGGAGAGCAGGACGGTGTGATGCCCGAGATCCGGGAACTCACCCTCCACCCCGAGATAGAGCATGAAGGTGGAGCAGGAATAGCGGGCCTTTCCGATCCGCTGATCCGACCACTTCCGGCGGATCGCATCCGGCACCAGCCGCGGCATGGCATGGGCGAAATCGGCGTTCATCACCACCCCATGGGCGGGGATGTAGGAACCACCGGCTTCTACGCCCGTCGCGCGGCGCCCGTCGAAGGTGATGCGGTCCACCGGGGTTTCCATCCGGAACTCGACGCCCAGATCGCCCGCCACCCGCGCCATCGCCGCCGCCACGCTTCCGCAGCCGCCGCGCGGGTGGAACACACCGTGCTCGTATTCCAGGAAGGAGAGAATGGTGAACAGGCTGGGGCAGCGGAACGGGCTCATCCCCAGGTATTTCGACTGGAAGGAGAAGGCGAGCCGCGTGCGCGGGTCACGGAAGTGGCGGCGCAGATCGGTGTCCACCGAACGGCCGGGCCGAAGCAGCGGCAAGGCGCGCAGCATGTCGGCGCCCATCACATCGGCCGCCCGGGTGAAGGCGCGCTCCAGCACCGGGCGGAAGGCCGCGAGCTTGCGGCGGTTCTCCTCCATGAAGGGACGAACCCCAGCCGCATCGCGCGGGTCGAGCTTCGCCACCTCCGCCTCCATGCGCGCCAGGTCAGGCGTGGCGTCGAGCGCGACATTGCCGGCGGCGCTCTCGAAGATCAGGCGGTACTGAGGGTCGAGGCGGATCATCTCCACCTCCTCCTCCAGCTGGGCACCGCATTCGGCAAAAATTTCCGCCAGGATGCGGGGATAGAGGAAGAAGGTGGGGCCGAGATCGAAGCGATACCCCCCCGGTGCCTCGATGGTGCGGCTGCGGCCACCGATCACCCTGTCTTTCTCCAGCACCGTCACGCGCAGCCCGCGTGCGGCCAACAGCATGGCGGAGGCAAGCCCGCCCGGGCCCGCCCCGATGACAACGGCATGCGGCCGTTCGGGACGCAGGGCGGGGCGACTGAGGGCGTTCATCGGACTCCAACGGGCTTGGACTGCGAGGATGTTTGGGCGGATGACGAACGCGCAAGGGCTCTTCCCAACCCTGGGCCCGGTGCTTTCGAAGGCGTGAACGGTTCAGACGGGTGCCATGGCCTCTACGAGCCGGGCCTGGGCACGCGGCAGAAGGCGGCGGAGGAAGAATCCGGCCTCAGGCGCGAATGCCGGATCGGCGGCCGCGGCGCGGGCCAGCCAGGCACCGCCCAGCAGCCAACCGGCGGCATCGAGGAAAGGCGCGGCCGCGCCACCCGCCCGCTCCGCCGGCGCGGTTGCCAACTCCTCCGCGGCCCGGGCAAGGGCCTGCGCCGGCGCCTCCAGGGCGGGGTCGGCGCCTCCTACTTCCTGCAACAACGCCAGGAAGGCAGGAAGGTCACGCGGCAGCTTGCGGACCACCAGGTCCATGGCCTGGATGCCGTTGGTTCCCTCGTAGATCGGTGCGATCCGGGCGTCGCGCCAGATCTGTGCCGCGCCGGTTTCCTCGATATAGCCGGCGCCGCCATGCAGCTGGATGCCGAGGCTGGCCACCTCCACACCACGATCGGTGCACCAGGCCTTCACGATGGGCGTCAGCAGGGCGACCCGCGTCTCCGCTCCCGCCTCCCCTGCCCGCGCGCGGTCCAGGGAAACGGCGCAGTCCAGCGCCAGCAGCCGCGCGGCCTGGGTCATGACGCGCATCTCGCCCAGCATCCGCACGACATCGGGATAGGAGGCGATGGGCTGGCCGCCCTGCACGCGCTCCGCCGCATAAGCTTCGGCGAGAATGGTCGCGCGGGCGCATTGGCCGACGCCCTCCACCCCCACGGCGAGGCGCGCGGCGTTCATCATGGCGAACATGGCGGGCAGGCCCCTGTTCACCTCTCCGACCAGCTCGGCCTCCGCATCCTCGAAGAGCATGATGCAGGTCGGGGAGCCGTGGATGCCCGCCTTGTGCTCGATACCGCCGCAGCGCAGGCTGTTGCGCCGCCCGTCCGGCAGGATCTTCGGGCAGGCGAAAAGGCTGATCCCGCGTGACCCCGCCGGCGCATCCGGCAGGCGGGCGAGAACGAGATGAAGCGTGTTCTCCGCGATGTCATTCTCGCCCCAGGTGATGAAGATCTTCTGGCCGCTGATGCGGTAACCATCCCCATCCGGCACGGCGCGGGTGCGGATGGCGGAAAGGTCGCTGCCCGCCTGCGGCTCGGTCAGTGCCATGGTGCCATTCCAGGTGGCGGAGATCAGCGGCGGCAGGAAGCGCGCGGCCTGGTCGGGTGTCGCGTGATGCGCCAGGAGCTCGATGGCGCCCGCCGTCAGCAACGGCATCAGCCCGAAGGCCATATCGGCGGAGGACACCATCTCGAGCACCGCGGCCCACAGGGCGTGAGGCAGGCCCTGGCCACCATGCGCGGTGGGTGCGGCAACACCCTGCCACCCGGCCTCGCGCCATTCCCTCAGCAGCCCGGCATAGTGCGGCGGGGTACGGACGCGGCCATTCTCCAGCACACAGCCCGCGCGATCGGCTTCCATCCGGCCCGGCGCGATGCGCTCCTCGGCGAAGCGGAATGCTTCGCCCAGCACCGCCGACACATCCTCGGCCGAAAGCGGCGTACCGAGGCGCTCCGACAGGGCCGGCAGGCCATGCAGCCGCGTCAGCGCGGAGGACAGGGCTTCAGGAGCGCTCATCATGCGGCCACATCCTTCTCCTGCATGTCCAGGCCAGCCGCCCAGCGCGGCAGCGCCGCCATGCGCGCGGGATCGTCCAGCGCTGCCGCCACTACGCGACCCAGCACGGGTCCGAACTTGAAGCCATGGCCGGAGAAGCCGCTCATCACCACGCAGCGGTCGGAAAGCGGCTCGACCACGAAGCGCTCCTGCGCCTCCACATCGTAGTAGCAGGCACGCGCCTCGACCACGCGATAGGCTTCGGCGTTCCGCAGGCGCGGTAATGCCAGGGCCAGGATGCCGTCGCGCTCCTCCGCACTGGCCGCGCGCGGGTCGTCGGCATCGCCCTGGCAGGAGAAGCGGTGGTCGCCGATTTTCAACCCGCCGCCGAGCACGGGCGGCACGGCGTAAAAGCCGCCCTCCTCCGACAGGTCCAGCACCATCGGCGCGCGTGCCCAGGCCTCGCGATGCTCCGCCGGGGGGTCGAGATAGACAATGATCTGGCGCGACGGCACCACGCGCCCGGCCAGTTCCGGCAGCAGCCGCGGCGCCCAGGGGCCAGCTGCGACGACGAGTTGGTCCCCTCCGAGTTGCGTGCCGTCTGAAAGATCCAGCCGCGCCCGTGCGGCATCGACCCGGGTCGCGCGGGCTCGGAGGAAGCGCACGCCGCGTCCTTCCAGATGCCGCGACAGCGCCGCCACGATCCGACGTGCCATCAGCACACCGCCGCGTGGCGCGAGGAAGGCCCGGGGCACCTGATCGGGGCGCAGCCAGGGGAAGAGGGTATCCAGCTGGTCCGGCGAGAGATCGCCGACGGCATGCCCATGCCCCCGCAGCGCCTGCAAGCTGGCGTCGAACCAGTCCGCCTCCGGCATGGCAGCCCCCGCCAGGGCCAACACCCCCGTCTCGGCATAGGGCCGTTCCCCGATCGCGTCGAAGAGCGCATCCCAGGCCTCATAGGCCTCGTCCACCATCCGCATATAGCCGGTGGCCGTGCCATAGGCGTGGCGGATCAGGCGATGATCATCCACCGAAGCGCCGCGCGGATTAGGGCGCTCGTCCTGCTCCACCACCGTCACATGATGGCCGGCACCCTCCAGCGCCCAGGCAGTGGAGAGGCCCATGATACCAGCCCCGAGGACGAGCACGTTTCCCATCCGCCCATCCTGACTCGACACGCGACCGGACGGAACCCGGCCCTGCCCCGGATCAACGGCCCATGAGGGTCTTCCGGGCCGTGCTGCTCAGCCTTGGCTTGGCGCCGCCCACCCATTCACATGGTTCACGCCCGCCGGCCTTCCGGCCCCGCGCGCCCGCCCCGCTGATCGTAGCGGATGGTATGATGCGCTTCTCCGAGAGCTTGCGGTCGAAGGCCTGTGCAACTCCCGGAATTGCAGATTGCCTCGCGTCATCGGACGCGCGACAGCGAGACGCCTCCCCTCATCGTCTCGCCTTGCCTGAGATGGCACATATCGCCCAGCGCGGCGAAGGACGGGCGGTTCACCACATCCGGCACATGGCTCACCGGCTCCACGCAGATCACGGCGGCACCATGGGGTGCGAAGACCTGGAGGTTGCGCGACCATGCACCCTCCCCGCGCAGTAAGAAGCCGGCCTCGCCCAAGGTGAGATGCGCGACGCCATCCCAGCCCGTGTAATGGGTGTCGAGGCCCGTATAGGCTTCCTCCCCGCCCGAAACACCTTGCGATGCCGTCTCGGCCACCGGCAGGTTGCGGTCATCCCGCGCCAGCGTGCCGGTTGCATGGAAAGACAGGTGCGTACCGGGCGGGCGAACGAAGAACGGGTGCCAGCCCGTGCCGAAGGGCATGCCGTCAGTTCCCTGATTCGTCACCGACAGCACCAGCGAGAAATCCTCTCCCAGCGCGACCTCCAGCCGCGCGTCGTAGCGATAGGGCGCTTCATTCACCCTTTGCACCAGCACGGCGCGGTCGGGCGCGGCGCTCTCCACCTGCCAGGGATGCTCGCGCGACAGGCCGTGCAGCGCCGTGCGCTCCGCCACGCGGTTGCAATAGAAGTGATGGACACCGCCGGGATAGGGCAGCTGCCCCTCATCCAGGCGGTTGGTCCAGGGAAGCATCAGGAAGGCGCCGGCCCAGGCATCGTTCGGATCCGCTCCGATGGGCAGCGGCATCAGCACATCGCGCCCGGCATGGGTCAGCATGGCCAGCGCGCCGCCACGCTCCGGCAACAGCGCCGCGCGCCAGGCACCGCCTGCGATTTCCAGCATAGCGGTCAATCCAGCGAGAACTGATCCTTCGGAGAGGGCTTTTCTCGCGTGTAATCCATCGCCGTGTAGCTGCCGCCCTGATAGCGCTCCGCCACCGGGTTCTTGGAAACCTTGCCGCCCACCTTCTCGCGGAAGGGCTCGGCGGAATCCTGCGGCTCCCAGCCGATACGATCGCGATGGTCCTTGCCCCAGTAGGTGGCCGGGTTCTTCGAGGCGCCCCAGACCACTGCATGCCCAACCCGCGGCGCGGTGAGGAACTTCTCCGCCACCCGCGCGAGGTCATCATAGGACAGCCAGGTGGAGAGCATCCGCGCATCCGCAGGCTCGGGAAAGGAGGAGCCGATGCGGAGGTTCAGGTTCTCCACCCCATGCTTGTCCCAGTACATCCGCCCCATCAGCTCTCCATAGGCCTTGGAGAGTCCGTAAAAGGTGTCAGGCCGGAATGCGCAGTCGGCGTCCAGCAATTCGCCATTGCCGGTTGGCCTCTCATGGAAGCCGATGGCGTGATTGCTGCTGGCAAAAAGAACGCGAGCCTTCTCCCGGCGCGCCGCCTCATAGATGTGGTAGAGGCCGCGAATATTGGGGCCCAGCACCACTTCAAAGGGATGCTCCGTGCTGATGCCGCCGAAATGCAGGATGGCCTGGCAGCCCTCGGCCAGGCGCAGGACGGTCACGCCGTCATTCAGATCCGCCTGAGTGAAGCGCGCCCCCTTCGGCAGCTCGTCCGGGAAGGGCGCGATATCCGTCAGCCGCAAGGTCCAGCCCGCGGCCCCCAAGGCCTTGCTCAGGGCGCGGCCCAGATTGCCGGATGCTCCGGTCAGCAGGACCGGCCGCTCCTTGGCAGCGGACATTTCGTCATTCTCCCCCGAATCCTGGGGCATATGGTGGCCTGCCCCGCGGGCGGCGTGAAGCACCCTGCCCCGCCCTACCACTCCCCCAGGAACACACCCGCGCGCTTGTGACTGTCGGTGCGCAGCTCCGCCTCGGCCCAGGTCAGGGTGGTGCGCCGCTTCAGCCCCTGGAACCAGAGAAGCAGCCGCTCCCGCATGGCCTGCCGTACGTCTTCCAGCGAGGGATCGGCGCCCAGATCCCGTAGCTCGTCCGGATCGGCCTCCAGGTCGAACAGCATGGGCCGCAGCCCGTCCGTCCAGTGGATGTATTTCCAGCGAGGGGTGCGGACCATCCAGGCATGGTGATGCCCGGTCGGCAGGCCCAGGCGCCGGCGGGCGCCACGGAACGTCCAGTCCAGTTCCGAGAAGGCGGCGTCGCGCCAGGCCACCTCCTGGCCCCTGGTGATGGGCAGGAGGGAGCGGCCATCCATCAGGTGCTCGGCCGGGTCCAGCTTCAGCGCGTCCAGCACGGTCGGCACCACGTCGATCGCCTCGGCCAAGCGGTGCTCCACGGTGCCGCGCGTCGCATCCGCTTCGGGTGACGGATCGTAGAGGATGAAGGGCACGCGCTGGATGCAGTCGTGGAACAACTCCTTCTCGCCGAGCCAGTGATCGCCGAGATAGTCGCCATGATCGGAGCAGAACACGACCAACGTGTCCTTCCAGCGCCCCAGCCGCTCCATCGCCTCCCAGACGCGGCCGAGGTGATCATCGAGTTGCTTGATCAGGCCCTGGTAGGTCGGGCGCACGGTCGCGACTGTCTCGTCGCGGGCGAAATTCTGCGCCACCTCCTCATTCTGGAACTCGCGCAGCACAGGATGCGCCTCCGGCCCCCGCTCCGCCTCGCCGCGCACCACCGGCAGGCAATCCTCCGGCCCGAACATCGCGTGGTAGGGCGCGGGCGCGACATAAGGCCAGTGCGGCTTCACATAGGAGAGGTGCAGCACCCAGGGCTGGTCGCCCTGCTCCTCCATAAAGCGGATGGCGACATCGGTGGTGTAGGCAGTTTCGCTGTGCTCCTCCCGCACACGCGCGGGCAGGCGGGCGTTGCGCATCTTCCATCCGGATCGCGGCCCTTCCGGCCCATCGACCGAGATCACGTAATCCGTCCAGGGATCGGGGCTGTCATAGCCCTTTGCGCGCAGCCAATCGGCATAGGCTGAATCGGGTTCGCCATGATGCCCGTCATGCCGGTCCACCAGGGTGAACCAGCCCTCGTCCAGCAGCGCCTTCAGATCGTGCTGCCCATCGAGGTTCAGGCGCTTCATGCCCCGCGCATCCGGCAGCACATGCGTCTTGCCGGCCAGTGCCAGCATCCGCCCGGACTCCCGCAGATGCCAGCCCAAGGTCACCTCCCCCACCGAAAGCGGTACGCGGTTATGCGTCGCGCCATGCGAGGAGACGTAGCGGCCGGTGTAGTAGGACATGCGCGATGGCCCGCAGATGCCGGACTGCACATAGGCCTGAGCGAAGCGCACACCACGCGCGGCGAGCGCGTCCAGATTCGGCGTTGGCAGATGCGGGTGCCCGGCGCAGGACATGTGATCCCAGCGGAACTGGTCCGCCATCACGAACAGAACGTTGCGCGCGGTCATGCCCTAGCTTGCCCCTGGTCGTTTCCCGCTTCCATAGTTATCCCCATGCAGACGCCGGCGCCAGACCGGCGGGTTTGAGCAGGGGAGGAGCGGCGAATGCCAGGAATCACACGTCGTGCGCTCGTGGCCATGGCGGTCGGCGCGGCGGCATCCGGCCCGGCGCTGGCACAGGGCGAACCCATCCGCATCATCGCAGCCTTCCCGCCCGGCGCGGCGCTGGATGGCGTCGCGCGGCTCCTGGCCGATGGCGCATCACGCGGGGTTGGCGGCAGGATCCGCAACACGGTGGTGGTGGAGAACCGCGCGGGCGCCAACGGCAACATCGCTGCCGCCGCCCTGGCCCGCGCCCCGGCCGATGGCCGCACGCTGCTGCTGGCCATCGACACGACCTTCAGCCTCAACCCGCATCTCTATGCCAATCCCGGCTTCGACCCGGCGCGCGATGTGGAACCTGTCGCCATCGCCGGAACTTTCCCATTGGCATTGCTGGTGCATCCCTCCACGGGGATTACCGACCTGGCAGGCTTCGTGCGCGCCGCGCAGAAGCAGCCCATGCTCTACGCCTCTGCCGGCAACGGATCGCCGGGGCATCTCGCCATGGAGTTCCTGCGTGGCACGCTGGACCTGCCCAAATCCGCGCTGGAGCATGTTCCCTTCCGCGGCAATGCCGAGGCGATGACGGACCTGCTGGCCGGCCGCGTGGCTGCCGGCTTCATCGCTGTCTCCGGCGGCGCCGATTTCGTGCGGGACGGAAGGCTGCGCGCCATCGCTGCATCCGGCCCGCGCCGCCTCGCCCTGCTTCCGGACACGCCGACCGTGGCGGAGTCTGGCCATCCCGGCTTCGACGTCCGCTTCGCCTATGTGCTGATGGCACCGCGTGGCGTTCCGGAGGAGACCAAGCGGGACTGGGCCGCCCTGGTCACCGCCGTGGTGGCCGAGCCCCAAACGCGGGAGCGCCTGGCCGCCTGGGCCGTGGAACCCGATGCCGGCGGGCCGGCGGAGGCCGCTGCCTGGATCTCCGCCGCCAACGCGCGCTGGGGCCAGGTCGCGCGCAACACCGGCATGAGGGTCGGCTGATGGCCAATCGGTTCGGACGCCGCACCGCACTCGGCCTCGCCGCCCTCACCCCCCTCTCCGCCCGTGCCCAGGCGCCGGAGCCCGGCCGCATCATCGTGCCCTTCCCGCCCGGCGCGGCCTCGGACGGCATCGGGCGTATGCTGGCCGAGCGGATGGCGCGCGCGGGCGCCGACGCGCCCTGGGGCGGCACGGTGCTGGTGGACAACCGCGCCGGCGCGGGTGGCAACATCGCGGGCGCGGCGGCGGCACGCGGCCGCCCCGATGGTCGTACCCTGCTGGTGACCATCGACAGCACGCTGACGGTGAACCCGCATCTCTACGACGATCTCGGTTACGATCCGGAGGCGCTGGAGCCCGTGGCCCTGCTCGGCACCTTCGCCCAGGTGCTGCTGGCGCATCCCTCCTCCGGAATCACCTCCCTGCCGCAATTGCTGGAAACGGCACGAAGCCGTGGCCTGGCCTATGCCTCCGGCGGTGTCGGCACGCCCGGGCATCTGGCGATGGAGGCTTTGCGCCTGGCCGCCGGCCTGCCGGCAACGGCCCTCGCGCATGTCCCCTATCGCGGCTCCGGGCCGGCGCTGACCGACCTCATTGCCGGGAACGCGCCCATCGGCTTCCTCGCTATTTCCGGTGCGCCCGATTTCGTGCGGGACGGCCGTGTGCGCGCCCTCGCAACCTCGGGAGCCGAACGGCTGGAGTTGCTGCCAACTGTTCCCACCATCGCCGAATTGGGCTTCCCCGGGCTCGACATGGAATTCGCCAATCTGCTGATGGCACCGAATGGTCTGCCGCAGCCGGTGCGGCAGCGCATCGCCGCCCTGGCGATCGCGATGCTGGACGAGCCACCGGTGCGCGCCCGCTTCGCGCAATGGAACCTCACCACCCGCACCGGCGGGCCAGCCGAGGCGGGCGCCTGGATCGCCCGCGCCCGACCCCGCTGGGGCGAGGTGGTGCGGGCGGCGGGAATGCGTGTGACCTGACCTGGGCCTAATGGAAGACTGAAGGAAGCCAGAGCGAAACCCAGGGGATGTAGGTCACGATCATCAGCACAAGAAAGCTGGCGATGTAGAAGGGCGCGCTGGTCTTGGTGGCATCCCACATCGAGACCTTCCCCACCGCGCAGGCCACGAAGAGCAGAGGCCCCACCGGCGGGGTGATCAGCCCGATGCCCAGGTTGAGGATCAGCACGATCCCGAACTGCACGGGATCCATCCCCGCCGCCACCGCGACCGGCAGGAACACCGGCGTGCCAATCATGATCAGCGGCGCCATATCCATGAAGGTGCCGAGAAGCAGCAGCACGATGTTGAGCAGCAGCAGCATCATCAGTGGATCGGCGGTCACGCCCTTCATCAGTTCCACCGTCATCGCCGGCACCTGCATCAGGGCCATGAGCCATCCAAAGGCCGAGGCCGTGCCGATGATGAGCAGCACCATACCCGAGGTGCGGCACGCGCCCAGCACCGCCTCCCGGAAGGCTTCCCAGGTCAGGCTGCGATAGACGAGACCGATCACCAACAACGCGTAGACCACCGCGACGCAGGCGCTCTCCGTGGCCGTGAAGATGCCGGAGCGGACACCGGCGAAGATGATCACGATCAGCATCAGCCCGGGGATCGCGCCGATGGTTAACCGCAGCAGCGCCCCCCAGCCCGGGAACTTCTCCCGGGGATAGCCGCGGCGCACCGCCACCAGCCAGGCCGCGCCCATGATGGCCAGCATCAGCAGCAGGCCTGGGACCAGCCCGGCGGTGAACAGGTCCGCCACGCTGATGGCCCCGCCGGCGGCGATGACATAGAGGATCATGTTGTGGCTGGGCGGAATCAGCAGGTCGATCAGCGCCGCATTGGCCGTGACGTTCACTGCATAGTCCGGTGCGTAGCCCCGCGCCCGCATCTGCGGGATCATCACGCCCCCGACCGCCGAGGCATCCGCGACGGCCGAGCCGGAGACGCCGCCGAACAGCGTGGCGGCCACGACATTCACCTGCCCCAGCCCGCCGCGCAGATGCCCGACCATGGCGGAGGCCAGCGCTACCAGCCGGTCCGCGATCTGGCCGCGCATCATCAGGTCCCCGGCGAAGATGAAGAAGGGGATCGCCAGCATGGAGAAGACATTCATGCCCGAAGCAATCTGCTGAAAAACCACCACGGCCGGCAGATCCAGCCAGAGCACGGTGACGAAGGCGGCGATACCGAGCGCGAAGGCGACCGGCGTACCGATCAGCAGCAGCAGCGTGAAGCTGCCGAGCAGGACCGCGATATCCATGTGATGGCCTCGGACGCGCTCAGGCGTCGGTCAAGATAGGGGTGGGATGCGTATCAGCCGGAGCGAGGTGCCCCGCGGCATGAGCGAGCAACCGCTCCAGCCCGAACAGCGTGATCAGGATGCCGCCCAGCACGAGCGGCATGTATTCCACTGCGCCGTTCAGCCCCAGCGTCGGCAGGGTGGTATCCGCCACCTCAGCCGCCAGCTCCCCGGCGAACCAGGCCATGCCGATGCCGAAGGCCGTGATGCAGAGATCCGAGATCACGTCGAAGGCAAAGCCGATGGGCCGCGGCAGCACGGCCTTGAGCGTGTCGAAGCCCATATGGAAGCCTTCACGCACGCCCACGGCGGAGGCCCCCATGATTACCCAGGCCATCAGCAGCATCGAGGCTGACTCAGCCCAGGCAGGGGTGTCGTTCAGCACAAAGCGCCCGAAGACCGCGTAGCCCACCACCACCACCATCGCGACCAGCGCGATGCCTGCAATGAAAAGGGCCAGGCGGCAGAGCAGATCCAACGCGGCCGAGAAGCCGCGCTGCGCCTGGTGCACCATGGTCAGGCCGTCTCGCGGATGCGGGCCACGATGCCCTTCATCCGTTCGTTCTTCACGAACTGGTCGTAAACCGGCCCCATGGCGCGCTCGAAGGGCTCCTTATTCATTTCGTTGATCTGCGATCCGGCGGCGATCACCGCCGCCTTCGCTGCCTCGCTGCGCGCCTGCCACATGCGGCGCATCTCCGGCACGCTATCCTTCGCAGCCTGGCGCAGCAGCTCCTGAATGTCCTTCGGCAGGCGGTCATGGGACCGCTTGGACATCACCAGCATCTCCGGCGCCATGGAATGCTCGGACAAGGAGTAGAATTTCGCCACCTCGAAGTGCCGGAAGGACTGGTAGGAGGGGTAGTTATTCTCCGCCCCGTCCACCACGCCGGTCTGCAGCGCTGAATAAACTTCGCCCGTCGGCAATGGCGTGGCGTTGGCGCCGAAGGCCCGCATCATTGCCACCCACATGTCGGAAGGCTGCACGCGAATCTTCAGCCCGCGCATGTCGCCCGGTTCGTGGATCGGCTTGGCCCGCGTGTAGAAGCTTCGGGCGCCGCTGTCATAATAGGCCAGCGGGATCATGTTGTGCCGTGTAACGCCCGAGGCGATGTCCTCGCCGATCGGACCGTCCAGCACGCGGTGCATGTGATCCTCGCTGCGGAACAGGAAAGGCAGGCCGGGGATCACCGTTTCCGGCACCAGGCTGTTCAGGCTGGCGGAATTCACGCGGTTGAGATCGATCACGCCAAAGCGCGTCTGCTCCAGCGTGTCTTTCTCTTCCCCCAGCGTGTGGCTGCCATAGACCTGGATGCGGACGCGGCCGCCCGAGCGCTCCTCCACCTGCTTGCTCATGAACTTCACCGCCTCGACGGTCGGATACCCGTCCGGATGCACGTCGGCGGAACGCAAAGTAACGGTCTGGGCGGCGGCGCGGCCGGCGATAAAGGGGGCGGCAAGCGCCCCGAGCAGCACGGCCCGGCGCGGGGCACGGATCGTCATGGACACTCTCCCGGGTTTCGTTTCGGGCTCCTCATTGGGTAACCCGGCGGTTATGGCGAGCCTGCTGCGCCCACCCCGCGACTGTCAACGCTGCTTGCATGGACGCCAAGTTAGACCCGACGCATTCTGGCGCCATGCAGACCATCGAAGACGCCGCCCGCGCCCTGGCAGCCGGCACCACCACCTCCGTCCAGCTCGTTGAGGAAGCGCTCGCCCGGATCACCGACCCCGCGGGCGAGGGTTCCCTTGCCTTCGTGGCGGTGCAGGCCGACGCCGCCCGCGCCGCCGCTGGCGCCATGGACGCGCTGCGCCGTGCCAACCGTGCCCCCAGCCCCTATGCGGGCATCCCGATCAGCATCAAGGACCTGTTCGACCAGGCCGGCGTCGTCACCGCCGCCGGCTCGGTCGCCCGGGGCAACGAGCCGCCCGCCACCGCCACAGCCCCTGCCATTGCGCGGCTGGAGCGCGCTGGCTTCGTCGTGCTCGGCCGCACGAACATGGTGGAATTCGCCTTCTCCGGCACCGGCCTGAATCCGCATTACGGCACGCCGCGCTCACCCTATAACCGCGCGACCGGCCACGTCCCCGGCGGCTCCTCCTCCGGCGCCGCTGTCGCCGTGGCGGATCGCATGGGCTTCGGCGCCATCGGTTCCGATACCGGCGGCTCCTGCCGCGTCCCGGCCGCGCTCTGCGGCATCACGGGCTACAAGCCCACGTCCAGGCGCGTACCCACCACCGGGGCTTTCCCGCTCTCCACCACGCTCGACAGCATCGGGCCGCTGGCACCCAGCGTCGCCTGCTGCGCCATCCTGGACGCTGTAATGGCCGGTGCCGAGGACGCCACCCCGCCCGCCGCCATGCCGCTGGAAGGGCTGCGCCTGGGCGTGCCCAGCGCGACCTTCCTCTTCGACGGCCTGGCCCAGCCGGTCATCAGCGCCTTCGACATCGCCCTCCGCCGCCTGGAGGCCGCCGGGGCGAAGCTGATCGACGTCGCCCTGCCCGAGATTGCGGAGATTCCCGCCGCCAACGCCACCGGCGGCTTCGCGGCGGCCGAATCCTGGGCCCTGCACCGCGACCTGATCGGCCGGGCGCGCGACCGCTACGACCCGCTGATCCTGGCCCGCATCGAGCGTGGCGCCTCGATGACCGCCGCCGATCTGATCACCCTGATGGCCGAACGCCAGCGGATCATCGCCGCCCTGGCCCCGCGCACCGCTGTCTTCGATGCCATCGTCGCCCCGACCTGCCCGCTGACGCCGCCCACGATCGCGGAGCTGGCCTCGGCGGAGGACTTCAGCCGCATCAACCTGCTGCTGCTGCGGAACACGGCAGTCGGAAACTTCCTAGACCGCTGCTCCATCAGCATTCCCTGCCATGCGCCGGGCGACGCCCCGGTCGGGCTGATGCTGATGGGCGAGCATGGCGGCGACACACGGCTCTTCTCCGTGGCGCAGGCCGTCGAGGCCGCTCTTCGGGTCGCATGAAAAAGGCCGGGGGAGCGAACTCCCCCGGCCTCCCTTCTCTTCGGATCTGCTTCTCAGCCGCCGGAGCGACCGAGAAGCCACCGCCGAACCCCAGCCCTCAGGTGGAGCTCAGCCGCGTCTTGGACATGGGCAGGCTGCGGATACGCTGGCCCGTCAGCGCGGCCACCGCATTCGCCACCGCCGGCGGCACACCGGGCACGCCTGGCTCGCCCACTCCGCCCAGCGCCGCGCCACTTTCCACCACTTTCACATGCACCCGCGGCATGCGGGCAAGCGGAAGGATGGAATAGGTGTCGAAGTTGCGCTGCTGCGGGGCACCACCGTCATAGGTGATCTCCTCCAGCAGGGAGGAGGACAGGCCGATGCCCGCGGCGGAGCGCACCTGCGCCTCGATGATCCCGGGATTCACGGCACGACCCGGATCGATCGCGATCCAGAGGTCGTGCACCTGGATTTCGCCATCGGTGATCGAGACCTCGGCGATGGTCGCCACCTCCGAGCCGAAAGGCGAAGCCATGGCGACGCCCCGCGCGCGGCGGACGCCATTCACCTCGAATGGTCCGCGCTTCCAGCCGCCCGAAAGCTCCGCCACGGCGCGTAGCAGCGTCGCGTGGCGCGGGCTGTCCTTCAGCATGGCCAGCCGCATCTCGAACGGGTCCTTGCCACCCGCCGCCGCCAGCTCATCCAGGAACGACTCGTAGAAGAAGTCGTTCATCGAATGGCCAACCGAGCGCCAGAAGGCGATGATCGTCGGCTGCTTCACCTTCACGCAGTCCACCCGCTTCGCCGCGATGGCGTAGGGCTTGCCGGCGATCCCCTCCACCATCGAGGAATCGACGGGCTGGCTCTGCGTGAAGTAGCGGCCGATCGGCCCCTCCCCAATCGCGGCGGCATGGAGCGCGACGGGCATGCCATCCGCTCCCACCGCGCCCTTGAAGCGGACGAAGCCCATGGGGCGGTAGCCGTCCCGCAGAAACTCCTCCTCCCGCGACCAGAGCACGCGCACCGGACGGTTCACCGCCTTGGCGAGCGCGATGGCCTGCGGATAGGGCGCCGAGGCCTCGTAGAGGAAGTGCCGCCCGAAGAAGCCGCCGAGCATGGGGGAATGGATCTTCACCTTCCCCGGCTCCAGCCCCGCGATCTTCGCGGCGGTGGCCTGGAACATCTCCGGCGCCTGGTTCGGCACCCACAGATCCAGCGAGCCGTCATCGTTGAAGCGCGCGATGGCGGAGGGCGGCTCGAGCTGCGCATGGGCGAGATAGGGCGCGTCGTACTCCGCCTCGATCGTCTTCGCGGCGCCGGCGAAGGCGGCGTTCAGGTCGCCATTCTCCTCCGCGGGGCTGCCCGCGCCCTTCTCGGCCCGCAGCCGCTCCAGCATCCCGGCCGAAGAGAAGTCCGCCGGCAGGGCGTTCGCGTTCTGCGCATCCGCCCAGTTGACCTGCAGCGCCTCCACCGCCTTGCGCGCGCGCCACCAGCTATTCGCCAGCACCGCCACCGCGCCGGGCAGCTTGTGGATGGAGTGCACGCCGGGCATGCCGCGCACCTCGGCCTCATTGGCGAGGTCCCCGGGCTCCTGGCCCAGGCGCGGGGCGTGCTGCACGGCGCCGTGCAGCATGTTCTCGACCTTCAGGTCGATCGCATACTGCGCGCGCCCCACGGACTTGTCGGGCACATCCAGCCGGGCGACGGACTTGCCGATCCAGCGGAAGTCCTTGGGGTCGCGCAGCGACGCCACCTCGCTCGGCTGCAGCTTCATCGCGTCGCCCACCAGTTCCGCATAGGTCGCGGAACGGTTGGAGGCGCGGTGCAGCACCTTGCCGGGCTCGGTGGTCAGCTCGGCTTCCTTCACGTCCCAGCGTGCCGCGGCCGCACGGACCATCAGGTTGCGCGCGGTGGCACCGAGCTGACGCATGGTGCCGTAGCTGGAGCGGACGGAGAGGCTGCCGCCCGTCAGGCGCCGGCCATTCACCACCAGGTAGTCCGGGCCGGGCGGCGCACAGTCCACGATAAAGTTGGCGGGGTCGAAGTCCAACTCCTCGCCCACGATCTGCGCCATGGCGGTGGCGATGCCCTGCCCGCCTTCCACGAAGGGCGAGAGCAGCCGTACCTTGCCGTCCGGACGGAATTCCAGGAAGGCGCCCACCTGGGTGCCGGGGCGCGGCGCGGCCGCGGCCAGCCCCTCGCCTTGCGCCCGGGCCGGACCGGCCTTCACCATTGCGCCCAGCACCAGCGCGCCGGCCGCCATGCCCAGCAGGCCGCGGCGGGAAAGATTAACGACGCCCTGCTCGGGGATCGCCACATCGGCCGCGCCCGGAAGAACTCCGGAGACCGGATTGATCATGCCGTCCATATCCGCGTTCCTCCGTTCAGGCGTTCGCGGCCTGCCGAACGGCGTCGGCAATGGCGTTGTAGGTCCCGCAGCGGCACAGATTGGTCATGGCCGCGGTGATGTCCTCATCGCTCGGCTTGGGCGTCTGCTTCAGCAGCGCCGTCGCGGCCATCACCTGGCCGGACTGGCAGTAGCCGCACTGCGCCACCTGCTTCTCCACCCAGGCCTGCACCACCTTGGCGCCCACGGGGTCGCGCTCCACCGCCTCGATGGTCGTGATCTGTGCGCCCACCACGCTTTCCGCAGGCGTCACGCAGGCGCGGGTGGCGTTGCCGTCCACCAGCACCGTGCAGGCCCCGCACTGGGCGATGCCACATCCATACTTCGTGCCGGTCATGCCCAGAGTGTCGCGCAACACCCAGAGGAGCGGGGTGTCACCCTCCGCATCCACTTGTCGGGTTTCGCCGTTGATCGAAAGTTCCAGCATCGTCGCCTCCGCCTGGAGCCCAAAAGGGGCTTCGGCACGGAAAATAGTCCAAGGCGAGTTGGACTACCATCCAAACGGCGCGTGGGGCTGCATCACGGAATCAGGACGGCCCGGCCCCTTGTCAGGACCGGGCCGTTCAGGACCGCATCAAATATGGATCTGAGCCGACCCCGCTTAGCGGCCGGTCATAATCCGCGAGACCAGTTCCTTCACCGTCGGGATGAACCCGTTGGAGTAGAAGGGATCCTGCGCAAAGCGATAGGCGTTATGCCCGGCGAACATCAGGTTCTTGTCGGGATCGCCGCCATGGCCGATGTCCTGCAGCGTCTTCTGAATGCAGAAGCTGCGCGGATCGGCCTTCTTGCCGTTCGAATGGTCGTCGCTGTGCTGCGACCAGTTGGAGAAGCGGCATTGGGAGAGGCAGCCCATGCAGGCCACCTGATCCGCCAGGATCTGGCGACTGGTCTCGGGCGTCACGAAGATCAGCGTGTCGTCCGGGGTGCGCAGCGCCTCGGTATGGCCCTCGGCTTCCCACTGCTTCACATGCTGCAGGTCGCCGGGCACGAGATAGACGGGCCGCTTGCGCGGGCCGACGCCATAGATGGCGGAATGCTCGCCGATCGGCTCGGAGGTATAGGCCACCTGGCGGTGGCTGCGCCCCTCCAGCTCACGCAGGAAGTCGTTGCGCACCGCGCTGCTGTAGAAGCCGGTCGGGGAAAAGTTCTGCAGCGACACGTCGCCGGGCTTCAGCGTCAGCAGCTTCTGCTTCCAGGCATCCGGAATCGGGCTCTCGCGCGTCACCAGCGGACGGGTGCCGAACTGGAAGGCGATCGGGCCCAGCTCCGGATTGTCGATCCAGTCCTCCCATTCCTCCAGCCACCAGACGCCGCCGGCCATGATGATGGGCACGTTGCCCAGGCCGAACTCGCGCATCTGCTGGCGCAGCTTGAGGACGCGCTCATAGGGCGCTTCCGGCTTGCGCGGATCCTCGGAGTTGGAAAGGCCGTTATGGCCGCCCGCCAGCCAGGGATCCTCATAGACCACGCCGCCCAGCCACTCGCTGGCCTTGGAATAGGCGCGCTTCCACAGCGCGTTGAAGGCGCGGGCGGAGGAGACGATGGGATAGATGTGGACGCGGTATTCCCGCGCGATATCAGCCAGACGATAGGGCATGCCGGCACCGCAGGTGATGCCGTGGATCAGGCCCTTGGCCCCTTCCAGCACGCCGCGCGCCACGCGCTCCGCCCCGCCCATCTCCCAGAGAATGTTGGCATGGACACGGCCGCGGCCGTTCGACCGCTCATGCGCCTCGCGCGCCTGCGCGATGCCGCCGGCGATGCCATAGGCCACCAGCTCCTCGTGGCGCTCGCGCCGCGTCTTGCCGCGATATTCCTGGGGAATGATTCTCCCCTCGGAGTCGTAGCTGTCCGCATTCACCGCGGAGAAAGTGCCGACCCCGCCTTCCGCAGCCCAGTGGCCGCAGGATGCACCGTTGGAGGCGGAGACGCCCTTACCACCCTCCACAAGAGGGAGGACATCGGCACCGCCCATGCGGATGGTGTTGATCGCCTTCAAGGCCGGGTTCTTCCCTGGAACGAGGACGGCAGGAGAGCCGTCACGAGGCCGCATATGGTCCGCGACGGGGAATGAAACAGACCCCCGACCACGGTTACAGTGTCTTCACGATGCCGCGATCAAGGGGCCGCGGTCACCCGCGGCCCCAGGGCGATCAGTCCTCGAAGCGGCGGGGACGGTCACCCCCGCGGTCCCGGCGCGGCGGACCGCGGTCACCCCGATCGCTCCGCTCGCGGCGCTCGCCGCCACCATTTTCCTCACCCTCGGGCCGGGGGCGCTTGGCACCCACCTGCTCCGTGATGTCGGCGCCGGTCTGCTGGTCCACGACGCGCATGGACAGCTTCACCTTGCCACGGTCGTCGAAGCCGATGACCTTCACCTTTACCTTGTCGCCCACGGAGACGACGTCGCCGGTGCGGCTCACGCGGTCCTGGCCGAGCTCGGAGATGTGGACCAGCCCGTCCTTGGCGCCGAGGAAGTTCACGAAGGCGCCGAAATCGGCGACCTTCACGACGGTGCCGTTGTAGATCGCACCCACCTCGGCCTCGGCCGTGATGCCGCGGATGCGGTCGATCGCGGCCTGGGTCGCCTCGGTGCTGCTGGACGCGATCTTGATCGTGCCGTCATCCTCGATGTCGATCTTGGTGCCGGTCTGCTCGACGATCTCGCGGATCACCTTGCCGCCGGTGCCGATGACTTCGCGGATCTTGTCCTTCGGCACCTGGATCACGGTGATGCGCGGCGCGGTCGCGGCCACCTCGCCGCGAGAGCCGGACAGGCCCTTCGCCATCTCGCCGAGGATGTGGACGCGGCCGTCGCGGGCCTGCTCCAGCGCGGTCTTCATGATGTCGAAGGTGATGGACGTGATCTTGATGTCCATCTGCAGGGCGGTGATGCCCTGCTCCGTCCCGGCCACCTTGAAGTCCATGTCGCCGAGATGGTCCTCGTCGCCCAGGATGTCGGACAGGACTGCGAAGCCCTTGTCTTCCTTGATCAGGCCCATGGCGATGCCAGCCACGGGGCGCTTCAGCGGCACGCCCGCATCCATCAGCGACAGCGAGGTGCCGCAGACGGTCGCCATGGAAGAGGAGCCGTTGGACTCCGTGATCTCCGACACGACGCGGATCGTGTAGGGGAACTTCTCCTTCTCCGGCAGCAGCGGGTGCACGGCGCGCCAGGCGAGCTTGCCGTGCCCAACCTCGCGGCGGCCCGGGGACCCCATGCGGCCCGTCTCACCCACCGAGTAGGGCGGGAAGTTGTAGTGCAGCATGAAGTCCTCGCGGTACTCGCCCGCGAGGGCGTCAATGATCTGCTCGTCCTGACCCGTGCCCAGCGTCGCCACGCAGAAGGCCTGCGTCTCGCCGCGGGTGAAGAGGGCAGAACCATGGGCGCGCGGCAGAATGCCGACCTCGGCCACGATCGGGCGCACGGTCTTGGTGTCGCGGCCGTCGATGCGGATGCCGGTGTCGAGGATGGCGTTGCGTACGACGTCCGCCTCCAGCTCCTTCATCAGGCCCTTGGCGGCGGCGACATCCAGGCCCTCGGCCTCGAGCTGCTCGGCGATCTTCTTCTTGACCTCACCGACCTTGGCGTAGCGGACCTGCTTCTGCGTCTCCTTGTAAGCCTCGGCCATATCGGCGCGGCCGATCTCGGCGATGCGGGCCTTCAGAGCCTGCTCGGCCTCGGAGGCCTCAGCCAGCGGCCAGGGCTCCTTTGCGGCACGCTCGGCCAGCTCGATGATGCCCTGGATCACCGGCTGGAAGGCCTTGTGGCCGAACTCCACGGCGCCGAGCATCACTTCCTCGGTAAGCTCCTTCGCCTCGGACTCCACCATCAGCACGCCCTCGGCGGTGCCGGCCACGACGAGCTCCAGCTCGCTCGTCTTGATCTGATCCAGGGTGGGGTTGAGGATGTACTCGCCGGCCGCATAGCCCACGCGAGCGGCAGCGATCGGGCCGAAGAAAGGAATGCCCGACAGGGTCAGGGCGGCGGAGCAGCCGACCATCGCCACGATGTCCGGGCTGTTCTCCATGTCATGCGACAGCACGGTCGCGATGACCTGCACCTCGTTCCGGAAGCCCTCGGGGAAGAGCGGGCGGATCGGGCGGTCGATCAGGCGGGAAATGAGGGTCTCGGCCTCGGAGGGGCGTCCCTCGCGCTTGAAGAAGCCGCCCGGGATCTTGCCGGCGGCGAAGGCCTTCTCCTGGTAATTCACGGTCAGCGGGAAGAAATCCTGACCCGGCTTGACCGTGCGGGAGCCAACCGCGGTGCAGAGGACAATGGTGTCGCCCAGGCGTGCCATCACGGCGCCATCGGCCTGGCGGGCAATCTTGCCCGTCTCAAGCGTGAGGGTCTTGCCCCCCCAGTCGATGTCCTTGCGGTAGTAGCTGTCGAACATGCGTGCGTCCTGTCGGCCCCAGGCGGCCGGATTGCCGGCGGGGCGGTGATGCGGACACGGTTGGGATGAAGGGTCTCTGCGCCAGCCCTGCCCCTGGAGCGCTGCTCCCTGCGGGGTTCGGGGTGCCCGGCGTCTCGGGCTGCATGGGGTCCGCGCGCAACCTGCGCAACGGGGTTCCATGTGGCCGGAAACGCCGCGCCGCGGCCGTTCCTGTCAGCCCACCGCGTACGCGGAGGGCGGGTGAACCTCGCGGCGCACCCGGCGGGCGGCTATATGGCGGCTTCGCCCCGCGAAGGCCAGGAAAAACGCATGATACCCGTCCTGGCGCCGGAAGACGGGGCGGTCGGGTTGCAATTCGTTCATCCAACCCCCACCTCCTTTTAGCCGCTGCTGGCCCAGACCGCCCGCCGCTCCACCCGGGGCATCGGGCCGCCGGCGGCCGGTTCCTCGCTTCCGCCGGCTGCGGCCGGGGAAGCATCCCCTGCCGAGAGATATGCGACCGATGCCAACCGGAACCGTGAAGTGGTTCAATGCGACCAAGGGCTACGGCTTCATCCAGCCGGACGATGGCTCCAAGGACGTGTTCGTTCACATTTCGGACGTCACCCGTGCGGGCCTGCGTGGCCTGAACGAAGGCGACAAGCTTTCCTTTGAGGTCCAGAAGGATCCGAAGGGCAAGATGTCTGCCTCCAACCTCCAGATGGGCTGAACGCCACTGAGGTAGCACTAGGGCGGCATGCCGCCCCTGTGCCGGATGGGTGGGGCGCCGTGGGCCGAAGGGCCTGCAGGCGCCCTTGCCGTATCCAGAGGGTAGGTTTCCGTTCCTCTAACGGGAACGTGAAACACAAAATCCCCGACAACCGCGTTGATGATCATCAACATAGCATGGCCGGCTTGGTCGTGGCCCCATTGGGCCAGGCACGGACCGTCCAGAACCGCCCGGCGACGCCCTGCGCCGCCAGGCCCAAGGAAAGAAACAAATGAAGATTATTTCCAAGCACGGGCAGCATCCCGCGCCCACCTCCACCAGCCGCTCCGTACCCGCTGGCACACTGAGTGAAGCCGAAATCCGTCAGATCGTCCGAGACATTCTGGGCTGACGATCCTCCCCGGGGCCGGTCAGCTCCTCCGGGAATAGGTACCGATCAGGCATCCCTTCGCCAGCACGCCCCGGCCCAGTGCCGTCCTGACCGCACTCCGCCCTGGCGTCCTGCCCAGTCCCGCCGGCCGTGCCAACAAGGCGAAAAGCTGGAAGGCGTAGCGGTGTGGCCCATGCCCCGGTGGCGGATCCGGCGGCAGCCAGGCCGCCTGGAAATACGAGTTCCGCCCCATCGACAGGCCGGGCAGGCCCGGCCGTCCCGGCCCAGGCAGGTCCCCGGCTTCCAGCCCGCCACCCTCTGGAGGCAGCGCCGTCACGATAGCGTGCACCAGGGGTCTCGGCGTCGGGCTGTCTGCATCTTCCACCACCAGCATCAGCGCCCCTGCCCCGGCGGGTACGCCGCGCCAGCTGAGCGGCGGCGACAGGCCCGGCCCGTCGGCCGTGTGCAAAGCCGGCATCACCCCGCCCCCGGTGAAGGCGGGACTGCTGATCTCGATCACCGCCGGCACGTTGACCCCTGCGAAGAGCAGGGCATTGATGCCGGGCCGCATTCCCGACAAGGCGCGGCCCAAGCCGGAAGGCAGGAACTGCAGCATGGGGCCTCCATCGGTTCGTCCCGGAAGGGACGCGCCGGAGCGCCCGGGGTTTCGGCCCGGCTTGCGGCCGGCGCACGGGCATCCCATCCAAGGTGCATGCCCGACACGCACCGCTTCGGCGACGCCACCCTGACCGCCACCGTTTCGGCCGTGGGGGCAGAACTGCAATCCCTCCAGGATGCAGCCGGGGGAGAATGGCTTTGGCAGGCCGGGCCGGAATGGCCGCGCCGGGCGCCCATTCTCTTTCCCATTGTGGGCCGCCTTCCAGCCGACACGCTGCGCCACGCCGGCCGTAGCCATCGCCTGACGCAGCACGGCTTCGCGCGCGATCTCCGCTTCACCTGGACACGGCAGGACGCGGACGGCGCCGCGCTGCGCCTGACGGAGGACGATGCAACGCGTGAAGCATACCCCTTCCCCTTCATCCTTGATGTGGAATGGGCCATGTCCGCGGGCAGTCTTGCCTGCACCGTCACTGTCTCGAACCCCGGCAGCGACCCGCTGCCCTTCAGCCTCGGCGCTCATCCCGCCTTCGCCTGGCCTCTGCCCGGCGCGCCCGTGACGGAGGGCCATAGCCTCGTCTTTCCGGACCTCACCGAAGCCGCCCTGAACGCCCGGCGTCTAACAGGCGGCCTGGTGGACGCGGCGGAGATCATCCCCTTGGCGGATGGGGTCCTTCCCCTGCATCCCGATCTCTTCGAACAGGACGCGATCGTCCTGCTGGGCTTTCCCGGCCGTCGTCTCCGTTATACCTCCCCGGGCCGCGCTGCGCTGGAGATGGCCTGGGAGGGCTATGGCGACCTGGGCCTCTGGACGAAGCCCGGCGCCGCCTTTCTTTGCCTGGAGCCCTGGTCCGGCACCGCCGCCTCGCTGGGCTGGGATGGCGAGTTCATGGAAAAGCCGGGCATCACCATCCTGCCCCCCGGCGATGCCCGATCCTTCAGGTGGTGGGTGCGGCCGGAGCCAGCCTGAGGCATCTTCCGTTCGCGCAGGTTTGCTTCAAATGCTCCGGCGCCTTGTGGTGGAGCAGATTCGGGCTTCCGGGCGGGTCCGCCCACCAGCAACCCGCTACGGCTGCGACACCGGTTGGGCCCGGGGACTCTGCTCCCCAGGCCTTCGGCACCTCAGAGCGCCGGCATCGGCGCCGCCGTCTCGTCCCGCATCGGCAGCTTCCCCCAGCCACGCTCATATTGCGGCGGAATGGCCAGCCGGTCCGTGCGCCCGAGTGCCTCGGCGGCATGCACGGGCCAGTAGGGATCGCGCAGCATGGCGCGGGCAAGCAGCACCATGTCGGCACGGCCTTCCGTGACGATGGCCTGGGCCTGCTCGGGCGTCTCGATCAGTCCCACCGCCGCCACGGGCAGGCCAGCCGCGCGCACGGCCTCGGCGCCCGGCACCTGGTAGCCTGGGCCGATCGGGATCTCCTGCCGCGCGGTTAGGCCCCCCGAGGAAACATCCATGAGGTCCACGCCCAGCGGGGCGACGCGGCGGGCCAGTTCCACGCTCTCAGCCGTGGTCCAGCCGCCCTCGGCCCAGTCGGTGTGGCTGATGCGCAGGGCGAGCACAATGTCGGCGGGCATCGTGTCGCGAAGTGCTGCGACCAGATCCCGCACCAGGCGCGTGCGGCCCTCGAAGTCGCCGCCCCAGGAATCGTTGCGCGTGTTGGAGAGCGGCGAGAGGAACTGGTGCAGCAGGTAGCCATGGGCGGCATGCAGCTCCACCACGCGATATCCCACGCGCACAGCCCGGCGCGCCGCAGCGACGAAAGCGGTGATGGTGTCCGCGATCTCCGATTCCGCCATGGCGCGCGGCGGCAGCATGTTCTCCATGGGCACCGCCGCGGGGCCGATGGTCTGCCAACCCGGCTCAGCAGGTCCATGCACCCAGGGCGGGTTACGGCTGGCCTTGCGCCCGGCATGGGAGAGCTGAATGCCCGGCACCGCGCCAACCGAGCTGATCGCATCCACCAGCCGGGCATGGCCGGGAACCTGCGCCTCTTCCCAAAGGCCAAGATCCGCGGGGGTAATGCGCCCCTCCGCAGTGACAGCGGCCGCCTCGGTAAAGATCAGGGCGGCACCACCGATCGCGCGCTGCAGCAGATGAGCGAGGTGCCAATCCGTCGGCCGTCCATCGGGGCCGCAGCTATACTGGCACATGGGCGAAAGCCCGATGCGGTTGCGCAGCGTCAGGCCGCGCAGGGTCAGGGGATCAAAAAGTTCGGGCAAGGAGGGCGGCTCCGGATAATAGATCCCAATTAGGGCCGCCCACCGGTACCTTGAAGCCCCGACGCGCCAGTTCTGGCGCGTCAGCGGTTTAGACGCGGAATTCTTCCTTCTTGCGGCCCTCGGCCTCCATGGCCGAAAGCCATTTCGGCATGCGTCCGCGGCCACTCCAAGTTTCACCGTTCGGCCCGCGGAAACGGACAGCAACGGAACCGCCGGCGTCGCGCCGCGTGCGGCGGGCCGACGCCTGTGCGGGCGCCGCACCGGGCAGCAGTGCTTCGAATGGAAGCCCAAGCTCGGCAGCCTTGCTGCGGAATTCTTCAATCAGCGCATGCCGCGCTTCTTCCTGTTTCTCGGCCCGCTTCGCTTCAGCGGCCTGGATCAGGGCGGTCAGTTCCTGCGCAGACATGGAGTCGAGGTCAAAGGATGTTTTGCGCTCGGCCATAGCCCAACTCCCTCAAAATGGATTTTAGAACCCGGGTTTCGCCCGTGCGGCAAAACGTCCGGGAATGCGACATATTATGGAACGAAATATCGTCTTTGCCAAAGATACTATCATCAGCGCGCATGCCACCCTTTCCCGGACCACGCAAGCCGAGCGCGAAACATGGTTGCAATTGCGAGCCAGAGAGGAAAACTCTGCTTATTCTACTTTCCCGAAACGCATGGAAATGACCGGCCCCGCCGAAAATGGCGGCAAATGTCCAAGCCGGTTCTCAATGACGGCAAAGACGACCGGCTCCCCGGGTGGGCGTGCCAGCAGCAACCCCGACGAATCGGCGGCATAGGCCGTCATCGTCACCGAATCGGCGACATTACCGCCCACAGCCTCGACGACCCCAGGGAGGACGCGGAGGACGATGTCGCAATGCATCGGACGGAACCGCCCTGTCTCGGCCAGCCGCCCGCGCCAGCTGGCAAGCGGATGGCGGGAGCGGTCGGCACAGACGAGATCACCGGGCTCTGGCGCGCGCTCAACCACCTCATGCGGCAGGAAGGGCGCCTGGGCCGGGAATTCGAGAGCGTCGCGCAGGATCGCGTCCAGATAGAAGGCATGGGAGGCGGAAGCGTGGAACTCCCGCTCATCCACCCCGGCCGCACGCATGACGTAGGAAACGAAGGCGGCCGACCAGGCCGGCTCCGACCAGACGCCCTCCCCCGGGCGCCCAGACAGCGAGGCTGACCAGCGTGCGCGGTTGCGGGTGATGGCTGCAGCGGCCTCCGCCTCCGGTACGGCGCGCCAATAGGCCAGGACGCGCGGAAAGGATGCGCTCTCTCCCTCGGCTCCCGGCAGCGGCCGGGGCAGGCCGGGCCCAACGGACAGCCGGCCCCATTCCACCCATTCAGCCTCGGCGATCCGCAGCATCCGCGCCCGAACCGAGGGCGGGTAGGCGATCGGCGGCTCCCGCACGGGCGGAGGCGCCGCGCAACCCGCGGCGCCGAGCAGCAGAAGAAGCGCGCCGAGGCTCCGCCTCAAACCGCCACCCCACCCCTGGAGAGCGCCGCCTCGTCCGGCGACAGCACGGCAAGAAGCAGGGCAGCCTGGCTCAGCGCATCGGCTTCCCCCTCCTCGCCCGAAAGAATCTCCAGCCGATCTGCATGGGCACGCAGGCGGTTGGTGAGGATCCGCAGGCAGGCGTCGATCACCTTGCGGCCATGGGCCTGGAGCGTTTCGTCCAGGGCGATTCGGCCGGTGGAGGCGAGCATGTCCACGGCTCTCAGGCCACGCAGCACGGAAGCAATGGCCGCGCTGTCCGGTCCTATCGCAAGGCCGCCCTCCGGCGCGGCGCCGGCCAGGGCCGGGCCTTCGGGGCGGAGCGCCTGCACGGCTCCGCGCAGCGCCTCCAGCACCCAGGGCTCGGGCACCAACGTCGCGGCGCGGGCCAGGGCCAGGATCGCCGCCCCATGGTCCCGCAGGCCGAAGCCGAAGGTCCCCTGGGGAGAGGCGGCCCCGACGAGCTGGCCGAGCATCTGGCGCAGCTTGCGCCGGTCGCGTGGCTGGCCAGCTGTACGCCAGGCGGCGTCGAGCGCGAGGACAAGCGGAGCCAGTTCCTCCACCGGCAGGGGATCGGCCTCTTCCTCGGGCAGGGCGGCCAGATGCCGGTCCAGCCAATCCTGCAGCCTGGCCAGCCTGTCGCGCGGGATGGGCCGGGCGAAGGCCGGGGCGTTCAGTAGCACCGAGGCCACGGCCGCCAGCGGCATCCCCGGCCCGGCCGGGCTGGGATCGCGGCCGCTCAACAGGTCCGGAGCCCGCAGCAGCCGCAGCGCCGCCTCGGCGGTGCCAGGGCCAGTACCGCGGACCAGCAGCCGGTCCTCCCGCAGCGCGGCCATACCCCCGCGCGGAAGCTGCGGCACGGTGTGGCGCAGCACCACCCAATGCGGCGCGCCGGCTCGGGACTGGGCACGGACGCTGTACACGCCTTCGGCCGCGCGGGGCCGGATATGAAGCGCCAAGGCCTGCCCGGCCGGGCCCGCCTGCCATAGATGCAGGGAGTCGACCGGCCCTTCGGCCAGCAGTTCCTCTGTCGCGAAATCCCCGGCCGGGCGGCGGGACTGGAGCCCGGCCCGGCCCACCGATACCCCCTGGAAGGGCACCGCATGCTCTGAGAGCGCGTCCACCGCCGTGGTCAGGCGGAGGCCGGTCAGCCGCAGGTCCGGCGCGGCCCGCAACGTGACGGTCAGGCGCAGCAGCGGATCGGCCGCGGAAACGCGGTACTCATAGCGCAGCGTGCCGATGACCGGCTTCAGCCCCGGCAGAAGCGGCAGGCGGAGCGTGCTCTCGTGCCACAGAAGGGCGCCCGCGCCCTCGGGCTGCACGCCCTGGGCCGTCACCGCCTCCTCAACATCCAGCGTGCGCGCCTTCGGGATGATCCGGGAAGCCAGTCCGGGCAGCCCACCTTCCACCCGCAGCCGCACCATGTTGCCGGTGTGCAGCACGTCCTGGCTCCGCTGATCCCCGCGCAGGCGCTGCCGCAGCACGCCATGGGCGAGATCGCCAGTGAACTCATGCCAGGGCGTCAGGACATGGAGATCGCGCGGGTCATCACGCAAAATCTGCGCACGCCCCTCGGCCACGGGCAGCACGCCACGCGGGGGCGGGCCAGGCTCCTCGCCCAGCGCCGTCACGAAGCTCAGTACGGCATCGGCCAGGGCTGGATCGGCCTCACGCAGCGCCGGGATAGCCATGGCTTCCGCCGCCACCGCATTGTCCAGCATCCGCAGCGGCGCGCCCGGCGCATCGCTATGGGCGAGGCCACTCACCGGCCGCCCGTCCAAAAGCACCTGACGCAGCAACCGGCGCAGCGAGGCGAGAAGCCGGTCGCGCTCGGCTGAATGCAGCAAGTCAGGCATGAAATCGCAGCCTCGACGGGGTTCAGGACGGAAGCGGGACGTGTGTAAAGCGGATCGCCCGCGCAGGGTATCCGCCATGAGCGCGAATTCGTGACCTCGCCCTTACCGCCGGGCCCAGATGGGCAGGACCATGACGGTCAGTCCGTCATCCGCACCCCGGTTTCGCGCGCGATCTCACCCCAGCGGGCGCTTTCCGCCGCGATGAAGCGCGCCATCGCCGCCGGGTCACGGTCCTCCACCGAGAATCCGGCGGCTGCCACTCCACGCCGGATGGTTTCGTCGGCGCGCGCCACGGCAAGGGCAGCGGCGATTCGTGCAACCGCCGCGTCCGGCGTGGCGCGCGGGGCAAAGAGGGCGTTCCACACCGGGAGGACGAAGCCCGGCACCCCCGCCTCGCCGAAGCTCGGCACCTCGGGCAGCAGCGGGTCGCGCCCCGGGCCCGTCACGGCCAGCGGCACCACCTTGCCCTCCCGGATCAGCGGCAGGGCGGAGCCAGTGGCGGCCACGACGGCGTCCAGCCGGCCGGCCGCAATCTCCACCAGCGCCTGGGGCGCGCCGCGATAGGGCACATGCTCCGCCTTGAGTCCCGCCTGCGCCGTTAGCCCGGCCATGAAGAGATGGCTGGCCGATCCGGCGCCGACGCTGCCGTAATTGATCTCCTCGGCCCTGGCGCGGGCCAGGAAGCCGGCCAGATCCTTCGCCAGATCCGGCCGCACCACCAGCACCTGCATGGAAACGCCAAGGAAGCCGACCGGGCGGAAATCCCGGTCGGGGTCGAAGGGCAGCCGGTCCGTCAGGTGCTTGTTGATCGAGATCGGACCATTGGTCCCGACAAAGAGCGTGTTGCCGTCCGGCGCCGCGCGGGACACGATTTCCGCCCCCAGGATGCCGCCCGCGCCAACGCGGTTGTCCACCACCACGGCCTGGCCCAGCAGCCCACCGATGGCGGCGCCGTAAAGCCGGGCGAGGATGTCGGGCGTGGTGCCCGCGGGAAAGCCGACCACAATGCGCAGCGGCGCACCCTCGGCCCCCGCATTCCGTGCGGTCAGCGCAAGCGCCGCAGCCATGGCCAGCACCGGCCGGCGGCCAAGCGTTCCCGTCATCAAAGTCTCTCCTGGCAAGGCGGCCCGGCGGACCCGGCCTGAAGCACGATCGCCTGGGCTGAAAGCACCGGAGGTTAGAGATCGCGCGGTCAAAGAATTGGCCGGAGCGCGGGAACGAACGCCTTTTCGCGGCCCGTGCTCCGGCGCCGGAGTTAGGCCGGACACCCGCTTTCGGGCAAGCCATGCACGCCACCGCCAGTTCCTGAGGGCAGGCCAGCCATGCCGGGCCGTCCTGCGCTGCCGGCCCGGCAGAATCAGGGCTGCGCGGTGCGCGGCGTCAGCCCTTCACCTCCTCATCCGCCGTGACGCCGAAGAACTCGTTCCGGCGCAGCCAGCCGCGATAATCGCCGACCTGCACTTCGCACCAGGCCGACCCCGCCGCACAGGCGCGAATGCGGCCCAGCACCCCCGGCTTCAACCGGGCGACCACATTGGCGGATTCCTCCGCGCGGCGGCGCAACACCCGCTCATGCCCCGTCACGATGAAGGTCCGGCGCCCCGTGAGATTGGATTGGTGGACCCAGCCCTCCGTGCCCTCCATGTCACGGATGCGCCGCCACAACTCGAACTCCCGGACGATCTCCACTGGCAGGTCGCGGCGACGATAGGTCCACTCGGTCGGGTAACGGGTGCCCGGACCGGCGCGCATATTCACCTCATCCGCCCGCAACGCGGCGAAGCGCGGCAGGGGCAGGCCGGTGACCGGCCCGATGGGGGGTTGCGGCTCCGGAGCCTCGGCGGGGGCTGGTGCCGGAGCGGGTGTCGCAGCAGCCCCGGCCGCAGCAGCCCCGGCGGCTGCCCCGGCCGCAGCGCCCGCCGCCCGGCGCCGGTTGGCCGGGCTCGGCTGCTGGGCGGGGGTCCGCGATGGCGCAGCCTGTCCTGCACGCGGCGTGGGCTGGCGGGCGGGACGCTCGGTCCGGCGTTCGGGTGCCGGGGCAGCGCTCCGCCCCGTCTCGGCCTGCCCCGTGCTCTCCGACCGCGTGGATGGGGCGGGGGCCGCGCGTGGCCTGGGCCGTGCCGGGGCGGGCGCCTCCCTGGGCGGCGCGGTGGGGCCCCTGGGCGGGGCGGCAGCAGGCGCCGCCGGAGCTGGGCTGGCGGGCGCCGCGTTGCGGGGAACGGGGGGCGGAAGGCTGCCAGCGGCCTGCGCCCAGCCCAACTGTGGCGAAGCCAGCAGCAGGGGCAGGATGGGGAGAAGGCGTCTCATCAAGACCGGATCACGCGCAAACCATCCTTCCCGGTCAAGCCGACTTCCCCCTCATAGTGACAGGACCTGCCCGTTGCCCACTGCCTCCAGGAAGGTAACGACGCCCGCCACCTCGATACCTTCGGCCAGATCGGCAGGCGCGATGTCCTCCACCCGCATACCCGCCTCGCAGGCGATGCGCCGCAGGCCCAGCTCCTCGGCCGCTTCCCACAGCGTCGCGATGCCGGCAACACCGCGGGATTCCAGATGCGCCTCCCGCGGATCGGCGGCCAGGGGCGCGTCGCGGCGGAACAGGGCCAACCCGGCATTGGTGGCGAAGAGCGTGACCGGCCGCCCGATGGCGGCGGCGGCGGTGGCCAGGACCAGGGCGTAATGCGCGGGCTCATGCCCCGCGCCACGCAGCAGGATGCCGAGCGGGATCATCCTCCGGTCCCGCAGAGCGGGCAGGCCGGGTCGCGGCGCAGGCGGATGGTGCGGAAGCGCGTGTCCAGCGCATCCCAGAGCAGCAACCGTCCGGAGAGGGATTCCCCGATGCCCAGGATCTCCTTCAGCACCTCGGTCGCCTGCAGCGTGCCCATGACGCCGGTGACGGCGCCCAGGACCCCCGCCTCCCCGCAGGAGGGCACGAGCCCCTCGGGCGGCATCTCCGGATGCAGGCAGCGATGGCAGGGATGCGGCGGGCCGAGATGGGACTTGAAGGTGGAAAGCTGCCCCTCGAAGCGCAGCACGGCAGCGGAGACCAGGGTTCGGCCGAGGCGATGGCAGCAGTCGCCCAGCAGGAAACGGGTGGGGAAGTTGTCGGTGCCGTCGCAGACCAGGTCGTAGCGGGGGATGAGGTCGCGCGCGGCGGCCTCGTCCAGCCGGCGAAGATGGGGCTCGACATTGGTCAGCGGATTCAGGGCACGCAGGGTCGCGGCCATGCTTTCGACCTTAGGCTGGCCGACGCGATCGGTGGTGTGGGCGACCTGGCGCTGGAGATTGGAGAGTTCCAGCGTGTCATGGTCGATCAGCCCGATCGTCCCGACGCCGGCCGCCGCGAGATACAGGGCCAGGGGCGATCCCAGCCCGCCCGCCCCCACAACCAGTACTCGCGCCTGACGCAGCTTGGCCTGGCCGATTGCGCCCACCTCACCCAACAGGATGTGGCGGGAGTAGCGGTGGAGTTCGTCCTCGGTGAAATCGAGGTCGAGGGGGGCTGGTCCATCCATGGGAGGCATGTCGTCGGTCCCGGCGCGCGGGGCAAGGCGCTTCAGCGCGTGCCTGTGCTGCCGAAGCCGCCCGTGCCCCGCAGGGTCTCAGGGAGCTCCTGCACTTCCTCGAAGGCCGCCCGCGTCACCGGCGCCAGCACGGCCTGGGCGATCCTCATGCCGCGCTCCACGGTGAAGGGCTCGGTCCCGGCATTCAGGACGATCACCTGTACCTCCCCCCGGTAGTCCTCATCGATCGTGCCGGGGGAATTGGGCAGGACGATCCCGTGCTTCAGCGCAAGGCCGGAACGCGGCCGGATCTGCCACTCATGGCCCGGAGGAAGCGCCACACGCAGGCCCGTGGGCACCAGGGCGCGGCCGTTTGGCGGGATCACCATCGGCAGGTCCACCGCGGCCAGCAGGTCCATCGCGGCGGCGCCATCGGTGGCATAGGCCGGCAGGGAAAGGCCCGCCGCATGGGGCAGGCGGACAACCTGAATCGTGGACCTCATGTATTCAGCGCCTCCGCCACCCGATCCGCCAGCCGCGCCGCCACCTCCGCCTTGGGCAGGCGCGGCCAGTCCTCCACATCACGCGCGGTCACAAGATGGACGGTATTCTCGGCGCCCCCCATGGCATCGCCCGAAACATCGTTCGCCACGATCCAGTCGCAGCCCTTGCGGGCCAGCTTCGCCCGCGCGTTCTCGATCAACCGCTCCGTCTCGGCCGCGAAGCCGATGACGAGCTGCGGGCGATGCGGATGGCGGGACAGGGTCGCCAGGATGTCGGGGTTCGGAACCAGCGCCAGGGGCGGTGCGGCCTGGTCGGCTCCCTTCTTCATCTTCTGCGTGGCGAACTCGGCGGGCCGCCAATCAGCCACCGCGGCAGCGAAGATGGCAGCATCGGCCGGCAGGGCGGCTTCGCAGGCCGCCATCATCTCCAACGCCGTCTCCACATGCATGACTTCGACGCCCGCCGGATCGGGAATGGAAACGGGGCCGGAAACCAGCGTCACCCGCGCCCCCAGCGCCGCCAACGCCGCCGCGATGGCATGGCCCTGCTTCCCGGAGGATCGGTTGGCGATGTAGCGCACGGGGTCCAGCGGCTCATGCGTCGGGCCGGAGGTGACGAGCACATGACGCCCCGAGAGTGGAAGCGCCCCGGGCTCCGTCCCCCGCAGCACATGGGGCGCCGGGCCGGACAGCGGTGCACGAGAGGCGGAGAAGGTCGAAGGCGCCGCTTCGGCCGGGCCGGCATGGTGGTCGATGGGCTGGGGCATGCCATCGGTGAAGCTGGACGGGTTCGCCATCCGGCGCGGCGGCGCGGGGCGGCCTTCCTGCTCCGCGATGGCAGCGTCCAGCGCGTCCTCCAGCGCCGCATCGGGGGCGCCGTGGTCCGGATCAGACAGGATGGCCGTGATGGCGGCCAGGATGGTCGGCGGCTCGGAAAGGCGGCCCGTGCCGCTCTCGGCCTCAGCCATCAGCCCATCCTCCGGGCCGATGAGGGTCACGCCGCGCGCCATCAGCGTCGCGACATTCGCGCCCGTGGCGGGATGGGCCCACATGGTCGGGTTCATGGCGGGGGCCACCAGCACCGGTCCGTCCCAGGCCAGCAGCACGGCGCCCGCCAGGTCATCGGCCAGCCCCGCCGCCATGCGGGCCAGCCGGTCGGCAGAAGCCGGCGCCACCACCACAAGATCCGTCTCCCGCGCCAGGCGGATATGGCCTCGCTCGGCCTCCTCCGGCAGCGACCACAACTCCTGCGCCAAGGGGCGGCCAGTGATGGCCTGCAGCGCATGCGGCGTGACGAAGCGCGCCCCGCCCTCGGTCAGCAGCCCGGTCACGCTCACCCCGGCCTTGCCGAGCAGCCGTGCCAGTTCCAGCGCCTTGTAAGCCGCGACTGATCCCGAGACGATGAGAAGGACGCGCTTTCCGGCGATGCTCACAGCCGCCAGCCCGAATGGATGGCCACAATCCCACCAGAAAGATTGCGGTAGGAGACCTGCTCCAGCCCCGCCGCGCGGAACATATCGGCCAGTTCCTCCTGATCCGGCATCATGCGGATGCTCTCGGCCAGATAGCGGTAGGATTCGGAATCTTTCGCCACCCGGGCGCCGATGGCGGGCAGTGCCTTGAAACTCCAGGCTTCATAGAGCGGATCGAGCGCCGCGACCTGCAGGCGGGAGAATTCCAGCACCAGCATCTTCCCGCCCGGCCGCAGCACGCGCCGCCCCTCACGCAGCACCGCCAGCTTGTCCGTGCAGTTCCGCAGCCCGAAGGCCATGGAAATCCGCTCCACCGAGCGGTCCGGGAAGGGCATTTTCTCGGCATCGCAGCAGACGAAATCGAGCCCTGATGCCAGCCCGCGCCCGAGGGCCCGGCCCTGCCCCACATTCAGCATGGAATGATTGATATCGGCCAGGATCACCCGGCCCGCCCCGCGTTCCTTCGCCAGGAAGCCGATGTCGCCGGTGCCTGCAGCCAGATCCAGCAGCGTGTCGCGCGGGCCGGCGCCGATGGCATTGACGAAGATGCGCTTCCAGATCCGGTGGATGCCGAGCGACATCAGGTCGTTCATCACATCGTATTTGGGCGCCACGCTGTCGAAGACCTGCCGCACCAGCCCGGCCTTCTGGTCGCGGGGGACGGGGGTGAAGCCGAAATCGATCGTGTCGTTCTGGGACATGGGCACAGGATAAGCGCCGGGGCGGGGCGCGTCACGGGCGCTCCTGGCCATCTGTTGGGGGGCGTGGACGCGGGCCGGCCGCGCACCCCATATTTTCGCCATGCCCGAACTGCCCGAGGTGGAGACCGTGATGCGCGGCCTCTCCGCCGTGCTCACCGGCCGGACCATCGCCCGCGCCGAAACCCGCCGCGCCGGCCTGCGCTGGCCTTTCCCCGAGAACCTGGCCGAGCGCCTGACCGGCCGCCGCGTGGAAGGCTTCCGCCGGCGCGGCAAATACATGCTGATGCGGCTTTCCGAGGGCGAATCCGTCCTGATCCATCTGGGCATGTCCGGCCGCATGGTCGCCCACCCGCCGGGTGAGGCCCCGCAGCCGCGCCTCGCCCCGCAGGGAAAGTATTCGGATGCACGGGGTGCCGGGGACGGCACGCTGCACGAGCATCTGGTCATGGAAACCGGGGATGGCTGGCGCGTGGGCTTCCAGGACCCGCGCCGCTTCGGCGCTGTGGACCTGGTGCCCACCGAGGCCGAGGAATCCCACAAACTGCTGGCCGGGCTGGGCCCGGAACCGCTGGAGGATGGCTTCACCCCCGCCGTGCTCTCGGCCGCCCTGCGCGGGAAGAACACGCCGATCAAGGCCGCGCTGCTGGACCAGAGCGTGGTGGCGGGGCTGGGCAACATCTATGTCGCGGAGGCGCTGTTCCGCGCTGGCATCTCGCCCCGCCGCCTGGCCGGCACCGTGCCGGGGGCGCGTGCCGCGCGGCTGGTGCCCGCCATCAAGGCCGTGCTGTCGGCCGCCATCCAGGCGGGCGGCTCCACCCTCCGCGATTATGTCCGCAGCGATGGGGAGCTAGGCGGCTTCCAGGACCAGTTCGAGGTCTATGACCGCTTCGGCCAGCCCTGCCCGAAATGCCCGGGCCCACCGGCCTGCGCCGGGGTGGCGCGGATCGTTCAGGCCGGGCGCAGCAGCTTCTTCTGCCCGCGCACGCAGCGCTAGCTAGCCGCCCAGTTCCGCCGCCGTGAAGCGCCAGCCCCGCCCTTCCGAGGGCGGCTCGACCCAGAGCGGCAGGGCATTGGGCGTGCGGACATTCGCGACCATGCCCACGGCCGACCGGAAGGCGCGCCACAGTGCACCATGCGCGACGACCAGAACCGGCCCCGGATTGGCTGTGGCGCGGTTGATCGCACGCACCGCGCGCTCGCGCAGGGCGGCGAAGGGCTCGCCCCCTTCCGGTGTCATGGTGCCGGCGATCCAGTCGTCGAACCAGCCCGACATCTCCTGCCCCTCCTGCACACCGAAGGCGACCTCCATCAGCTCAGGGTCCAGGTTCACCGGAAGGTTCAGCCGGGCGCCCACGATCTCCGCCGTCACACGCGCGCGGCTCAGGGTGCTGGCATAGATCGCGGTGATGCCCTTCCCCACCAGCGCCTCGGCCGCGCGGCCCGCCTGGGCGAGGCCCACCGGGTTCAGCGGAATGTCCACCTGCCCCTGGGAGAGCATGCGGGCGTTCCAGTCCGTCTCGCCATGGCGGAGGAACCAGAAGGGGACGGGATTGGGTTCGGTCATCCGATAAAAAGCCGGAAGGTACTCTCCGGCCCCCTTCTGTCTTGGGTGCTGGGGCGGCGCGCCAGCGTCACTGGTGCGCCCGGAAACTCGAAGAAAAAGATGAGGGGGCCCGGGGGAGAATTCCTTCTCCCCTGGTCTCTTCCTCAGGCCGGCAGGCCTTCCTGCTCCAGCGCCCGCTTCACCGCCGGCCGCTCCAGCATCGCCTTCAGATGGGCGTCCAGCTTCGGCGGCAGCGACTTGCCGACGCGCTTCGCATGCCAGTACTCAACGAAGAACAGGGCGGCGTCGGCCACGGAGTAGCCGCTCGATAAAATCCAGGTGTCACCGGCCCAGAGCTTCTCCACCACGCCGAAGAACTTCTCGGCATTGGCCTGCGCCTGCTCCACCGCCTTCGGGTAGTCCTCCTCCCGCGTCGTGTACATGTTCGGGCGGAACTGGCGGGTGAAGGCGTGCGGGTGCACCGTGCCAGTGATGTAGTCGATCGCCTCCAGTGCGCGGGCCTGGCCCACGGGGTCCTTCGGCAGCAGGTTCGCCTCGGGGTTCGCGTTGCCGAGATACAGGGCGATGGCCGGGAACTCGGTCAGCACATGGTCCTGGCCGATGTCCAGCGCCGGCACCTTCGACTTCGGGTTGATGGCCATGTATTCGGGCTTGTGCTGCGCCCCTTCCTTCAGCGCGACCGGAGCGAGCTCATAAGGCTTCCCGATCTCCTCAAGGATGACATGGATGCCCATCGAGCAAGCGCCGGGGGAGTAGTAGAGCTTCATGGCAGGATCCTCAGCCGTGTGTACGCCAGGGGCGAGCGCGGCGGAGGGTGGCCGGATTCGGGCCGGGTTTGAAGGGGGCCCGATCGCGCCGTCAGAGCATTTCCGGCCGGAAACGGCGCCGGAGGTTCAGCTCATCCCCCGCGACCATGAACTGGCCGTCGCCCCGGTAATGAATGGTCTTCGGGTATTTCGGCCGCCGCGGCGCATGCGCCTTTACGACCTCCAGGATAAAAAGACTGTATTTCCGCACCATCGCGGTATCGACCACACGGCATTCCAGATTGGCGAAGCATTCTGCGATCAGCGGGGCTTTCACCTGCTCGCCCTCCACAGTCGTCAGTCCGAAGCGCGCGAATTTATCGACCTCCGCGCCCGAGCAATTTCCAATGTCCACCACCACCTCCGCCAGATCGGCGGTCGGAACATTGATCACGCATTCCCGGCTGCGGCGGATCATCTCGCGGCTGTAATTCGCCTCCCAGATATAACAGCCGATCAGGGAGGGGCTGAACTCCATGACCATGTGCCAGCCCATGGTCATGATGTTCCGCTCGCCCTTCCATGCGGAACTGACGAGCACGATGGGGCCGGGCTCGATAAAGCGCCGGATCTGGTCGACCGGGAAATCCTGCTTGCGAATGGGCTTCACGCCGCGCTCCTTCCGGTAGAGGCGCGGCGTGAACGGTTGGATAGCCCGGGCGATGCACGCCCCACTCAGGCCGCAAGCGCCGGCATTCCGCGCAGCGCAGCGCCCTGCAGTGCCGCGAAGATGGCCACCACCAGCGCCTGGGCCAGCACGAAGCCGGCGCCGAGCAGATTCGGCACAACCCAGCCCAGCGCGAGGATACCGACACTTTCCACAACCCAGAGAGCATTGATGGCGACCACTGCCAGGACCATCCCCCGGGCGGGCATGGCACGCAGGCCCAACCAGGCGACGAAGGCGGCATAGGGCAGCAGCACCGCCCCGGCCCCGCGCAGCAGTTCCTGCGGCAGGTGGGTGTGCCCGGCGAGCGGCCCGGCCGCCAGGAGCATCAGCGCGCCTGTGGCGCCGCTGGCCACCGCGTCCAGCAGCAGGGCGCGGCGAAGGAAGGGGGAGGCGTTCATGGGATCGGTTCCTTTTCGTGCCCGGCGGGATGGCCGGTGCGGCGAAACCTGATCCACCGGCCCGTAGCGGGTCGATGACCTCGGAGGTCATGGAGATGCTGCGCCAGACGCCGCTACCCTCCGGGCATGAGCACACGCATGGCCCCGATCGGCGAACATCTCCGCAGCTGGCGGCAGCGCCGGCGCATGAGCCAGATGGACCTGGCGCTCGATGCCGAAATCTCCACCCGCCACCTGAGCTACCTCGAGACAGGCCGCGCCATGCCCAGCCGGGCCATGGTGCTGCGGCTGGCCGAGCAGCTGGACGTGCCGCTGCGCGAACGCAATCTTTGGCTGGTGGCGGCCGGCTTCGCCCCCGCCTATCCCGAGCGCTCGCTGGACGACCCCGCGATGCGACCTGCCCGTGCGGCGATGGAAGCGGTGCTGGCCGCCCATGCGCCCAATCCCGCCCTGGCTGTGGACCGGCACTGGAACCTTGTCGCGGCCAATGCTTCGGTGAGCGCGCTGATCGCAGGAGTGGATGCGTCGTTGCTGGCGCCCCCACTAAACGTGCTGCGGCTGGTGCTGCACCCGAAGGGGCTGGCGCCGCGCATCCTCGATCTGGCCTCGTTGAAAGAACACCTGCTCGCGCGGCTGGCACGGCAGGCGATGATCTCGGGCGATCCGGCGCTGGCGGCGCTCCTGCGGGAGCTGCGCGACTTTCCCGCACCGCCGGGCCATCCGGAGGACCCGGAGGCGCTCGCCCTGTCCTTCAGGATTCGCGTCGGCAATGCCGTGCTGTCCTTTCTCACCACCACCATGGTCTTCGGCACGGCGCATGAGGTCGCGCTGTCGGAACTGACGGTCGAGACCTTCTTCCCGATGGACGACGCGACACGGGACGCTCTGCGCCGTCTGGGGTGAGCAAGGCCGGAGGAAGTGCCAGCTCGCCCGAATGTTCAGGGTGTGCGGATCAACATCGCTGAGCCCAGAAGCTGGTGCGTGTTTCGGGCTGAGCGCGGATAGGCACTTTAAGGTGACCCCGCTTCCGCGGGCTGCCTTCTGGTCCTGCTGCATCGGGCCGCCTACCTGCGGGGCCCAGGGCGAGCAGGATGGTGGAGAGCATGACAGGATCGGCACTGATCGCAGGGGTGAGCGGCATCGTCGGCAACAACCTCGCCCGGCGCCTGATCGGGCAGGGCTGGCAGGTCAGCGGCCTCGCGCGGCGCCCACCGGGTGATATCGAGGGGCTGCGGCCGGTCGCGGCAGACCTACTCGATCCTGCTGGGCTGCAGGCCGCGCTGCGCGACCAGCGCCCGAGCCATGTCTTCATCACCACCTGGCTGCGCCAGCCCACCGAGGCGGAGAACATCCGCGTCAACGCCGCCATGGTTCGCAACCTGCTGGACGCGCTGCGGCCAGCCGGCAGCATCACGCATGCCGCGCTCGTCACTGGCCTGAAGCACTATCTCGGGCCCTTCGAGGCCTATGGGAAGGGCAGCCTGCCCGCCACGCCCTTCCGCGAGAACCAGCCGCGGCTCGACATCGAGAACTTCTATTACGCCCAGGAGGACGAGGTCTTCGCCGCCGCCGCGCGGGACGGCTTCAGTTGGAGCGTGCACCGCCCGCACACCATCATCGGCTATGCGGTCGGCAATGCCATGAACATGGGCGTCACCCTGGCAGTCTATGCCACGCTGTGCCGCGAGACCGGCCGCCCCTTCCTCTTTCCCGGCTCCGCCATGCAGTGGAACGGGCTGACCGACATGACCGATGCGCGGCTTCTGGCGCGGCACCTGGAATGGGCCTCCACCACGTCGGCAGCCCGGAACCAGGCCTTCAACGTGGTCAATGGCGATGTCTTCCGCTGGAACTGGATGTGGGGCCGCATCGCCGAATGGTTCGGCCTGCAGCCCGGCCCCTTCCCCGGCCAGGGCACGCCCCTGGAACAGCAGCTGGCGGATGCCGCCCCGGCCTGGCGCGAGATCGCGCAGCGCCATGGGCTTGTGGAGCCCGAGCTGAACCGCCTGGTCTCGGCCTGGCACACCGATGCCGATCTCGGGCGCCCGATCGAGGTTGTCACCGATATGAGCAAGAGCCGGAAGCTTGGCTTCCTGGACTACCAGGCGACGGACGACGCCTTCTTCGACCTGTTCAGCACGCTGCGACAGGCCCGGATCATTCCTTGATCCTACGCCACAGGATCAGGCCAGGGGGAAGACCGCCTTCCCCAGGCTTGTTTCCTCAATTGAACAGCGTCGAAACCGAGGCCTCTTCGCTGATCCGCCGCATTGCCTCGGCCAGCAGCGGCGCGATGGTCAGCTGCTTGATGTTGGAGGAGACGCGCACCGCCTCAGTGGCCTGAATGCTGTCCGTGGTGATCATGTGCTGGATCGGCGCGGCACCGATGCGCGCCACCGCCCCGCCCGAGAAGACGCCATGCGTGACATAGACGCTGACGGAATGCGCGCCGTTCTTCAGCAGCGCCTCGGCCGCGTTGCACAGCGTGCCGCCGGAATCGACGATGTCGTCCACCAGGATGCAGTCGCGGCCGCTCACATCACCGATGACGTTCATCACCTCCGACACGCCGGCGCGGGGGCGGCGCTTGTCGATGATGGCCAGGTCCGTGTGCAGGCGCGTCGCGATGGCACGGGCACGCACCACGCCGCCCACATCGGGGGAGACGACCATCAGGTCGCGGCCCTTGAACCGCTCCTGGATGTCGCGCGCGAAGAGCGGAGCGGCGAAGAGGTTATCGACGGGGATGTCGAAGAAGCCCTGGATCTGGCCGGCATGCAGATCCAGCGTCAGCACGCGGTCGGCACCGGCCTGGGTGATCAGGTTCGCGACCAGCTTGGCCGAGATCGGCGTGCGGGGGCCGGACTTCCGGTCCTGCCTGGCATAGCCGAAATAGGGAACCACGGCGGTCACGCGGCGCGCGGAGGCGCGGCGCAGCGCGTCCAGCGTGATCAGCAGCTCCATCAGGTTGTCGTTGGCCGGGTAGCTCGTGGACTGGATGACGAAGACATCCTCGCCGCGGATGTTCTCCTGGATCTCGACGAAGATCTCCATATCCGCAAAGCGCCGGACCGAGGCCTGGGTGAGCGGCAGGTTAAGGGCCGCTGCGACCGCCTCGGCGAGCGGGCGGTTGCTGTTGCAGGCGAGGATCTTCATCCGCGTGACTTCTCCGGGCGCGCCGCCCGCAGGTCCGGGATCAGGTCCGGGGCCAGGCAGCGTGGGGCGGCGGCGGGATAGCAACCGTTGAGTGACAAGTCCATTCCGGCGAGTCGGCAGAGCCGCCCCTCGCAGGACGCATGCCACGGTGAGCGGATGCGCCCTGCGGCCACGTAGATGTTATCGGGAGCGCCGTGGCGCGGGCAGATCAGTGGCCCCGCTGGCAGGCATAGCGGCGCTGCTCCCCGAATTCGGCCCGGCGGCCGGGGCAGGCTCGGGCCCTGAATTGGACGCCGGACGCCGTGCAGCCGCCTCGCCCAGCCCCCCGGCATTGGCGATGATATCGCGCACGGCGACCGCCGCCTCCTCCGCCACCACATAGGCCACGTCCCCCCAGAGCCCGTTCAGGCTGCCGGTCGGTACCTCGTTGAGCTGGAGCGCGCGGCCGAGGTCATGCCCGTCCCGCCGGGTGACGATCCACTTGATCTCCACCCGCTGCTTGCGGTCCGGCGCCGGGGCCATCGCGACCTCGCCCGAGACAGAGAAGGCAGCCCCGTTGGAATCGTCCTGCACCACCAGGCCCTTGGTGGCCAGGAAGTCGCGCATGCGCTGTGCCAGGGCTTGGTTGCCGTCGCCCGGCGCCCCGGTCACCCCGGTGAAGCGCACCCGGGGCGGGCCGCCCGAACCATCGAAGGCCACGTTTTCTGAGGCGCGGCGCGCGGCCTCCCCGCGCGACAGCAGGCCGGCCACCACCGGCGCATCGCGGGCGGCCACCTGCCGCAGCATCGCGGGATCGGACTGGCTCCAGTCCCGTATCGGCACGGCGGCCCCCCGCGCCTGCCCGAGTACCCGGCCATCCGCGTCCACCACGGCATAGGCCGGGACCACGCCCTGGCCCTCGCTTTCCGCCGTGATGTCCAACCGCCAATCCAATGGCAGGGGCGGCCCAGCCACCGCCGGAACCTCAGCGGACTCCAGCGCATCAGCCATGGCCACGGCGAAATCGCCCGAGGCGGCGTCGCCCAGCAGCGCGGCGCCGGGCGCCGGCACAGCGATGCGGTAGGCCGGCGGCACGGCCAGGCGGCGGGCTTCCGCCCCCGGATTACCTCGGAAGGGCTGGGGTAGCGGCCCGCAGGCGGCCAGCAGGGCCAGCGGCAGCAGGACTAGGGAAAGACGCATCCGCTCAGCCGATCACGCAGGAGGCGATCAGGGTCAGGAACATCAGCACGGTGAACATGAAAACATAGGGCATGGGCGGGGGCCCTTATCTATGGCCGGGCGGCCGCGCGCCAGGGTGGTTATCCCGGCGCGGATCATCCGGGCAGGGCGATGGCGGAGAGCTGGTGGCCGATTGGCCCGCCCCCTTCCAGCGTGCGGCGACGATGGGAGAAGAACAGGGCCTCCTCCGCCAGGGTATCGTTCGGCAGGGCCTCGGCAGCCACCCCGGCGGCGCGCAGCCGGGCCAGGATCAGCCCGGCCATGTCGAACTGCCAGTGTTCCGGGCGCTTGCCCGGGGCAAGGAAGCGCTCCCCCTCGGGGTCACTGGCCAGCAAGGCCTCTCGCAGGTCGGGCCCCACCTCATAGCTCGGCTGGCGGATGCAGGGGCCCAGCGCGGCGGCAATGCCGTCCCGCCTCGCGCCCAGCCGCTCCATGGCCTCGATCGTGGCCTCCAACACCCCCGCCAGCGCCCCGCGCCAGCCGGCATGGCAAGCCCCGACCACCCCGGAGCGCGCATCGGCGAAGAGCACAGGGCCGCAATCGGCGGTGACGATGCCCAGGGTCACGCCGGGACGATTGGTCACCGCCCCATCCGCCTTCGGCCGGTTGCTGATCGGAATCGGCGCATCGGCCACCGCCACATCCACCCCATGCACCTGGAACAGGCTGGAGAGCGAGCCCGGATCGGCCCCGATCGCCCGCATCGCCAGGGCCCGGTTCTCCCGCACGGCCTCCGGGTCGTCCTGGCTAGAGAATGAGCAGTTGAGGCTTGCGAAGCGGCCGGTGGAGACGCCGCCTCGCCGGGTGAAGAAGCCGTGCGGCATCCCGGCCAGGCCGGAGGCAGTCAGGAACTCGGCGGTCATGCGGATTCGAAACCGGGCGGGGTGGGAAGGTTCGGGTGGCACAGGACCAGTGCCTTGAACAGCCGCCCCATGGCCTCGGGCGCCGTCAGGCGGGTTGCGGCCTCCAGATGGCGGCTTCCACGGCCCGGATCGGAGGCGGCCAGGGCGGCGGCGCGGCTGTGCAGGCCCAGGCGGGTCAGGAACACGCCCTGTGGCAGCGGGCCATGCGCCGAAGCCCCGGCGGCACGGGCCGCGCCGGCCAGGGCGGCGAAATCGACATGGGCGGTCAGGTCGGCGGTCCCGGGCTCGGCGAGCGGATCGGCCCGCTGGCGGTTCCGGATGGCCTGCAGGCTCTCACCCGGGCCGCTCTCACCCGGCCCATAATCGATGAACAGTGCCGCGCCGCCCTGCGCGGCCAGCCTTGCGCCCAGGGCGGAAGCCAGGGCCAAAGCGGGTTCGTTCACCTCGCGGATCTCGCCCTCCTCCCCCGCATTCGGCAGGGGCGCGTCGGGGGCGGGCTGCTCGATGAAGGCGCCGTCGGCCACGAAGCGCTCCGCCCAGGCGCTGCCGCGGCGCACGAACTGGCGGATCGGCAGGGCGTCCAGGAACTCGTTCGCCAGCAGGATCAGCGGTCCCTCCGGCAGCTCCGCCGCGTCGTCATGCCAGGTGGCGTCCGGCAACCGGGCACGCTGCGCCACCCGCAGCAGCGGCGAGGTCTCGATCAGGTGCAGCCGGGCCGCCCTGGCGAAGTCGGGCACCATGGACCGGATGGCGCGCAGCGCATCAGCCATCAGCGTGCCGCGCCCGGGCCCGGCCTCGGCCAGGATCACGGGATCGGGGCGGCCCATCAACTGCCAGGTCACGGCGGCCCAGAGCCCCAAGCATTCGCCAAAGGCCTGGGTGATCTCGGGCGCGGTGATGAAGTCACCCGCCGCGCCGAAAGGATCGCGGGACGCGTAATAGGCCGCGTTCGCGCGCGCCATGAAGGCGTCGAGGCGCTCCGCGCTCACTCGGCGGGCACCGCCACGGGCCTGCTGCGCGCCATCAGCCAGATCCCCACCAGCACCATCGGGATGGAAAGAAGCTGTCCCATGGTCGCGCCCGCGAAGAGGAAGCCGAGTTGCGGATCAGGCTGGCGGAAGAATTCACCGACGATACGCGCGACGCCATAGCCCGCCAGGAAGGCGCCCGAAGTGAAGCCCGGCCGCGCCCGCAGCCGCGGCGTACGCACGATCCATTGCAGGATCACCAGGAGGATCAGCCCCTCCATCGTCGCTTGGTAAAGCTGGGAGGGATGCCGCGGCTCCGGACCCGCATTGGGGAAGATCATGCCCCAGGGCACGTCAGTGGTGCGGCCCCACAGCTCGCCATTGATGAAGTTGGCGATGCGGCCGAGGCCGAGGCCGATCGGCACCACGCTGGTGACCCGGTCCGAGAAGGAAAGGAAGGGCACGCGGCCGCGATGGCAGAACCAGGCCAGCGCGATGATCACCCCCGCGGCGCCGCCATGGAAGGACATGCCGCCATGCCAGAGATAGGCGATTTCCCAGGGGGCGTTCGTGATGATGTCAGGCCGGTAGAACAGCACGTAGCCGATCCGCCCGCCGAGGATCACGCCCAGCGTCGCCCAGGTGACGAAGTCGTCCACCTGCTCTGGCGTACCGGCGGCCGGCGCCTTGGTCACAAGGCGCCGCGCGACCTGCCAGCCGATGACGATGCCGGCGATATAGGCCAGCGCGTACCAGCGCACGACGAAGGGCCCGATGGCGATGGCCACCGGGTCGAAGGCGGGGAACATGATGGCGGGAATCATATAGGCAGCTCCTCCGCGCTGGGCCGTCCGGCGGCAAAATCGGAGCCAAGGACGCCGGCTCCGCCGGTGACAAGAAACATGCGCGGCCTATCGAGCGGGTTCCGAAGCACGCGGGGTATAGGACCGATCGCGGCGACGGGGAAATGCCGCCCGGGTGAGACATGCCCCGGGGAGACAGCGGGCGGCCATCCACCTTGGGGCTAGGAAAAGCGCCCCAGGGTCTACGCCCGCAGGCCCATCGGGGCCATGTTAAGCGGGTGAACTGAGTGGAGGCGGAGATGCAAGAGGGTGGACAAGGTTCTTCCGGATCCTCCGGGGGTGGAGGCCCCTTCGGTGGCTTCGGAAAGGGCTTCGGCCCCGGCCGCGGCAAGCTCTTTGACGACCTGGCGGGCATGGCAGGCGGCGCCTTCTCCGTGCTCAACGGCGCGCGGGCGGAGATCGAGGCTGCGGTGCAGGCCCAGGTGGAGGCACTGACCGCCCGGCTGAACCTGGTGAAGCGCGAGGAGCTGGACGCGGCGCTGGAAGTGGCCCGCCGCGCGCGTGAGGAGGCGGAGTCTCTTGCCCAGCGCGTGGCCGCCCTGGAGGCCCGGCTGGACGCCATGCCTGCTGCTTCCGGGAACTCCGGAAACGGTACGGGCGACACGCCGCCGGACAATGGAACCGATCCCATCGTGATCTGAACCAAACGTTGCAGCCTTCGGCCTTGTCGCTGCGTTCGCCATCGCAGTATCAACAAGTTGGGGCCGACCCAGCCGATTCGATACCAGACTCGGGGGTCCGCCCGTCTCGGGATAGGAGGTGACGCATGTCAGCCACCCTCGCTGCCGACCGGGACAAGGCCGCCAATCCGCTCGACGTTGTCGAGCAGATCGTGGCGGCCAACGAATGGGCCTTCGACCGTCGCTCCGATGGAGAGATGGCCGCCGAGGCCCCCGGCAAGTGGTGCGACTACGGGTTGCACTTCGCGTGGTCCAACGAAATCAGCGCCATGCATTTCACCTGCGCCTTCGACATGAAGGTGCCGGCGGGGGCCCGTGCCAAGCTGCATGAGCTGCTGGCCCTGGCCAATGAGAAGCTCTGGATCGGCCATTTCGGGCTGGAGGGCGAGGAGGGCATTCCCGTCTTCCGGCATGCCGTCCTGCTGCGCGGCGCCCGCGCCGCCAGCGTCGAGAGCCTCGAGGACATGGTGGACATCGCCATCACCGAGTGCGAGCGCTTCTTCCCGGCCTTCCAGTTCGTTCTCTGGGGCGGAAAGCCACCGGCGGAAGCACTGGCGGCAGCCATGCTGGACTGCGTCGGCGAAGCCTGAGACCCTGAGCAAACCCGCCGCGAGGCGGGATTTGTTTTTGGGGAACGGATCGGCGGGCGCTGCCCGCCGGCGTTCCGTTCCCGAGGCTTGAGGGATCGCCGATGTCCGCTGAGGTTCTGCCGCCCGTTCTGCTGGTTGGCTGCGGCAAGATGGGGGGCGCGCTGCTCCAGGGCTGGCTGGAGCGCGGCCTGTCCCGCGCCGTGGTGGTCGAACCGCACAAACCTTCCACCGACGCCTTCGCCCACAGGGTGGAGGTGGTGCCGGATGCCGAATCCATTCCCTCGGGCTTCGTGCCCGAGGCCGTGGTCCTTGCCATCAAGCCGCAGCAGGCAGCCGAATCTCTGCCGGCCTATCGTCCCTTCGCGCGCGGGGGGGCCCTCTTTGTCTCGATCATGGCCGGCCGGACCATCTCCGGCCTGGACGGCCTGCTGGAAGGCGCGGCGGTGGTACGCGCCATGCCCAACACCCCCGCGGCCATCGGCCAGGGATTCACCGTGGCCTGCCCTGGCCGTCGGGTCTCCTCGGCACAGAAGGACCTCGCGGACCGTCTCCTGAGCGCGACGGGCGAGGTGGCCTGGGTCGATGCCGAGAGTTTGATCGACCCGGTCACCGCCGTCTCCGGCGGCGGCCCGGCCTATGTCTTCCTGCTGGCGGAATTGCTGGAGAAGGCGGCGCTGGAGCAAGGCGTGCCGCCCGATCTCGCCCGCCGCATGGCACGCGCCACGGTCGCCGGCTCCGGCGCGCTGCTGGGCCGCAGCACGGAGGATGCGGCGGTGCTGCGGCAGAATGTCACCTCTCCCAAGGGCACGACCGAGCAGGCCCTGGCCGTGCTGATGGCGCAGAGGGCATGGCCCGCCCTGATCTCCCAGGCGATCGAGGCCGCCACCAGGCGGTCCCGCGAGCTCGCGGGCTAGCAGCCCTTCATCTTGCGGCCCGCCGCACCGCGCGGGCTCCGCGGCGGTGACGATCATCCGGGCCGGAAGGCCGGGCGTCTGACCGGCCCGCCGGTCCGCGCGCCACACGTGGTTGATCCCTTTGCCGAATGGGCCATCTTGCAACGCGATGGATACGCATGACGCCCCCTCCCCGGCCCTTTTCGACGCCTTCTGGCGCGTCGTGGCCCAATATGGCTGGCACGGCACCACCTTCGCCCGCATCGCGGCCGAAAGCGGCGAAGGCCTGAGCGATCTGCGTGGCCGCTACGCCACCCCGGTCGACCTGCTCCGCGTCTATCACAGGGCGGTGGACCAGGCGGTGCTGGAGGGCACGGTGCCCGGCCAGACCGGCTTCGGCAGCGCGCGGGATCGCGTCTTCGACCTGCTGATGCGCCGCTTCGACGCCCTGGCGCCGCACCGTGCCGGCGTACTGCGCCTTCAGCGGGACCTGACACGGGATCCGCTTTCCGCCCTGCTGCTCTCCCCACTTCTGATGGCCTCCATGGCCTGGACGCTGGAGGGCGCGGGCGTCTCCACGGCCGGGATCACCGGCGCGCTGCGCGTGCAGGGCCTGACCGGAGTTTGGATCTCCGCCGCCCGGGCCTGGGAGGGGGATGAGAGCATCGATCTCGGCCCCACCATGGCCGCGCTGGACCGCGCGCTGGACCGCGCCGAGAGGATCGCCCGCACCCTGCGCCTGACGGAGGAGGACCCCTCCCCCGGCCCGGTGGAGGGCGCCGATTCCCCGCCGCCCGACATTGTGGACCCGCCGCTGGCCGATACGGGCATCATGGTGGCGAGCGCCGATACCGGTTCCGACCTTCCAGGGCAGGGCGGCGAACCCGCCGTGACACCGGAGGCTCCCCTTCCCCCGAGCCCACCGGCGCCTCCTTCGGCGCTGGGCCCCGACGAGCCAGGCGATGCGCCGGAGGCCCCTCTCAAGAAGCCAGGGCGCGGCCCCGGCGCAGTTTCAACGGGCTGACATCGCGCCGTGCTTGCGGCGGCCCGCCGGGAAGCGCCAGAGTGAAACCGTCAATCCAGAATGGAGGAATGCCATGTCCGACCGCCCCACCCTTCCGCCGGAGATGGACCCGATGCGCCTCCTGTCCGAAATGCGCGTGCCCATGGTTGATGTGGAAGCCCTGGCTGCCGCGCAGCGCCGGAACCTGGAGGCACTCTCCGCCGCCAACCGCGTGGCGCTGGAGGGCGCGCAGGCGGTGGCCCGCCGCCATATGGAAATCCTGCAGCAGTCCATGTCGGACATGACGGAAGCCGTGCGCGGCGCCTCCACTGGCGGCAACCCGCAGGAGCGCGCTGCCAAGCAGGCCGAGATCGTCAAGGCCAGCTACGAGAAGGCCGTGACCAACATGAAGGAACTGGCCGACCTCATCCAGAAGTCGAACGCCGAGGCGCTGACGGTGCTGAACAAGCGCTTCTCGGAAGCGATGGACGAGGTGCGCGGACTGGTCGCGAAGAAGTAGCGCTGAAGCTGCCGGCGGGCGCCGCGACTACGGCGCCTCGCCTTCCGGCTTCTCCAGCCGTGCACCGTCCAGCAAGGCATCGCGCTTCGTCCTCGCCTCTGCATCCTTCGCCCGCTCTGCCTTTGTGCGGCCATGGGCGGTCCGGTTGGCGGCTGCCCTGGCCTCCGTCGCGGCTCGGTCGCGCGCCTTGCGGGCGCGGTTCAGGTTGACGATCTCGGCCATGGGCTCAGGATAGGATGGATTGCGCCGGATCGGAATCGGCCGGTTCGCAACCTGGCTCCGCCATCTTGGCCGGGGCGCGCCCAAACCGCCGGGTGGCATGGCCCGGCACCATGGAAATGCCGGAGTTCCCCGCATGCAGATCGAGCTGACTGCCGCCGATGGCCATCGCCTCTCCGCCTGGCGCACCGGCCCCACCGATGCGAAGCGCGCCCTGGTGGTGGTGCAGGAGATTTTTGGGGTGAACCCGCATATGAGGCGGTTGTCGGACCATCTCGGCAGCCTGGGCTATGCCGTGGTCACCCCCGCCTTGTTCGACCGCGCCGAGCGCGGGGTTGAACTGGGTTACGAGGCCGAGGACCGCGAGCGCGGGATGGCGCTGCGGAAGCAGGTCTCGGATGAAGCCGTGATGATGGACATCGAGGCGGCGGCGAAGGCCCTGCCGGCGGGCGCCACGCACGGGATCATCGGCTATTGCTGGGGCGGCACCATCGCCTGGTGGGGCGCCACCCGCTCCCGCTCCTTCAAGGCCGCGGTCGGCTATTATGGCGGCGGCATCGCCGGCACCCGCACCGAGGCGCCCCATTGCCCGGTCCAGCTCCATTTCGGCGCCGAGGACAAGGGCATTCCCCTCTCTGATGTGGAGCTGGTGCGGCAGGCGCAGCCGGATGTGGAGATCTTCGTCTATCCGGGCGCCGGTCATGGCTTCGCCTGCGAGGACCGCTCCAGCTACGACGCCGCTGCCACGGCGCTGGCCGAAGAGCGGGCACTCGCCTTCCTCTCCAGGCATCTGGGCTAAGAAGCCAGAGCGATGCTCCAGCCGCTGGTCGCGATCGTCATCTTCCTGCTTATGCTGATCGGTATCCCCTATGTCTGGCCGAATGGCTTCTCGGAGCCGCCGCTGGTGATGATCGGGCTGCTTGCGATTGCTGCTGCGGCGGCATTCGTGGTGGGGCGCCGCCGCCGGAAGCGTGGCTGGGGCACCAGCTCCAGCGCCTGACCCGGTCGGGGCGGATCAGCCGCCCCGGCCGGCCGCCCGGGCCAGGATCGTCGCCGCATCCGCGCCCTGCCCTTCCCCGGCCCAGGCTACGAACTGGTCGGGCCGGACCAGCACCTGCGTTGCCGCATAGGCAGCGCGCGCGGCCTCGCCGCCTTCCACCACCGTCAGCGGAACGCCGAGCCTTCCGGCCGCCTCGGCGAAAGGCCCGGCACCGCTTCCCTTCATGTCGAGAAGGGTGAAGCCCAGCCCCAGGACCTCGAAGACATTCGCGCCGGAGGGCAGCGGCTGCGGCGCGAGATGATGGCCCGGCCGCGCAGCGAGGCTGTGGGATCCCATGGCACTTGGCCCCCGCCCCGGCGGTCCGATAACTATCGGGGAGCCCTCGTAATTCGGCTCGAAGGAGGCGACCTCTGACTTCGCGCCCGACTGCCGGGCAGTCCATTCCGCCTCGAAGGCGTGTTTGTCGCGCGCGGGGTCGAAGGCGGCCAGGAAGTCGCGGTCCGCATGAATGGACTTCTCGATGAAGTCCGCAGCGGTGGAGGCGAAAACGGGCCGGCGCTCGGCGTCGTAGGAATCGAGCAGCCCGGGCCCCGCCCAGCCCTGCAAGGTCGCAGCCAGCTTCCAGGCGAGGTTCGCCGCGTCCTCCAGCCCCGTGTTGATGCCGTAGCCGCCATAGGGCGGATGGCTGTGCGCGGCATCGCCGGCCACGAAGATGCGGCCCTTGCGATAGCTGTCGGCGATGGCGAAGCGCAGGTCCCAGAAGCCGATATGCTGGAAGGCCACGTCGAACTCGGCACCCGCCGCGCGATGGAGATAGGCGGCGAAGTCCATGCTGTCCTTCGTGGTGCCCACGGGCACCGGGGCGTGGAAGAAGAAGGTGCCCTCCAGGTCCACCCGGCCGAAGAACTGCCAGTAGCCCCGCAGCTCGGGGTGTAGCACGTTGTAGTAGGACTTGCCGGGATATCGCTTGAGCAACTCGTTCAGCCCTTCCGAGCGGAAGACGAGCAGCACCATCAGGCGGTCATGGTCCGAGCGGGTCTGCGTGATCCCGGCTGCCTCCCGCACGGTGGAGCGGCTGCCGTCGCAGCCCACCGCGTATTCGGCCCGCAGCACCCGCCGCCCTTCCCCGCCGCGTTCGGCGATGGTGACGCGCACGCCTGATTCGTCCTGCTCGACGCTTTCGGCGGTCCATCCATAGACCGCCTGCACGGAGGGAAGCTGCGCCAGGCGGGCGCGCAACACGGCCTCGGTCGCGTATTGCGGCAGGCGCTCATTGTCCGTGAAGTAGAAGGGGCGCACCAGTTCCCGCTGCAGCCAGTCGTAGTGATACTCGCTGAGCAGGGTGCCGTAGGCGGTCATGCCGCCAATCCCGTACTCCTTCGGGATGGTGCGGGCGGCGCGCAGCTCCTTCTCCGCGCCCCAGAAATAGAAGTGCTCCATCGTGCGCTGGGTCAGATTCTGGCCCTTCGGGATGGGCTGGGGCTGGAGATAGCGTTCGACCAAGGTGCAGCGGATGCCGCGCTGGCCGAGCGCGATCGCGAGGCCCGTGCCGACCGGCCCTCCTCCCACGATGATGACCTGGCTACTGTCCGGGGAGGCGGCGTTCATGGGCGTTGTCCGAAGCGGTCTTGGAATTGGCCTGCGGGGAAGCAGACCCCGTCAGGCTTCCATGAGGGGTTACGGCCGTCAAGTCGTCAGACGGCTGACGATCTGCGGCCCGGCCCGGTGATTCTGCCCGCGATGATTGACAGACGTCTCACCAATCGGACAGGCTGTTCGGATCCAGATCGCCAGAAGAGCAGGAAACGTCCGTGCGTCACCACGCCGTCCCGCGCCGCGGGCTCGCCGCGCTTGCCGCCCTCCCCTTCGTCGCGCGCGTGGCCGGCGCGCAGCAGACAGGGGCACCGCTACCCGATGGGCCGGTCACGATCGTCGTGCCCTACACGGCCGGCACGGGGCCCGACATCCTGGCGCGGCTCGCCAGCCCCTATCTGCAGCCGCGCCTGCGTCAGCCCGTGGTGGTGGACAACCGCGCGGGTGCCAGCGGGGTGATCGGCACCCAGTTCGTCGCCCGCGCGACGCCGGACGGGCGCACGCTGATGATGCAGCCCAACACCTTCGTTATGAATGCCAGCCTGTTTCCGCAGGTGCCCTATGACCCCGTGAAGGGCTTCACGCCCATTGCGCTGCTCACGCGCGGCGACCTGGCGCTGGTGGTGAATCCGGACGTGCCGGCGCGCGACGCAGGCGCCTTCGCGGAACTGGCCCGCAGCAGGCCCGGGCAGATCGACTACGCCTCTCCCGGTAATGGCACCCCGCAGCATCTGGGCATGGCGCTCTTCGCTCTCACCGCGAAGGTGGAACTGAACCACGTGCCCTATCGCGGCTCGGCTCCGGCGATCCAGGACCTGCTGGGCAAGCGCGTCGCGGCGATGGTGCTGCCCGTGCACACGGCGCTGCCGCTCGTCCAGGCCGGGCAGATCCGGATGCTGGCCGTGGCCAGCGACCAGCGCGCGCCCTCCGCCCCCGAGATCCCGACCCTGGCCGAGGCCGGTTTCCCCGGCGCCCAGGCCGATCTCTGGTACGGGCTGCTTGGTCCCGCCGGCCTGCCGGATGCGCTCGTGCGCCAGCTGAACGCCGAGTTGAATGCCTGGCTGGCCGAGCCTGCGACAGCCGAGGCACTGAAGGGCCAGGGCATGATCCCCACGCCCACCACGCCCGAGGCTTTCGGTCAGCTCGTGGCGCGTGACTACGCGCGCTGGGCAGCGGTGATCCGGGAAGCGAAGATCACGGCCGGGTAGGAGATCCGGGGCCGGACCAGGTGCGGCCGCGGGCGGACTGGAAGGGGCGGGTGATTTCCTGCAAACGGGATCCACCCTGCGTGAGGACCGGCCGCTGACCCAAACCGCTCCCTTGCCCACTGATGAGACGCAAGCCACGCGCGTCCCGTGCCCCGCCACGCTCGCGATCCTCTATGACCGGCCGGGCTTCAAGCTGCGGCGTGCCCATCAGGCCGCGCTCTCGGTCTTCGCCGAGGAGTGCCGGGCTTTCGAGGTAACAACCACCCAGTACGGAATCATGCTGGCGCTTCGGGAACGCCCCGGGCTGGATCAGATCGGCGTGGCGCAGGCGCTTGGCCTGGACCGCTCCACCACCGGCATGGTCGTCGGTCTGCTGGAGGAACGCGGCCTGCTGCGGCGTGAGAGGCACGGAACGGATCGCCGGCGGCGCGTGCTGACCCTGACGGAGGAAGGCACCCGCTTACTCGAAGCCATCGGCCCGGCGGCGGAGCGCGCGCGCCAGCGGCTGATGGAGCCCCTCTCGGAGAAGGAGGCTGCGTCCCTCAGCGCGTTGCTGGACAAGCTGCTGAACCACCACGACGCCGCGGTGCGCGTGCCGCTGATGCGCGCCGGGACCTGAGCGGCGACTAGACCGCTGCCCCGGAGCGCCGGCGCAGCCGCGTGACATAGGCGAAGCGCGCCGCTGGATGCAGGCTGATGGTGACCACCAGCGGTGCCCCCGCCGGGTCAAGATAGCGACGCATGATTTCCAACGCGTGGCTATCTGGATCCGCCTCCAGCGCCCGAGCAACCGGGCCTTCCGGCACGCCGGAAGCGCGGATTTCCTGCCGCACCTCCTCGATGGGACGGCCTGAGGCTTCCGCCACCATGACCGCGATCAGCGTCAGGCATTCCGGATCGCGCAGGCGCTGGGCCAGGTTGGTCGGCGCGGAGTCGGCATCCGCATAGGCGTCCGTCCAGCATAGCGGCGGGCCGCCATCCGCCAGCGGGATGCGCAGGCTTTCGACATGGAGCCAGCGACTGCCAGGGCGCACCGAGAGACGCGCGGCCAGGCCGTCATCCGCCACCACCGGACGGATATGCATCACGCGGCGAGTTGTCTCGGCCGCGTATTGCAGCAGGTCATCCACAGCGTTCAGAGATTGCGAATAGGCGCCGGGCTGGCCTTCCGGCCTCGTCGCCGTCACCCGCGTGCCGTCGCGGCGCCGGCGGGAGACGAGGCCCAGTTCCTCCAGCCGAAGCAGCGCTGCCCGCACCGTGGCGCGGCTCACCCCACGCTCGGCGGACAGCTCCAGCTCGGTCGGCAGGCGGCTGCCCACGGGGTGCAGGCCGCGCGCGATTTCGCCGGCGATGTCACGGGCCAGTGCGGCGTAGCGGGGCGGAGCTTGGGAGGCGGACATGGAACCCTGCCAGGGTAGGCACGGAGGGCGCGTTGACAAGGCCGCCCCAGCCTCCTTATTGGTTCGTACCAATAATTAAGAACGAACCTTTGGGAGAAGTCTCCATGGCCCTGCGCCGCCGCTCCGTCCTGGCCGCCGCGTCCCTGCTGCCCGCCCTCTCCGCCCGGCGCGTCATGGCCCAGGGTGCCTATCCCGACCGCCCAATCCGCCTGATCCTGCCCTTCGCAGCGGGCGGCCCCACCGACACACTCGGACGCGTCTTCGCCGAAGCTCTGGGCAAGCAGATGAACGCGCGCGTGCTGGTCGAGAACCGCACCGGCGCCGGATCGACGATCGGGGCCGATGTCGTCGCGAAGGCGCCAAAGGACGGCTACACGCTGCTGTTCAACAACCTGTCCCACTCCATCAACCCATCGCTCTATCGGCGCATGTCCTATGACACGGTGGCGGACTTCGCCCCGGTGAGCACCTTGATGGAGGGGCCGGTGGTGCTGCTGGTCCGCGCGGATTCACCCTTCCGTTCGCTGCGCGACCTGATCGAGGCAGTGCGCGCCCAGCCCGACCATTTCGACTATGGCTCCGCCGGCAACGGCTCCGCAGCGCATGTCTCGCAGGTGCAGATCCTGTCCCTGACGAAGACGCGGATGAACCACATTGTCTATCGCGGCGTCGCGCCAGCGATGACGGATCTGATCGCGGGCACGCTGACCCTGGTGAACGACACCTCCACCACCGCGCTGGGCAGCATCCGTGGTGGAATGGTACGGCCGCTCGCCGTTACCTCCGCCACGCGCGTGCCCTTCCTGCCCGACCTGCCCACCGTGCGCGAAAGCGGCATCCCGGAACTGGCGGATTTCCAGATGTCCACCTGGAACATGCTGCTCGCCCCGGCGGGAACGCCACAGCCGATCCTGGACCGCCTGCATGAGGACACGCGCAAGGTGCTGGCGGAGCCCGCCTTCATCGCCAAGCTGGCCGAGCTGGGCAATGTGCCGATGCCCGCGACCGATCAGGCCGGTGCCCGTGCCTTCCTCGTCTCCGAGATGGAACGCTGGCGCGGCGTGATGCAGGCCGCCGGCATACAGCCCGAATAGCACGCAGCACCACCGACCGCCTTCCCGGAGTTCCCATGCCCAGCACCCCGCTCGACTCCCTGCTCTTCCGCGACATGTTCGGCACGCCGGCCATGCGCGCCATCTTCACCGACATGGCTCTCGTAGACCGCTATCTGGAGGCGGAGGTGGCGCTCGCCCGCGCCGAGGCACGCTGCGGCGTCATTCCGGCTGAAGCGGCTGACGCCATTGCCAAGGCGGCCGGGAACATGGCGATCGACTGGGATCGCCTGCGGCTCGAGACGGAGAATGTCGGCTATCCCATCCTGCCGCTCGTGCATCAGCTTTCCGAAGCAGCGGGCGAGGCCGGACGGTATGTGCACTGGGGTGCGACGACCCAGGACATCATGGACACGGCCAATGTGCTCCAGCTTCGCGCCGCGCTGGAGCTTGTCGCGAGTGATATCGAGGCGCTGCGGGGCATCCTGGCGGTGCTGGCCGCGAAGCACCGCGACACGCCGATGGCCGGGCGCACCCATTTGCAGCAGGCCCTGCCCGTCACCTTCGGCTACAAGGTTGCCATCTGGCTCTCCGCCATGGATCGGCATGCGGAGCGGCTGGAACAGCTTCGCCCGCGCGCGCTGATGGGGCAGTTCGCGGGCGCGGCCGGCACCCTCGCCTCCCTCGGCGAGGATGGGTTCCGCGTGCAGCAGGCCTTTTGCGAGGAGCTGGGCCTGAACCAGCCGCCGATCACCTGGCATGTCGCGCGTGATGGGTTGGCGGAGGCGGTGTCCTTCCTCGGTCTCGTCACCGGCAGCCTCGGCAAGATCGCGACCGATGTGATGCTGATGATGTCGAGCGAGTTCGGCGGCGAGGTGATGGAGCCCTTCGTGAAAGGGCGCGGCGCCTCCTCCACCATGCCGCAGAAGCGCAACCCGATCTCCTCCGAGATCATGCTGGCCACCGCCAAGGCTGTGCGGCAGCAGGTGGCGCTGATGCTGGACGGCATGATCCACGATTTCGAGCGCGCGACCGGGCCGTGGCACCTGGAATGGCTCGCCCTGCCGGAGAGCTTCATCCTGACCGCCGGCTGCCTGGGGCAGGCGAAGTTCGCCCTCTCCGGCCTGACCGTCGACGCGGCACGGATGCGCGCGAATCTGGACATGACCGGCGGGCTGATCGTGGCGGAGGCGGTGATGATGGCCGCGGCACCGAAGCTGGGCCGGCAGCATGCGCATGACGTGGTCTATGATGCCTGCCGCGCCGCCATCACCTCCAGCCGCACCCTGGCCGAGGCCCTGATGGAGGTGCCGGAGGTGGTGGACGCGCTGGGTGGACGCGAAGGCGTGGAAGCGCGCTGCGACCCGGCAAATTACCTTGGATTGGCGCCGCGGATGGTTGACCGGGTGCTTGCGGGACGCTGAGTGCTAAAAGGCCGGGGAGAGGGAATTCTCCCCGGCCTCGTTATTCTCTTAGTCGAGTTTGGAGCGCGATCAGGCTGCCTTTAGCACCCGTCCAGCAACAGCATCCAGCTTGGCCACCAGCGCCGGATCACGCTTCTCCGGCGGGGTGACAATGGCGTTGTCCAGCGCGCGGTCGCAACCGGAGGGGCAGAGGCCGCGCGGCTTGCCCAGGGCCGGCACCACGGCGCGCACAAGATCCTTGGCGCGGCCGGCATTCTCCAGCATCACCTTCACCACCGCATCGACGGTGACGTGGTCATGGTCCGGGTGCCAGCAGTCGTAATCGGTGACCATGGCGACGGTCGCGTAGCAAAGCTCCGCCTCACGAGCGAGCTTGGCCTCCGGCATGTTCGTCATTCCGATCACGTCACAGCCCCAGGCGCGGTACAGCTCGCTCTCCGCCTTGGTGGAGAATTGCGGGCCTTCCATCACGAGATAGGTGCCGCCGCGCTTGTACTTCAGCCCGATTCCGCGCGCAGCCTCCTCCAGCTCGTCGCCCAAGCGCGAGCAGAGCGGGTGAGCCATCGACACATGCGCAACGCATCCCGTCTCAAAGAAGCTCTTCTTGCGGGCGAAGGTGCGGTCGATGAACTGATCGACGATGACGAAGCTGCCGGGCGGCAGGTCGGCATTGAGGCTGCCCACCGCCGAGAGGGAAAGAATTTCCGTGCAGCCGGCACGCTTCATGATGTCGATATTGGCGCGGTAGTTCAGCTCACTGGGCGGAATGCGGTGCCCCCGGCCGTGACGCGGCAGGAAAACGCAGCGCACCCCGCCCAGGGTGCCGAAGAGCAATTCGTCCGAGGGCTCGCCCCAGGGGCTTTCCACACGCTGCCAACGCCGGTCTTCCAGACCCTCGATGTCATAAAGGCCGGAACCGCCGATGAGGCCGATGACGGGCGTGATCAGGTCGGACATCGCGAGCTCCGTAGGACTCTGGTGAGAGGTGCCCCGCTCTAAGGCCTGATCAGCCAAAGGAAAAGCAACTAGGCTCGAATCCGTGCGAGGTGCCAGAAAGCGGCTATACTTAAGCCGGAACGAACGATGACACCGGGAGCGGAATAGAATCAACCCGGAGTTACGAATAGCAACTGAGAGTTGTCATCATCGGTTCGGAATTTTCAATCCTGAAGGAGATATGGTGGCATGACATCGGCGCCGAAGCCGGCCAGCGAGGCAGAGCGGCTGGCCGACGTGGCTGATATTGCCTCCTTCGACCGGGCCACAGAGGACTTGCTGGGTGCCTTTCTCCGGGTGGCAAGCGACCTCATGGGCATGCCCATCTCGGCTGTGTCGCTGGTGGGTGAGCAGGAGCAGTTCTTCAAAGCGGTCCTGGGATTGAGCAGCGGCAACATGCCGCGCAACGCGGCGTTCTGCGCCCATGCCATCCTCCGGCCGGATGAGGTGATGGTCGTACCCGACCTCAAGGCTGATCCACGCTTCAGCGACAATGCCCTGGTCATCAACGACCCGAATCTCCGATTCTATGCGGGCGCCCCGCTGCACGGGGCCCGTGGCCACGCGGTCGGAACCCTTTGCGTGCTCGATCGGAAGCCGCGGCAACTCGCCCCGGCGATGATCGAGCGTCTGCAGGACCTGGCGCGTGGCGTCTCTGCGGCGCTGTCGCTGCAACACGCCATTCATGAGGTGTCCCGCGCGGCGCGGACCGATCCGCTGACCGGCATGGCCAACCGGAAAGGCATGGAGGAAATGCTGGCCGAGGCCGATCTGCAGGGCCTCGGCGTCCTTATGATCGACCTGGATGGCTTCAAGCCGATCAACGACACCTACGGCCATGCCGGAGGCGACAAGGCGCTGATCGAGGTCGCGCGCCGCCTGCGCGTCACGGTGCGCACAGGAGACAGCGTGGTCCGGCTGGGCGGCGACGAGTTCATGGTCATCCTGCGCGGGGTGGAGCGGCCAGATGCCGGGATCGGGCTTGCCAGCCGCATCCATGCGGCCCTCGCCGACACCTTTCTACTGAACGGCTCGCCCGTACCACTGCGTGGCTCCATCGGCTTCGCCGCCGCGCCCTGGCACGCGAGCGACGTGCACACGCTGATGGAACGGGCGGACGCCGCTCTCTACGCGGCGAAGCGGGCCGGACGGGGCATCACCCGCGCCGCCAACACGGTGCCGGAACGCAAGGCGGTGGGGCGGGTCACGCTGGAGGCGCTGCTGCGCGAGGCCTTCGCGCCCGGCGGCACCGTGCCCTTCCATCTCGTCTTCCAGCCCATCATGGACCTAGAGCGGTGCGAGATCACATCGGTAGAGGCGTTGCTGCGCTGGCGGACGGAAACCGCCCTCTCTTTGCGGCCGGCGGATGTGCTGCCGGTGATCGAGGGCATGGGGTATTCCGGCATGCTCGATCGCTGGGTCCTCGGCGAGGCCTGCCGGCTGATTGCCGCAGACCGCCCGCACTGGATAGTTGCGGTCAATGCATCCGCCAGCACCTTCGGCATGCCCGGCTTCGACGCGCAGGTCGCGACCATTCTGCGCGAGCACGGCGTGGCGGGCGAGGCGCTGATGATCGAGATGACCGAGGGCTCCCTGGCCGGGGATGAGGCCGCGGCGCGGTCGAACATAGAGGGCCTCGCGCGGCTGGGCGTGAACGTATCGCTTGACGACTTCGGTGGCGGCCACAGCACCTTGGCCCGGCTCCGCGGCTATCCCTTCGCCGCCATCAAGCTCGACCGCTCCCTGGTGGCGGATTGCGCGCGCACCCCGCGGGGCATGGCTCTGCTGGAGGCGGTGGCCGACATGGCTCATGCGCTCGAGATCCCTGCCCTCGCGGAGGGAGTGGAGGAGGCGGCGCAGGTTGCCGTGTTGGAGCGCCTGGGCGTGAAGCAAGCGCAGGGCTTCTTCTTCTCCCGCCCCTTAGCCTGGGACCGGATCAGCGAGATCGAGCCTGTTGCCTGCGAACGGGCCTGTGCTGCCCTGGGGCGAAGCCTGCCCGCTAGTGCCTGACCTACGGCTGTTCCGGAGAGCGGCAGCGCCGTTTCCCCGGCCAGCGCTGCCGCCGGTGAAACGAAAAGCCCCGCTCCGGCAATCCGGAGCGGGGCTTCTTACTTCAGCGGGGGAGGCCCCCTCTCAGTGCAGCTCGGCCCAGACCTTCCGCTTCACCGCGTAGACGAGGCCGCCGAGAATCGCCAGGAAGATGATCATGCGCACGCCCATCGCGCGGCGCTGCTCCAGTTCCGGCTCCGCCGCCCAGGCGAGGAAGGTGGAGACATCGGTCGCCATCTGGTCGATCGTGGCATTGGTGCCGTCCGCATAGGTCACCTGGCCGTCGGAGTTCAGCGGCGGCGCCATGGCGATCTGATGGCCCGGGAAGTACTTGTTGTAGTGCATCCCCTCCATCACGGTCACGCCTTCCGGCGGGTCGGAATAGCCGGTGAGCAGGGCGTGGATATAGTCCGCCCCGCCCTCACGCGCCTTCACCATCACCGACAGGTCGGGCGGCAGGGCGCCGTTATTGGCGGCGCGGGCTGCAGCGTCATTCGGGAAGGGCCGGCGGAAGCGGTCCGAAGGACGTGCCGGCCGCTCGAACATCTCGCCATTGTCGTTCGGCCCGTCCTGCACCTGGGCCTGCGAGGCCAGTGCCTGGACCTGGCCCTCGGTGAAGCCCAGCCCGCGGAGATGCCGGTAATAGATCTGGTTCATCGAATGGCAGGCGGAGCAGACCTCCTTGTAGACTTGGAAGCCCCGCTGCGCGGACGCCCGGTCGTAGGTCCCGAAGATCCCCTCAAAGGAGAACTTCGTGTCCGGGATGTGGATCGTGTGATCCTGCGCGCGCGCCGCCCCATTGATGGCCGAAGGTGCGACGGCGAGGACTGCCGCAATGGCGGCGGCCTTCAGGGTCGGGATCATGCGGCGCATCACGCCTTCTCCATCGGCTTGGCGGCAGCGCCGGCAGGCAGGGGTCCCCCGCCCCTTCGTCCCAGCACCGCCTCGGCAATGCTTGCGGGCAAGGGCAGCGGGCGTTCGAGCTTCGACAGCAGCGGCAGGATCACCAGGAAGTAGGCGAAGTAGTAGGCCGTGCAGATCTGGGCGATCAGGATATAGGGCTGCTCGGCCGGCCGGCCGCCAACCCAGGTCAGGACGCCGAAATTCACCGTCCAGAGCAGGAACAGCCACTTGGCGATCGGACGGAAGCGCATGGAACGCACCGGCGAGCCATCCAGCCAGGGCAGGAAGAACAGCACGAACAGCGCGCCACCCATCAGCACCACGCCGCCCAGCTTGTTCGGAACCGCGCGCAGGATCGCGTAGAAGGGCAGGAAGTACCATTCCGGCACGATATGCGCGGGCGTCACCAGCGGGTTGGCGGGAATGTAGTTGTCGGGGTGGCCGAGATAGTTCGGCATGAAGAAGACAAAGACCGCATAGACCATCAGGAAGACGATGATCCCGAAGCTGTCCTTGATCGTGTAGTAGGGGTGGAAGGGGATGGTGTCCTTCTTCGTCTTCGGCTCGACGCCCAGCGGGTTGTTACTACCCGTGATGTGCAGCGCCACGACATGGAGGAAGGTCACGCCCACGATCACGAAGGGCAGGAGGTAGTGCAGCGAGAAGAAGCGGTTCAGCGTGGGATTGTCCACGGAGAAGCCGCCCCAGAGCCAGGTCACGATATGCTGGCCGACCAGCGGCAGGGCGGAGAACAGGTTCGTGATGACGGTGGCGCCCCAGAAGGACATCTGGCCCCAGGGCAGCACGTAGCCCATGAAGGCCGTGGCCATCATCAGGATGAACAGGACCACGCCGAGCATCCAGAGCAACTCACGCGGCGACTTGTAGGAGCCGTAATAGAGCGACCGCCACATGTGGATGTAGACGGCGATGAAGAACATGCTGGCGCCGTTCGCATGCGCATAGCGCAGCAGCCAGCCATAGTTCACGTCGCGCATGATGCGCTCGACGCTATCGAAGGCGAGATGCGTGTTCGCGGCGTACTGCATGGAAAGAACCACGCCCGTCGCGATCATGATCATCAGCACCACCATCGCGATGGCGCCGAAGTTCCAGAAGTAGTTGAAGTTCCGGGGCGTCGGGAAGCTGCCATACTCGAGCTGGATCATCGAGATGACGGGCATGCGCTGGTCGATCCAGCGCAGCACGGGATTCTGCACCTTTGAGTCGTGCATGTGCCGGACGTCGCTGTCCGGATCACTCAGCTCATGTTGTTCGCGGGGGCCAGCCATATCGTGCGCTCCTCAGCCGACCCGGACGCGGGTGTCGGAGGTGAAGTTGTAATCGGGAATGGCGAGGTTCAGCGGCGCGGGGCCGCGGCGGACGCGGCCCGCCGTATCGTAATGGCTGCCATGGCAGGGGCAGAACCAGCCGTCGTAGTCGCCGCGCGGGTCAGTCGGCTTCTGGCCCAGCGGCACGCAGCCCAGATGGGTGCAGACCCCGAGCACGATCAGCCACTGGTCCTTGCCGGGCTTCACACGGGACTGGTCGGTCGCCGGGTCACGCAGTTCGGAGATGTTGACGGAGCGGGCCTCCTCGATCTCCTTCGCGGTCCGATGGCGCACGAAAACGGGCTTGCCGCGCCACATCACCGTGATGGCCTGCCCCTCGGCGACCGGGGTCAGTTCCACATCGGTGCTGGCCAGCGCCAGCACGTCCTGGCTCGGGTTCATGGAATGGATGAAGGGCCAGGCCATCACGCCCACGCCGACTGCGGCAAAGGAGCCGGCGGCGAGCTTCAGGAAGTCCCGGCGGACCGGCCCTTCCTCATGCACCGGACCTGCGGGGTCGGCGTGATGCGGCCCGGATTCGGCGGAGCTTGTCTGGGGCGGGTTAGCCAACACATCGGCCATTCGATCGCTCGTCCTGTTCTCCGTCCCTTCTCCGGACCCTGGGTTGGGGCGCCGGGTGGGCCGTTGCTTTCGGTCCCCGCGGACCCGGCCTGTGCGGCCGCGCGCGCGAGGCGGAGGCCGGGCGCGCGCGGGGACGCGGTGCCAGACCGGTGACAAGGTCATATAACGGTCCCGAACGCGGGGTGGCAACGGCGCCTCCCCGCGCTGCAACACGTTGATGGCGCGAATGACACAAGGCTTTCAGCAGGACCCGCATCCGGAACACCCGGCGGGCGCCTCCACCCCCATTGATCACCCGATGGCCGGCCCGGCCCGGGCCTGGTTCGAGAGCCTGCGTGACCGGCTTTGTGCCACTTTCGAGGCGATCGAGGACGAGGGCACCACCGGCCCCCAAGCCGACCTGCCGCCCGGCCGCTTCGTCCGCACCCCCTGGGACCGGCCGGAGGGCGGCGGCGGCGTCATGTCGGTGATGCGGGGCCGTGTTTTCGAGAAGGTGGGGGTGAATGTCTCCACGGTCTGGGGCGAGTTCAGCCCCGAATTCCGGCGCCAGATCCCGGGGGCGGAGGAGGATCCGCGCTTTCTGGCCACCGGGGTTTCGCTGGTGGCGCATATGCGCTCCCCCCTCGTGCCGGCGGCCCATATGAACACGCGCTTCATCACGACGCGCCGGACCTGGTTCGGCGGCGGAGGGGACATCACGCCGATGTTCCCCGATTCGCGGGAGGCCCAGGCCGACGCGGCGGACTTCCACGCTGCCTTCCAGGAGGCCTGCGACCGGCACGACCCTGCCTATTACCCCCGCTTCAAGAATTGGTGCGACGAGTACTTCTTCCTGCCCCATCGAAACGAGCCGCGCGGCCTGGGAGGCATCTTCTATGACTGGCTCGGCCGGGACGACCCGGACGATTCGCGCCTGCCCGACCATTTCGCCTTCACTCGCGACGTGGGCGAGGCCTTCCTTGCCGCCTATCCCACCATCATCCGCCGCCGCATGCATGAGCCCTGGACCGCGGAGGAACGCGATCAGCAGCTCATCCGCCGCGGCCGTTACGTGGAGTTCAACCTTCTTCATGACCGCGGCACGCTCTTCGGCCTGCGAACGGGCGGGAATGTGGAGGCGATCCTGATGTCCATGCCGCCGGAGGTGCGCTGGCCGTAGCCCCCTGGCGGCCATGACGCCAGGCTGGCTAGTCTGGGGGCAACCACAAGGTCGAGGGAGCCTCCATGATCTCACGCCGCCCCCTTCTCGGGGCAGGGCTGGCCCTGCCTTTCATCAGGCCCGCCTCCGCTCAGTCCAGTGACTGGCCCAACCGTACCATTCGAATCATCGTTCCCTTCCCGCCCGGCGGCTCCACCGATGTGATGACGCGGATCTATGCCGAGCAGCTTCAGCAGCGCCTCGGCCAGAGCTTCGTGATCGAGAACCGGCCGGGGGCCGGCGGCAATATCGGGATGGACGCCGTCGCGAAGTCGGCGCCCGATGGATACACGCTGGGCATGGCCACGATCGGCCAGTTCTCGATCAACCAGTTCCTCTATTCGCGCATACCCTGGGATATCGACCGCGATTTCGTGGCGGTCGCCCTCACCTATCAGATGCCGAACGTGGTGGTGGTCAGCAGCCAGCACTGCCCGGCCCGCACGCTGCAGGAGTTCATCACCTGGTCGCGGGAGCGGTCGCAGGGAATCAGCTATGGTAGCCCCGGCGTGGGCACCACCGCGCATCTCTCGGGTGCGCTCCTCGCCCATCGGCTGAAGCTGAACGCCGAACACGTGCCCTTCCGCGGCGCGGCACAGATCACGCCGGCCATGCTGGCGGGCGACCTGACCTGCGCGATCGACAATCTCGCCTCCTACATCCCCATCATTCAGGAAGGGCGGATGCGGGCCTTCGCCGTGACCGACTCCGAACGCTGGCCGAGCCTGCCGGACATCCCGACCATGGCCGAGGCGGGAATACCGGATTTTGTCATCACCTCCTGGGCGGCCTTCGTCGCGCCTGCCGGCATGCCAAGGCCGATCGTGGACAAGCTCAACGCCACGCTGAAGGTGATCACTGAGGATCCTGCGGTGCAGCGGCGGTCCCTGCAGGCCGGCACGAAGCTCCTCTGGTCCACCCCGGAAGAAGCGGTGGAACGCGGCAGGAAGGAGCGGCCGATGTGGCAGGAGGCGGTGCGCCTGACCGGGGCGCGGGCCGACTGACGGCTTGCGGGGCGCTGCAGAGGCCCCGTCCGCGATGCCGGAAAGCCGACCCGCTGCATTCCGGCAGCGCCTCGTCACAGAACTGGACGGCGCGGGGCCTGTATCCAGCCCGGGCCCTGGCCGATCCGTCAGCCTAGGCGCCCGCTCGGAAAGAAACAGCACGCCTGACAGGCTGCGCCGCCCGGCCCGCCGGACGCCCCTCGGGCGCAGGCGGGAAGGCGGTGAGGCCCGGGCACGGCCGGATCAGCCGCGCCCGGACTGATCGGCGCCGGTCAGTACCCCGTGCGCTCGCCCTTCATCTTGGGGTCATGGGTGTGATGGCTGTCGCGCTCGCCCCCACCGCCCGAAACCTGGCTCTTGGCGGCATTGGTCGGGGCGCCGGGCACAGTATGCCCCCCCTTCTCCCGATGGGCATGGCCATGGTTGCCGCCCTGATGGCTACTGCCCGGCCCACCGGCGGAGCGGTCCGTATCGGCATTTCCCTTCGGCATGGTTCAACGATCCTGCTGATAGCCCTGGTGGTGGGTGTTGATGCCGGTGCCGCCTGTGATGCCCTGCTGGCCCGGATCATACTTGGCCCGGTTGGCGGCGGTGTTCTTGGCCTCCTTCGGGTTCACCTCACCCTGGCCCGGCGTGTTGCCTCCGTGATTGGGCGCCTGATTGGCCGGCGGAACCGGCGGCATATGGGCTTTGGACATGGCGGGCCTCCTCTACTTCCCTCAGAGAGTGGGTTAACGCCCGTGCGGTGAGGGATGTTTCCCCCGGCGTTGCCCTTCCGCCCTCCCCCGCCCTATGTCCCCCTCATGCCGCCCAGCGCCAATTATGACCTGACGACACCGGCGGGACGCCGGGCCGCTTTGGCGAACAGCCTCTTCGTGGACCACGCGATCCTGCGCCAGGGCTGGCGCAACTGGGGCGTGGTGGTTCCCGGGCGGCTCTACCGCTCCAACCATCCCTCCCCCTGGCAGCTGCGGGACGCCACGCGGCGCTTCGGGCTGAAAACAGTGATCAATTTGCGCGGCGAGCGTCTGGATTGTGGCTCCGACGCCCTCTCCCGCGCCGAAGCGGCACGGCTGGGCCTCATCCATATCGACGCGCCCTTCGAGAGCCGCGGGGCCCCGCACCGGGACCGCATCCTGCGCCTGGCCGGGATCTACGCGGAAATGGAGGAGCCCGCCCTGCTCCATTGCAAATCGGGCGCGGACCGCACGGGGCTGGCCGCCGGCATCTTCCTGCTACTGGAGGGCCGGACGAGCGCCGAGGCGCTGGGCCAGCTGCACTGGCGCCACGGCCATGTCAGCTCCTCCCGCACCGGTATCCTGGATGCTTTTTTCCGCCTCTATGCGCGTCAGGCGGAGGGGCGGCTGCCTTTCCTGGACTGGGTGCGGGACGAATATGACGAGGCCGGACTGCGGACCGCGTTCCGCAGCCGCGCCTGGGCGGACCGGCTGGTGGATGGGGTGCTGCGGCGGGAATAGGGGCTTCCGCCTGCCTTAACGGCCCAGCAGTTCCGCCTATCCCTGTTTCGGGTGGAGTTCGACCACAATCACGATGGCCGCGACGCTGGCGGCCCGAACGGGTTCCGGACCCGGATGCAGCATCGTGTCTCCGGCTTCCAGCGTCTTCCCGCCCATCTCAACCGCGCCCTCAGCGCAGAACACGGCCAGGCATCCCACGGGAAGGCCGACCTGGTGCGAAGCCGCGATGCTGCATACGGCGACCCGCGCTTCAAACATCGCGCGATCGGTGATGACGTTGAAGGCGCGCCCTGCCCCGGCTCGCGGCCGATAGTAGGTGGGCACATCCCCGGGAAAGCTGGTCGGCACCAGCGGAGGACAGGGCAACGGGCCGCGCCCCTCCAGTTCGAGTGTGGCGCCAGCGCCCTTAATGATCGTGAAGACCCGGTCCAGCCCGGCGAAATGAGAGAAGGCGGCCTCCCCAGCCAGATCGGCGACGCCCATCTGCCAGCCCTCGCCCGAGGCCACGTCCCGCGTGGTGCCGAGCCCATTCGGCCAGGGGCGCGGACGCAAATCGGGGGCCCGGATGATGGATGAGGCCACTTCCTACTCTCTCCCTGGGCGACACCTCAGGCCGCCACGAAGGCCTGCGCGTGCACCAGGCTGGCATAGAGGCCGCCTTGCGCCAGCAACGCCTCATGCGTGCCGGACTCGGCCACGCGCCCGCCCTGCATCACCACAATCAGGTCCGCATCCCGCACGGTGGAAAGGCGGTGCGCCACCACCAGCGTCGTGCGTCCCGCACGGAGCCGCGCAAGCGCAGCCTGCACCGCAGCCTCGCTGGCCGTGTCCAGCGCGCTCGTCGCCTCGTCCAGCAGCAGAACACGCGGATTGCGCAACAAGGCGCGCGCCAGGGAGATGCGCTGCCGCTGCCCGCCGGAAAGCCGCGCGCCGCCCGGCCCAAGCACGGTGCCATAGCCCTGGGGCAGCGCGGTGATGAAGTCATGCGCGGCGGCGGCACGGGCGGCGTCCTCCACCTCCTGCACCGTGGCGCCGGGGCGGCCGCAGGCGATGTTGGCGAGGGCCGTGTCATCAAACACCGTCGCGTCCTGGCCGACATAGGCGATGGCGTCTCGCAGGGATTCCAGCGACACGGCGCGGATATCGGCGCCATCGATCGTCACGCGGCCGGCCGTCGCGTCATAGAGGCGCGGCACAAGCGCCAGAGCGGTGGACTTGCCGGCTCCGGAAGGGCCGACCAGGGCGACCGTGCGGCCGGGCTCCGCGACGAAGCGCACGCCGTCCAGCGCGACGCGGCCATCCTCATAAGCGAAGTGGACATCCTCAAAGGCGATGCGGCCGCTGCCTTGGGGCAGGGCGGGCGCGTTGGGCGGACTCGTGATCCGGCGCGGCGCGTCGATCACGGCATTCACCCGCGCGAGGCCCGCCAGCCCCTCCTGCAAGGCGGCGTTCAGGCTGCCCAGCGCGCGCACCGGGCGCGCCGCGATCAGCAGCGCGGCTATGAAGCCGGTGAACTCGCCCACCGTCCCCTCCCCCTGGCTGACGCGCCAGCCGACCAGGGCAAGGATGGCCGCCACCGCCACGCCGCCGATCGCCTCCAGCATCGGATCGAGGCTCGCGCGGGTGCGGGCGATGGAGAGAAGGCTGGCGCGGAGATGGGCAAAGAGCTTTTGGGCGCGGGCCTCCTCCGCCTCCTCCAGCCGGTAGCTGCGGACCACGCGGGCGGCGGCGAAGCTCTCGGTCAGGCTGGCCGCCGCCTCCCCCACCCGCTCCTGCATGCCACCCGAGGCCCGGCGGATGCGCTTGCCCAGCCGCAGGATCGGCACCACCGCCACCGGATAGAGCAGCGCCGCAATCAGCGACATCTTCCAGTCCAGCCAAATCATGGAGGCGACCAGCCCCACCACGGTCAGGACATCGGCGATGGCGTTGATCGCCTTGCCCAGTGCCTCCCGGATCGCGGCGGCGTCGGCGGTGAAGCGCGCGGCATGGCGGGCGGGCGCCTCCCGCGAGACGGTGGCGAAATCGGCGCGGGTCAGGGCATGGAAAAGGCGGTTCTGCAGCCCCTCGATCACCCGCAGCACGGTGGAGGCGATCGCGACGGCCTGGCCGTATTGCGCCAGCGCCTTGGCGACGGTCAGCAGGATGATGGCAGGCGGGATGGCCCAGACGATGCGCTGGTCGCCCGCGGTGAACAGGTCGAAGGCCTGCTGGATCACCACGGGGTAGAGGGCGGTCAGCGCGGCCACGAGCCCGGTGCAGACCAGGGCGAGGATGATGCGGCGGGGATGCTGCCGCACCTCCTCCTGCCAGAGCCGCGCCACCAGGGCGCGCGTCGTGTCGGGATCGAGGCGCCGAGCCTTGGTCTTGGGGGCCATGGGCGCGCGGTTACTCCGCCCGCCCGTTGATGGCCAGAGCGAAGGGAGCCGGGGAGGCGAAGGGGGCCTCCCCGGCAGCCGGTCAGGCCTTGCGGCGCGCGGCGTCCACGCTCCAGGGCCCCGGGCCGGCGAAGACGAGGTAGAGGAAGACGAAGCAGTAGAGGATGGCGGCGTCGCCGCCATTCAGGGTGGGGTAGAGATTCCGGGGCGCGTGGAACATCCAATAGGCCACGGCCATCTCGCCGGAGAGGATGAAGGCCACCGGCCGGGTGAAGGCGCCCAGCAGCAGCAGGATGCCGCCCACCAGTTCCAGGATCGCGCCGATACCGTAGATGGACATGATCGGCGGCAAGCCGCTGGCGGGCGGGGCCGGGAAGCCGAACAGCTTCTGCGTGCCATGCAGCAGGAAGATCAGCGCCGCGACGATCCGCAGCACGGAGAGTATGCGGGGAGCCCAGACATTGAGGGCAGGAGACATGGCGAGGCCTTCGATTCGGGGATGGATAACCCGTAACCCAGGGCATCAGCGTTTCGGAAGCGACTTCCCGTGAATGTCGCTCATCAGTTCCGCCAATCGCGAGCGACAGGCCTGGGCATCGGCGGTGCAACCGCCCTCAAGCCACCAGCGGCGCGTCTCGGCCAGGAGACGACCCATTTCAGGCCCTGGCTTCACCCCCATGGCCAGCGCGTCGCGGCCTTGCAGGGGGAAGACGGGGCGCGGCATGGCGGCCAGCCGGTTCCGGAACCGGGCCCAGGCGGCCTCATCGGGCCCCTGCCAGCCCCAGGCGCGGTTGACGGCCTGCCGGAGCCAGGCTGCATCCAGAAGGCGCTCCGCCTCCTGGTCGGCCAGCAGGCGCCGCAGCGCGTCGTCATCCGGCCCGCCGGCGGCGATGTCGGGCTGCATGGGCAGGATGTCGTGCCCCGCGCGATAGCGGGCGACGAGGCGCTGCACCTCCTCGTTTGAAGCCTTCAGCCGGCGGGCTGCCTCGGCCGTGCCATGGGTCAGCAGGGCGTCGAAGCGCAGCATCGGGTCGGCGGGGGCGCCAATCTCCGCCAGGGCGCGAAGATGGCGCGAGGCGCCAAGGGAGTCCGGACCGAGAACCGCGGGCAGCACCCCCGTCTCCTCCATCAGCGCCACGGCCCCGGACGGGTCCGGGGCGGTAAGAAGGCGCTTCAGCTCCATCCAGACCCGCTCGACCGAAAGCCGGGAGAGAAAGGGTACGGCGTCGCGGATGGCGGCTACGGCCGCCGGATCGGGCTCGCCCCGGCCATAGCGGGCCTGAAAGCGGAAATAGCGGAGGGCGCGGAGATGGTCCTCCGCGAGCCGGGTCGCGGGATCGCCAACGAAGCGCACCCTTCCAGCCGCCAGGTCCTCACGCCCGCCGAAATAGTCCCAGAGATCGCCCTCGGCCGAGAGGGAAAGGGCGTTCATGGTGAAGTCGCGCCGTGCCGCGTCTTCCCGCCAGTCGGTGGTCCATTCCACCACGGCGTGGCGGCCGTCGGTCACCAGGTCGCGGCGCAGGCTCGTCACCTCCACGGGCTCGCCATCCAGCACGGCGGTCAGGGTGCCATGGGCCAGGCCGGTCTCGTGCACGCGCAGCCCTGCGGCGGTCAGGCGGGCGGCAATCTCCTCCGGCGGGAAGGGAGCGGCCACATCCATATCAGCCACCGGGCGGCCGGCCAGGGCATCGCGCACCGCCCCGCCCACAGCCCGCGCGCCCGGCAGGGCCGCCAGCACGGCGGCGGCGGCCGGCTCCGCGAGGAAGCCGGGCGGGTCGATCCGGGCAACGGGCGGGTCATCCATGGGACCGGTCATCGGGGCGATGGTCCCTCATGCGGCGGCGGCGGGGCCGGGATGGCGGCTGGCGGCGGCCAAGGGCCCGGCGGACGCGCGGGGGCGCCATGGCCAGCCTCGATCCCTTTCGGGGTCATGCGGGGCGGCACATAGGCGGCACCCGGGTCCATCCCGCGCGAGAGCCCGTACCAGATCGCCCCGCCGATCGCGATGGCCAGGCCCACCAGGGCGAGCGCGACGATATGGGCGCCCACGGCCCGGCCGGGATTCAGCCGCAGCCAAATCCCGTAGAGGGCGAAGGGGGCCAGGAAAAGGATCGCCTCGACAAGATAGGGCATGGGCCGTCCCTTATGCCGCCGGCTGTGATCCGCCGGTAGGGTGGCCTTCCTCCACGGCCTCCCACGGGCTTTCCTGATGAGGAATGCCATGGCGAAAGGCGGTTCCCATGTTCCTTGAGCGGAATACCGTGGTTGTGATCGGCGGCTCCTCCGGCATTGGGCTCGCGACGGCCCAGATGGCCGCGGGCCAAGGGGCGCGGGTCGTCATCGTGGGGCGGGATGCGGCTAAGCTCGACAGCGCGGTCGCAGCGATCGGTCCGGCCGCGCGCGGCACGGCGCTCGATGCCGGGAACCGGGATACGATGGCGGCCTTCTTCCAGAGGCTCGGGCCTTTCCAGCACCTCGTCCTGGCCGCCTCCGGCGGACGTGGCGCAGGTCCCTTTGCCAAGCTGGACGCGGACGGGTTGCGGGCAGGCTTCGAGGCGAAGTTCTGGGCCCAATGGAACGCCGCGCAACTCGCTCTTCCCACGCTGGAGGCGGGTGGATCCATCACCTTCGTGACGGCCGCCTCATCCCGCCTCGCCAATCCCGGCACCTCGGGGCTGGCGGCGGTGAATGGTGCGATCGAGCGGATGGTGCCCACCCTGGCGCGGGAGTTGGCGCCCCTGCGGGTCAATGCGGTTTCTCCCGGCGTGATTGAGACGCCCTGGTGGGCCGACAAGCCGGCCGGCCTGTTTCAGGAACAGGCGCGCAAGGCCCCTCTGGCCCGCCCCGGCCAGCCGGAGGAGGTGGCGGATGCGGTGCTGTTCCTGATCCGCAACGCCTTTGTCACCGGCATCGTGCTGGATGTGGATGGGGGTCTGCACCTGACCTGAACGGTCAGTCCCGCAGCGTGATCGCCAAGCTCCGCAGCATGTTGGCGGTCGCGCCCCAGATGGTCTGGGTTTCGTGCGGCCAGGCCCAGTATTCCCGGTGCCGGCCGCCAAAGACCCCACTCCGCCGCTCAGGCGAGGCCGGGTCCAGCAGGCGGTCCAGCGGATATTCGAACACCTCCGCCACCTCGGCAGGCGCGGGTGTGAGGGTCACCGGCGGGTCCAGCAGGGCGACCACGGGAATCACATGGAAGCCCGTACCGGTCACCAGCGCAGGCAGCCGGCCAGCCAAGCGCGGCAGGCGGGGGTCCAGCCCCACCTCCTCGGCGGCCTCGCGCAGGGCGGCGGCCTCGGGTGTCTCGCCCGGCTCGATCCGGCCGCCGGGAAAGGCGACCTGCCCGGCATGGGAGGAGAGGGTGGCGGCCCGCCGGGTCAGCAGGATAGTCGGTGCCTCGTGCAGCAGGATCGGCACCAGCACGGCGGAGCGGCGGGCGCCCGCCGGGGGCTGCACATCCGCATCGGCGCGGGCAAGGCGCGCCGGGTCGGACAGGCGCTCCTCCACTTCAGCGGAACTCAGGGAAGGCAGCAGAACGGCCGGAAGACGACCGGCGGCTGGGGCGCTCACGCCACCTCGTCGTCCAAAGCGTCGATGATCTCGTCCTCGGCAGGGCTGTCGTCGATCATGAAGAAGACGCCCTGGCTCCAGACGCCCATCACCTCGCGACCGTCCACCGTCTCCGGCTGGGCCAGGGCCACGAGCTCATAGAAAACCGGACGGCTGATCCGCGCCTCGAGCCCGGGGCGGACCGTGATGTAGGGGCGCGGCTCGCGCGTCACCGGGTCGATCTCGACACGGATCGGATGTTCCTCGTCGGCCGTGACCATCTCGTCCAGATTGGTGCGGAAGGTCAGGCACTGACGGGCGCGGCGGACCGGCGAGCCGCCGGAATCGCAGGCCCCCTCACCGCAGCAATGGCCCCAGTTGAGCTCCACGGCCACGAAGGGCGCGTCCTCTACCTCGATCCGTCCACGCTCGACCGGGGTTTCCAGCCAGTAACTGCCATCCGCCTCCCGCTTCAGGACTGAGGCGAAAAGGCAGACCAGTTCCTTCCGGCCGATCGGGCTGCCCTGATAGTACCAGGTGCCATCGCGGGCGATCCGCATATGGAAATCGCCGCAGATCGTGCGGGGTTGGCGGGCCAAAGCTCCTGCGACCACGGCCGGGGCCGGTTCACGGCCAGCTGTCATATCATGCATCCCCAGCGCCATGTGACTTTCTCCGCGCCATCGAAGGGTCCTACCCTCCCGAATCCTCCGGCACGCCTCCATGTGTTGGAGAGGACGGGGGGCCGGGTGTTACCCACCGGCAATATGGAAAGGGCGTGCGTATGGTTGAAGTGCCCAGCGTCACGGAAGCGTCAGGCAATGCCGAGAAACTTCTGACCGAGGCCGAGGCGCTCTCCGCCCGGCTCGCCAGGGTGCGGGCTGCCGTCGGCCAGGTGATCCTGGGCCAGGAGGATGTGGTGGAGCAGGCGCTCGTCACCCTTCTCGCTGGCGGGCACATGCTTCTGGTCGGCGTGCCGGGCCTGGGCAAGACGAAGCTCGTGGAGACGCTGGGCACGGTCATGGGCCTCGATGCCCGCCGCGTGCAGTTCACCCCGGACCTCATGCCCTCCGACATCCTGGGCTCCGAGGTGCTGGAGGAAGGCGAAGGCGGCCGTCGCGCCTTCCGCTTCCTGCGCGGGCCGGTTTTCTGCCAGCTGCTGATGGCCGACGAGATCAACCGCGCCTCCCCCCGCACGCAGTCCGCGCTGCTGCAGGCCATGCAGGAGCGGCGCGTAGCAGTGGGCGGCGAGGTGCTGGACCTGCCCGCCCCCTTCCATGTGCTGGCCACCCAGAACCCGATCGAGCAGGAGGGCACCTATCCCCTGCCCGAGGCGCAGCTCGACCGCTTCCTGCTGGAGATCGAGATCGGCTACCCCGACGAGGCCGCCGAGCGCGCCATGCTGCTGGCCACCACCGGCGCCAGCGAGGCCCGGCCGGAGGCCGCACTGCGCCCCAGCGAGCTGATCGCCGCACAATCCCTGATCCGCCGCCTGCCGGTGGGCGAGGCGGTGCTGGACGCCATCCTGCGCCTGGTGCGCGGCGCGCGGCCCGACACGGCCACCCTGCCCGCCGTCAAGGAGCATCTGGCCTGGGGACCGGGGCCCCGCGCCGCCCAGGCGCTGATGCTGGCGACCCGCGCCCGCGCCGTGCTGGATGGACGCCTCTCGCCCAGCGTGGAGGATGTGATCGCGCTGGCCGAGCCGATCCTGCGCCACCGCATGGCGCTGGGCTTCGCCGCCCGTGCGGATGGAGTCCGATTGTCCGAGGTGATCGGCGCCCTGAAGGCTGATCTTGGCTGAGCGCGCCTCCACCGGGAACAGGACGCTTCCCCTCCACGCGGAGGCGACCGCGGCGCGGCTGCCGCCCCTGGTCGTGGCTGCGGAGCGCGTGGCGGCGACGGTGATGCAGGGTGTCCATGGCCGCCGCCGCTCCGGCCAGGGTGACGCCTTCTGGCAATTCCGCCCCTATCTGCCCGGCGATGACGCCGCCCGCGTGGACTGGCGGCAGAGCGCGAAGTCCGACCGTCTCTACTTGCGGGAAACGGAGTGGGAATCGGCCCAGACCGTGGCGCTGTGGCGGGATTCCTCACCAGGCATGGATTGGTCCGGCGCAACGTCGCGCCCCACCAAGCGTGCGCGGGCGGATCTGCTGGCGCTGGCACTCTCCTCGCTCCTGCTGCGCGGCGGGGAGCGGGTGCGGTTGATGGGTGGCGGTCGCGGCTTATCCGGACGGGGCGCATTGCCGGAACTGGCGATGCGGCTGGAGGGGCAGTCGGGCCCACCCGTCGATGAAAGCCTGCCGCGCCATGCGCGCACCGTGCTGTTCAGCGACTTTCTGGCGCCCCTGCCCGAGCTGCGGGCCATGCTGGCGCCCCTGGCCGCCGCCGGGGTGCGCGGAACCATGGTCGCGCTGCATGACTCGGCGGAGGAGACCCTGCCCTATGGCGGCCGGGTGCGCTTCGAGCCGCTGGACGGCACTGATGCCGCGCTGGTTCCACGTGTGGAGGGTATCCGCGCCCTCTACGAGGAACGCATGGCCGTACATCGCGAGGGGCTTTCGGCCCTCGCGGCGTCACTCGGCTTTCGCCTGTTGTCGCACCGCACGGACCATCCGCCGGAAGCTGCCCTGATGGCGCTCTGGCAGGCTTTGGCGCCACAGGGGGCGCGATGAACGACGGAGAGGGTGGAATTCGGACCCGCCTCAACCTGCCTGGAGATTCCCGTTGATGGGCGGCCTCTCTTTCGCCGCGCCCTGGCTGCTGGTCGCGCTCGCTGCCCTGCCTGCCCTGTGGTGGCTGCTGCGGGTCACCCCGCCCACGCCGCGCCGGCAGTCCTTTCCCCCTGCCCGTTTCCTACGCGACCTGCCGGCGGTGGAAGAGACGCCCGCGCGCACGCCCTGGTGGCTACTGCTGATCCGGCTACTGGCTGCCGCGCTGATCGTACTCGGCCTGGCGCGGCCGGTCTGGAACGCGGCACAGGGCGATGCCGCCGAAGCGCCGCTGCTGGTCGTGGTGGATAACGGATGGGCCTCGGCTTCCGACTGGCCGGATCGCATGGCGGTGGCGGGCGCGGCGCTGGACGCTGCCGCCCGCTCCGGCCGGCGCGTGGCGCTGCTAGCCACGGCCCCGGCTGCGACCGGCGAAGCACCCCGCCCCACCGGCTGGATGCCGGCCGAGGAGGCGCGGTCCCGCCTCGCCGCATTGCGCCCGCATCCCTGGGCGCCTGATCGCGCCGCTGCGCTGGCCGCGCTGCAATCCTGGCCTGGCGGCGCCTTCGCCAGCCTCTATGTGACAGACGGGCTGGCGCAGGGCGGCGATGATGGCTCGGCACTGATGAATGCCTTGGCCTCGGCTGGCCCGCTGCAGGTGGCGCGCGGGGCGCCCGGCACCGCCCGCGTACTGACGCCGCCCCGGGCGGAGGCGGACCGCCTCATCCTCAGCCTTCGGCGCGCCCCCGGCGGCCCGGCCGGCGAGACGGGCGTGCTGGCGATGACGCCGGATGGCCGCACCCTCGGTCGCGCCGCCCTGTCCTTCGCCGCCGGCGCCACTGAGACGGAGGGCGCGCTGGACCTGCCGATCGAGATCCGCAACAGCGTCACGCAGCTCGTGCTGGAGGGCGACGCGCCCGGCGCAGCAGGCGTGGTGCTGCTGGATGAGCGCTTCCGCCGTCGCCCCGTGGGCCTGCTCTCGGCACAGGAGGAATCCGCCGACACGCCGCTGACCGGCTCGCTCTACTATCTCGACCGTGCCCTCTCCCCGACCGCCGAAATCCGGCGCGGGACGCTGGAGCAGCTTCTCTCGCGCCGCCTTGCCGTGCTGGTCCTCGCCGACCGCCCGCTGGCGGAAGGGCCGGAGACGGAGGCGGTGACGCGCTTCGTGGAGAATGGCGGGCTGCTGCTTCGCTTCGCTGGCCCGCGCCTGGCGGAGAAAGGCGATGCCCTGCTGCCGGTGCCGCTGCGCGCCGGTGAACGCGCCCTGGGCAGCGCCCTTTCCTGGGAACGTCCGCAGACCCTGGCGCCCTTCCCGGAGGGCAGTCCCTTCGCCGGGCTGAACCCGCCCGCCGAGGTGACGGTCTCCACCCAGGTCCTGGCCGAACCGATCCCGCGGCTGGCAGAACGGAGCTGGGCAAGGCTGAGCGACGGCACGCCACTGGTGACCTTTGAGAACCGTGGTGCCGGGCGGATCGTGCTGTTCCATGTCACCGCCAATGCGGATTGGTCCAACCTGCCGCTCTCGGGCCTCTATATCGACATGCTCCGGCGCATCGTCGCGCTCTCATCCGGCGTGGTGGGCAGCGAGGGTGACGCGCCGCTCGCGCCGATCGAGACGCTGGACGGCTTCGGCCGCCTCGGCGCCCCGCCGCCGGCAGCCGGGCCGATCACGGCGGCGCAGCTCGACGCGACCCGCCCCGGCCCGCGCCATCCACCGGGCTGGTACGGCACGCCCGGCGAGGGCGGGGAGCGGCGGGCGCTGAACCTTTCCGCGCATCTTCCCGAATTGCGCGCCGCGGCGCCGACGCCTGCCGGTGCGCGGGAGACGCGGATCGGCGGCGTGCCAGCCGAGCGCGATCTCGGCCCCTGGCTTCTGGCCGCGGCGCTGGTGCTGCTGGCGGCGGACCTACTGCTCTCGCTGCAAAGCCGTGGCCTCGGGCTGCGGGCACGGGCGGCTGCGGTGGCGCTCCTTCTTCTGGTGCCGGGCGCTGCCTCCGCGCAGCAGGGGCAGCCGGAGGGCGCGGCGGCGCTTTCCACACGCCTCGGCTATGTCATCACGGGCGATACGCAGACCGACGAGGTATCGCGCCAGGGGCTGGTGGGCCTGTCCGAATATGTGAACCGCCGCACCGCCGCCGCCCTGGCCGAGCCTGTCGCGCTGCGCCCCGGGACGGATGATCTTTCCTTCTACCCGCTGCTCTACTGGGTGGTGCTGCCGGACGCGCCCGCACCGGATCCCGCCGCCGTGGAGGCGCTGAACACCTTCATGCGCAATGGCGGCATCATTCTCTTCGACACGAGGAACGAAGGTTCCGGCGAGGGCGTGTCGCTGGGTGCCGATGCGGCGCTGCGGCGGCTGACACGGAACCTGCAGGTGCCGCCGCTGGCCCCGGTGCCGGAAGAGCATGTGCTGAAGCGCGCCTTCTATCTGCTGCACGACCTGCCCGGCCGCTATGCTGGCGGCCCGATCTGGGTGGCGCGCGACACGGACCGGGCGAATGACAGCGTCAGCCCCGTCATCATCGGCGGCCATGACTGGGCCTCGGCCTGGGCCGTCGATGCGCGCGGGAACAACCCCTATGCCGTGATCCCCGGCGGCGCGCGGCAGCGGACGCTGGCCTACCGCTTCGGCGTCAATCTCGTGATCTACGCGCTGACCGGCAACTACAAGGGTGACCAGGTGCATGTGCCGGCCATCCTGGAGCGCCTCGGAAACTGATGGTCCGTTCCCTCACATCCATCGACCTTGCGCCAATCCTGCCGCACTGGCTGCTCATGGCGCTTGCTGTGCTCGCGGTGCTCGCGCTGGTGCCTGCGATCCTGCGGCGGGCACGCGGCGCGTGGTGGCGGGCGCTCGCCTTCCTGCTGATTCTTGGCGCCATCGCCAATCCCCGGCTGGTGCAACAGACGCGGGAGGTGCGGCCCGATATCGCGCTGCTCGCGGTGGATCACAGCGCCTCCACGGAGGTAGCTGGGCGGGAGGCTGCCATCGCCGCAGCCCGCACGGCCATCGAGGCACGCATCGGCCGCCTGCCCGACCTGGAGCTGCGCACCGTGACGGCGGAGGAAGGCGGCAGCCAGGGCACGCGCCTCTTCACGGCCATCGAGCGCGGGCTGGCCGACATCCCCCGTGCGCGGCTGGCAGGCGTCATCGCGCTCAGCGACGGTCAGGTGCATGACGCGCCGAACAACTTCCCCGGTGACGCACCGCTGCACCTGCTTCTGCCGGGCCGCGCGGGCGAGGTGGACCGGCGGTTGCGCGTGATCGAGGCACCCGGCTTCGGCATCGTCGGCAGGGGCGTCGAGCTGCGGGTGATGGTGGAGGATCTCGGCATCCCCGCGGGCAGCCCGCAGCCGCCGGTGCGCCTTTCCATTCGCCGCGACGGCAATGCGCCGCTGACCGAGAGCGTGGTGCCCGGCCGCGAGCACCGCATCGCCGTGCCGATCGAACGCGGCGGCCCGAGCGTGATCGAAATCACCGCCGAGGAACGCTCCGGCGAGGTCAGCACGGTGAACAACAGGGCCATTGTCACCGTGAACGGCGTGCGCGACCGGCTGCGCGTGCTGCTCGTCTCCGGTGAGCCGCATGCGGGCGAGCGCACCTGGCGCCGACTGCTGAAGGCCGATCCGAATGTGGATCTGGTGCATTTCACTATCCTGCGCCCGCCCGAGAAGGACGACCTGACGCCGCTGAACGAGCTGGCGCTGATCGCCTTCCCCGTGCGTGAGCTGTTCCAGCAGAAGCTGCGCGACTTCGACCTGATCGTCTTCGACCGCTTCTCCAACAGGGGCATCCTGCCGCCGCAATATCTCCGCAACATTGCCGAGCATGTGCGCCAGGGTGGTGCGCTGCTGCTATCGGTGGGGCCGGAATTCGCCGGGGCCTCGTCCCTCGCCAGCACGCCACTCGGCGCCGTGCTGCCTGCGCGGCCGGTGCCCGGCAGCCAGCCAGTGCTGGAAGCTCCCTTCCGCGCCCAGGTGAGCGAAACCGGGCTGCGCCATCCCGTGACTGAGGGACTGACCGGCGCCAATGCCAATGCCGCGGCGCAGGCGAGTTGGGGCCGCTGGTATCGCATGCTGCGCGCCGAGCCGCGCAGCGGCGCCAACATCATGAATGGCCCGGACGGCAGTCCCCTGTTGCTGCTCGACCGCGTGGGCGAGGGCCGCGTGGCGCTGCTGCTGTCCGACCAGATCTGGCTCTGGTCCCGCGGCCATGACGGCGGCGGCCCCCAGGCGGAGTTGCTGCGCCGCATCGCCCACTGGCTGATGCGCGAGCCGGAGCTGGAAGAGGAGGATCTGACGGCCACCATCGCCCAGGGGCAGCTGACCGTTACCCGCCACAGCCTTTCGGACACGCCGCCGCCCCAGATTACCGTCACCGCGCCGGACGGCACGGTGTCCCGCCACGCGCCGGAGCGCCGGGAAGGCGGCCGCGCCGTGGTGGCGCTGCCCGCGCCCCAGGCCGGCGTCTGGTCCGCCACCGACGGCACCCGCACCGTCTTCGCCGCCGCTGAGGCCGCCAACCCACCCGAGATCGCCGATCTTCGCGCCGATGCCGGGCGGATGCAGGGCGCGGTCGAGTCCTCCGGCGGCGCGGCCCGCTGGATCGGGGATGGGTCCGCGCTGCCCGATATCCGCCGCGTCTCCATGGGGCGCGACACCAGCGGGCCCGGCTGGATCGGGCTGCTGCGGCGGGAGGACCATACAATAACCGGCATTTCCGCCCTGCCGCTGCTGCCGCCCTGGCTGGCGCTGCTGCTGGTGCTGGGCGTGGCGGTGATCGCGTGGCGGCGGGAGGGGCGATAAGCTTCGGCCTTTTCTCCGGCATCCCACCTGGCGGTTGACCGGCGGCGCTTCTGCGGCGACACGGCGGTGATCGTATCGGGGGAGAACCGTTTTGCGCCTTGTCATCGCCACCGCCGCCGTGCTGGGCCTTACGGCCCCCGCCCTGGCCCAGTCGGGCAATGGGCCGCCATCCGCCCCGACCCGCGATTTCGCCGCGACCTACCGGGAGAGCGGCAGCCGTGGCCGGGAGCTCCGTATGTCCTGGCTGAATGCGGAGGGCATTCTTCGCATCGATACCGCAGGCGGCGCACTGCTGCAGAACACCCGCACCAATCGCACGACCATCCTGATGACCGAGCACCGCATGTTCGTCGAAGGCGCCAGTGACGATGATCGCGGCCCGGGAATCGGCCTGGTCGAGCCCGGCAGCCGCGTAACGCGCAAGGGCACCGACCGGGTGGCCGGGCATAGCTGTACGGTCTGGCGGATCGAGGAACCGAAGGAAGATCCGGAGGACGAGCCAGAGGTGAAGGAGGCCTGCGTCACCGCCGACGGCGTGCCGCTTCGCATGGTGGAGTTCGAGGACGGCAAGCCCGGGGATGCGACCACCGCCACGCAGCTGGACTATGCAAGCCAGGATTCCGCGCGCTTCCGCGTGCCCGCGGATTATCGTCCCTTCGATCCGAAGGCGATGAATCCGCGCCAGTGAGCGCTTTCCGGCCCGGCGGCTGCCGGGCCGGGCGCTTCAGCCTTCCACCCCGCACCAATCCGCGATGAAGGCGGCCATCGAAAGTGTCGTCTTCTTCAGCAGGTCCAGATTGGTGCGCTCGTCGAAACCGTGATTCCCCTCGCCGCCCGGCCCGTAGCAGAGCGCGGGCATGGCGTAGTAGCGGCCGTAATACCGCGTGTCGTTCACGGCGGTGGAGCGGCGCTCCTCCATCTCGGCACCAAAGGCGGCCTGGTGCGCGGCGGCCAGGATGCGCTCCGCCTCACTGCCGGGTTCCAGCACATAGCCATCGGCCTGGAAGCCGTGCCAGGTGATTTCGGGCGGGTTGTTGGAGAGGAAGGCATCGCCGGCCCGCGCCGCCTCCACGGCCTTCTCCACGCCACGCATCACCTCCGCCACCTCCATCGAGGGGGTGAGGCCGATACGGCAGTCCACCTCGCACCAGGACGGCGTGGAGGAAGCCCAATCGCCACCGCGGATGATGCCGGGGTTGAACTTGATCGGGTTCTTCACCATGCCGAAGGAGGGATCGGCCTTCGCCTTCTCGTTCAGCGCCACCGTGTGGTCCTGCAAGGCGCGGATCAGGTGCATGGCGGAGAGGATGGCGTTCGTGCCGGAATCGGCCACCGCGACATGCACGGGCACGCCGCGCACGCGCAGGCGGAACCACAGCGTGCCCGTATGCGCGCGGGTGATGGTGCCCGCCGTGGGCTCGGGGATAAGGCAGGCATCGGCGCGATAGCCGCGCAGCAGGGTGGAGAGCGCGCCATTGCCCGTGCTCTCCTCCTCCGTCACGGTCTGCAGATGGATGTCGCCCTGCGGCGTCAGCCCGGCGTCGCGCAGCGCGTCCATGGCGAAGACCATGGCGGCAACGCCCGCCTTCATGTCGTTCGCGCCGCGGCCATACAGCCAGCCATCCCTGACCACGCCGGCATAGGGCGGGTGCGTCCACATCTCCGCCGGGCCTTCCGGCACCACGTCGATATGCCCCTGAACAATCAGGCTGCGCCCGCCCGCATCCTTCGCGCGCTTCGTCGCGACCACCTGCACGGAACCGGCCGGGTCCACATCGACCATCGGCGCGGCCTTCTCATGTGACTCCAGCGGCACATCGGCCAGGGTGTAGCGATCCACGGAGTAGCCGCGTTGCGCCATCTGCCGCGCGAACCAGTCCTGCAACGGCGCCTCACGCCCGCGCAGGCTGGGGAAGCGGACGAGATCGGAGAGGAAGGCGGTCTGGGCCTCGAAGTTCTTCTCCACCGCGACGCGCAGGCGGTTGAGGATGGCAGGGTCGGGCAAGGCGGCACGTCCTGTTTGGTGGCCCGGGGATGATGGACCACGAAACAGGTGGCAGGAAAGCCGGGCCGGCGGCGCGGCATCCCGTCTGGCAGACCAGCCTCGTGCATGGGTGCCAGCCGGGCACGCCTCCGCTACCTCTCGCAGCAGTGCAGGCCCCCTGCCTCGACACAGGTGCGACGCGGGGGCGAGTATGTCCGCATGAACCCCGCCATCCGTGCCGTCCTGCCCATTCTGGCTGGCACGGCGGTCATGCTCTCCCTCGCCATGGGCATTCGCCAGAGCCTCGGCCTGTTCATGGTGCCGGCGACGCGCGAGCTCGGCGTGGCCGTCGCCGACTTCACCCTCGCCATCGCGGTGCAGAATCTCTCCTGGGGGCTGCTGCAGCCCTTCGCTGGGGCGGCGGCGGTGCGCTGGGGGTTCCGGCCCATGCTGATGCTGGGCGTCACCTCCTATCTCATCGGCCTTGCCGTGATGGCGCTGGCACGGGGCACCACCGGGCTGATGATCGGGCCAGGGCTCCTGATGGGTCTGGCGATGTCCTGCCTCGGCAGCGGGATGGCGATGGCGGTCGCCTCGCGCCCTGTGCCCGCAAGCATGCGCTCCTCGGTGCTCGGGCTGGTTTCGGCGGCGGGGTCCGTGGGGGCGCTGATCACGGCACCGATCGGCCAGATCCTGTCCGAAGGCTGGGGCTGGCGGGCCGGAGTCCTGGGCTTCCTGGCGCTTGCGGCCGCCATGCTGCCAGCGGCCTGGATAGCCGGCCGGGTGGACCGCGTGCCGATGCCCCCGCAGCCGGTCGGCGAGGCGCCGGGCATGGGCGCGGCCCTGTCCCGTGCGCTGAGGCATACGCCCTTCCTCGTTCTGGCGGGGGCCTATTTCGTCTGCGGGCTTCAGCTCATCTTCCTGAGCACGCACCTGCCCTCCTATCTCGATCTCTGTGGCCAGGACCCGATGCTCTCGGCCAAGGCGCTAGGAACGATCGGCGGGTTCAACGTGCTCGGCTCGCTCTTCTTCGGCTGGGCGGGCGGGCGCTGGAACAAGGGACTTCTGGTCGGCAGCCTCTATATCACGCGCTCACTGGTGCTCGGGCTCTACTTCGCCTGGCCGCCCACGGAAGCATCAACGATCATCTTCGCGGCGGTGATCGGCTTCCTCTGGCTCGGGGTGGTGCCGCTCGTCTCCGGCCTGGTGATGGAGATGTTCGGCCTGCGCTTCATGGCGATGATCCAGGGCATCGCCTTCATGTCGCACCAGATCGGCTCCTTCCTCGGCGCCTATGGCGGCGGGGTGCTGTTCGACCTGCGCGGCGACTATGTGCTGGCCTGGCAGCTCGGGGTCGGCATGGGGCTGTTCGCCGGGGCCATCCAGATTGCCTATGCGGTGCGCCCCCCGCGGCCGCCGGCGGTAGACCCGCGGCCCGTCCCGGCCTGACACTTCCCACCGCGTCGCGGATGCGGCCACCGCATGACTGTCGACTCCGCCATGAGTGACGGAGCCGCAAGAGCATGAAGGCCCCGGCTCGGTTGCCTCAAGGCCCGACGACCGTCACCTCCAGCCGCATCTTCGGATGGATCCCGCAGAAGGCCACGTAGCGCCCCGGCTTATCCAATTGCCAGGTCACGGTCTGGCCGGGATCCTGGATGCCGCTGTTCAGGTGCAGGTCGGGCGCGTCGATGCGGATGTTGTGGGAGGTGTTGTCGTCATTGGCGATCTCCAGCACGCCCCCCGCCGTAATCGCCGCGCGCAGCGGCGCGAACTGGCGCCCACGCTGGGACACGTGCGCCCGCGCCACCGGCGCCATGGCGGCGGTGACAGCCGGGGTCGCGGCGGGCGGCGTTGCCATCTCCGGCAGTGGCGCGTCGGGCGGGCTGGTCAGGGTGGCCAGGAAGGCGATCAGGTCCGCGCGCTGCCCGTCATCCAGCGTCAGGCGCCGAGGCAGCTCCGGCGGCAGGGTCGGGCGCTGCACGACGCCGTTCGCATAATGCTCGATCACTGCCTCGATCGTCGGGATCGAGCCGTCATGCATATAGGGCGCGCGGCGCATGACTTCGCGCAGGCTCGGCGTCTTGAAGGCGTGGTTGGTCTGCTCCAGCCCCAGCACGGGGCCGCGGCCCAGATCCGGCGCCGGTCCCTCGGGCAGGCCGATGTCATAGAAAGCGTAGTCGGTGAAGGCCCAGCCCGAATGGCAGTTCGCACATCCGGCGGGGCCGTGGAACAGGGACAACCCGCGCCGCTCCTGCGGAGTCAGCGCCGAATCGTCGCCCTCCACCCAGGCATCGAAACGCGTGCGGGGGGAGATCAGCGTGCGTTCCCAGCTTGCCAGCGCGCGGACAAGGTTCTCGCGCGTCACCGGCTGGGCCTCGCCGGGGAAGGCGGTGCCGAAGGCGGCGCGCCAGCCGGCATCGCCGGCCATCCGCTCGGCCAGCGCGCCCAGCGGCTGGCCCATTTCCTCATGCGCCTCGATCGGTCCCTCGGCCTGCGCCTCCAGCCCCTCGGCGCGGCCATCCCAGAACAGGAAGGGCGCCCAGGCCAGGTTCCAAAGCGTCGGCGCCTTGCGGCGCAGATCCCGCCCGTCATTCCCGCGGGAGAGCTTGCGGCCATCCGTGAAGCCCCGCGCCGGCTCGTGGCAGGTGGCGCAGGACATGGTGCCGGAGGCGGAAAGCGACGGATCGAAGAAGAGCCGCCGGCCAAGCTGTGCCTTCTCGGCGGTGAAGGGGTTCTCCGCGGGCGTGGGCGGCGGCTCGGCGGGGCGGCGATAGGCGGCGCGCAGCGCGGCATCCTCCGCCGCCGATCCGGGATCGGCGGAGCCGGCCGGCGCGATCAGCGCGCCGACGCTGACCGCCGAGAGCAGGAGCAGCGCCCCCGCCAACAGCCCATCCAGAAAGCGCCGCGTCACCGCCAGGCCAGCGCCGCCCGCTCAAGCCGCCCCACGGCCGCGATCACCTCGGCGACGCCCAGCACGGGGCGGGCGGGCGGCTGGGCCGTGGGCCAGACAGGGCGCAGCACTCCCATGGCGGCTTGCAGTTCCGCCCAGTCCTTCTCCCCATCGGGGGCGGCGCGCAGGGCGGCGGCGTGGCGGTTCAGCAGGGCGTCGGCCTCCAGCAGGAAGCCATGGCCGTCCTGATACTCCACGACATTCGCGATGCGGCCATCCTCGATCGCCGCCTCGTACTCGGCGGCTGCGGAGCGCATGGTGCGGGCAGCGACCTCGGCCACGAAGGCGGGCGCGTTCCGCTCCTGTGCGGGAAGGCCGGTGGTCCAGGCGCGGTCCACCGCGGCCAGTGTCTGCCGATAGGCCGCTTCCAGCTCCGGCCCACCCTGCTTGGCGCGCACGCGGGCGGCCAGCGCGTCCAGGTCATCAATGAAGCCGGGGGCGCGGCGCCGCTGCAATTCGGGGCTCAGAGCCTCGTAGATCTCCTCCTTCGGATGAAGGAAGTGGAAGACCGCGTCGTCCCAGGCGCCAGCCCGGGCCAGTTCTATGCCCACGGCCAGGTGGCCACGCACCAGCATCAGTCGCCCAGCGAAGGAAATGTCGGGCGACGCGCTCATCAGGGCGCCGCTCTCACCCCCCTCGCCGCCCTCACCGCCTTCCCCGCCCTGGCCCATCATGGCGCCATGGCCGGCATGGGAGGGAACGGCGGCGGGCGTCTGAGCACCCGGCGCGGCGGGCCGCGCCTCCGAAGCGGGAGCCTGGGCGCCGGCAGGCTGCACGGGCATGCCGGCAAGGGCGAAGGCCCCCACTCCCACCCAGAGCCGCAGCGGACCGAATCGAACCGGACCACTCCCCATCGGTGAACTCTCCTGCCAAGCTGCGAGCGATGATCGTTTGCATCCCCAATGTGCTTCCGCCCGAGACCCTCGGCAAGCTGCGCACTCTGCTGGCCAGCTCCGCCTTCAGCGACGGGGCCGCAACGGCCGGCTGGCACGCCCGCGGCGTGAAGGAGAATGAGCAGGCCGACCCGCTGGACCCTCTGGCGCGGGAGGCTGCCTCCATCGCCGCCGATGCGCTGGAACGCAACGAGGTGTTCCGCGCCGCCATCCTGCCCCGCCGGATGCGTCCCTTCCTCTTCGCCCGCTACGCCCCCGGCAAGACCTATGGCACCCATGTGGATGATGCGCTGATGGGCGGCGGCGCCCCCTCGGACCCGCGCGGGGAGGCGCCGCTACGGGGCGACGTGGCTGTCACCCTCTTCCTCTCCGACCCCGAAACCTATGATGGCGGCGAGCTGGTAATCGAGACGACGGCAGGGGAGATGGCCGTGCGCCTCGGCGCCGGCGAGGCGGTGGCCTATCCCGCCGGCACCCTGCACCGCGTCGCCCCCGTCACGCGCGGAGAGCGCCTGGTCGGGGTAACCTGGGTGCAGAGCCTGGTGCGCGACGCGGCCTGCCGGGACATCCTCTTCGACCTCGACACGGCGCGCAGGGACCTCTTCGCGCGGGAGGGCAAGTCGCGCGCCTTCGACCTGCTGGCGAAATCCCGCGCGGCCCTGCTGCGGCGCTGGGCCGAAACATGAACGGGGTCCTTCCGCCGGCGCATTGTGAACCCAGATTACCATCCATGCGCCACGCCCTGATCCTGCTCCCCCTGCTTGGCCTGGCGGCCTGCGCCAGAGGCCCCACCATTGACGAGCGCCTTTCCAGCTATGTCGGGCGCACGGAGCTTGAGCTGGTGCAGGCGCTGGGCGTGCCGAACCGCAATTACGAAACTGGTGGGCAGAGATTCCTGCAATATGAGGAGCAGCGCACCGTCGCCCTGCCCGGCGGCTACGCCGGTGGGCCGATCGGGCCCTATAGGCGCGGCTATTATGGTGGCTTCGGCTTCGGCCCGACGATCTATGCCCCCGTACAATGCGATGTGACCTTCGCCCTGAGGGACGGGCGCGTGGCCGGCTATGTCTATCGGGGCGAAGGCTGTGCGTGACACCAGCCCTAGGGAAGGCCGTGCCTTCCGGGAGTGGCCCCGGCGGCGCCGCGCGGCTATAGGCAAGGCTATGCGCCGCCTTTCCCTCCTCCTGGCCCTGGCCGGTCCGCTGCTGGCCTCCGTCCTCCTCAGCCCGGAGGTCCGGGCGCAGGGGGTCGGACGCAACGCCCCCATGCCCACCGGCCAGGCGACCCGACCGCCGCCGCCGGCCCTGCCGGGCCTGGCTGGCCGCCGCGCAGTGGAACCCATCCCGCCCGAAACCCCGACCGCCAGCCTCTCGCCGAATGACGCGCTGTTCGACGCCATCAACCGCGGCGACCTCGCCGCGGCCCGGGACGCGATGGGGCGGGGCGCGGATCTGAACGCGCGCAACCAGCTCGGCCTGACCCCGGTGGATGCGGCAGTGGATCAGGGGCGGAACGAGATCGTCTTCTATCTGCTCTCGGCGCGCGGCAGCTCGGGCAGTGGCCCGTCCCAGGCGCCCGCTGAGCCAGCCGCCCCCCTCCCGGCCACGGCCGGACGGCGCGGCCGCGCCGCGGGCGAAAACCTGAACGCCCCCTCCGTCGCCAGCCTGCCCGGGGCCGATGAGCCGCCCCGCGCTGCGGCCACCCGCGAGGCGCCGCGTGGCCGGGCGCCGGGCGCCGCCCCCGCCCTTCCGGCGCGTGCAGTGCTCTTCGCGAATGATGGCGGGTCGCCACGCCCGGAGATTGGCTTCCTCGGCTTTGATGCGGGACGCCCGGCCGGGGCCGAACCGCGGCCGGCGGCGCCTGTGCGGACGCAGTCCTCGGGCCGGCATCGCGCCCGCTGAACGGCTGCCGGCCGCACCAGGCGGCCGGGCCTGGAAGCCCTGCTGCCCGCTTGGCCGCGCCGCCCCGCTCGTGTTACCGCCCTCGCACCCGCGAGGAGAGCGATGCCCCCGCCGCAAGACCTGCCAGCTGAGGAGCCGGGCCCAGAGGCCGGCCCGCTGGTTCTGTTCGACCTGAGTGGGCAGCCCTGCGCCCTGCCGCGCAGCGCCGTGCGGGCGCTGCTGCCACTCCCACGGCTCGATTCCCCACCTGGCCTGCCATCGCCGCTGGCCGGCTTCATGAATCTGGGTGGCACCGCCGTGCCGGTGGTGGAGTTGGCCTTGCTTCTTGGCCTTCCGCGCGGCGAGCCCCATCCCTACCGCCACCTCATCCTGCTCGACCGGCCTGCCGGCGGGCCGGAATCCGCCTTTGCCCTGCTGGTGGACCGGGTGGCGGACGTGTTGCCAGCCGGGTTGCCGCTCCGTCCGCTGGGGGCGGAGCGCTCGCCCGGCGGCATCGTCACTGGCGAGATCGCGACCCCGGTCGGCAGCGCCCACCTACTGGATCCCGCCCGCCTGCTGCTGGCGCAGGAGGCCGCAATTCTCGAAGCGCTCTCTGAGCAAGCACAGCGCCGGCTGGCACAATGGGGCACGGCCGGCGACCTGGCATGACAGCGGCCACTCAGCCGGACGACACCTTCCCCGAACTGAAGCGGCGGATCATCGAGCGCACCGGCCACGCCTATTACGAAGACAAGGACTCCGCGCTCTGGGAACGGGTGCAACGCCGCATCCGCGCCACCGGCACAGGAAACAGCACCGGCTACCTCGCCCTGCTGGGGGAAGGCGAGGCGGAATGGGCCGCCCTCGAATCCGAAATCACCATCGGGGAGACCTTCTTCTTCCGCGATGCCGGCCAGTTCGACGCCTTGCGGGACACAATCCTGCCGAACCTCATCGCTCGCCGGGCGGAGCAGCGGCGGCTGCGCATCTGGTCGGCCGGTTGCTCGACCGGAGCGGAGCCCTATTCCGTCGCGATCCTGCTGCGCCGTCTTCTGGGCGCGGCACATCGGGAATGGAGCATCACCATCCTCGGCACCGATATCAGCGAGGCGGCGTTGGAAGCGGCGCGCCAGGCCCGCTTCAGCCCCTGGGCACTGCGGGGCCTGGGCCCAGCCGAATGCGCGCAGGACTTCCTCTCGCTGGAGAGCGGCCGTGCCTGGCAGCTCCGGCCCGAGCATCGCGGCACGGTGCGCTTCGAACGGCAGAACCTCCTTGGCCTGCTGGATGACAGCCTGCCACTGGGCATGACAGGCTTCGACCTGATCCTCTGCCGGAACGTGCTGATCTATCTCGACCGGGAGGTGGTGCCGCAACTGGTCCGGGCGCTCGGCAGCCGGCTGGCGCCGGATGGCTGGCTTTTGCTGGGCCATTCGGAGCCCGATCCGGCCTTCAACGCCTTCCTGCAGCCCGTAGCCCTGCCGGGAACGACAGCCTGGCGCCCCGCCCTTCCCGTGGAGGCCGGGACCGCGGATCAGCAGGAGGCGCCCCGCACCCCACCCCAAGCAGAGCCAGAGGTGGCGCATCCCTTGGCCGCGCCCGCTCCACCTTTGCCTCGTCCGGCTCCTGCGCCTCGCCCGGTTCCTCCGCGAATCCAGTTGCCTGCGGCGGAAGCGGGACCCGTGGATACGGATGGCCCGGGCGCCCTGCTGAACCGTGCCCGCGCTCAAGCGGATTCCGGCGCACTTCATGATGCACGGGAGACGCTTCGGGAGGGGCTTCGGGCCTATCCGACGATCGCCGCATTGCACCTGCTGGACGGGCTCATCGCACGCGCATTGGACGACACGGCGGCAGCGGAAGCCGCGCTGCGGCGCGCCCTCTACCTCGACAAGGGCTTCGTGGCGGCGCACTACCAACTCGGCCTGCTGCTGCTTGACCGGGGGGCGACGGAAGCTGGGCGGCGCAGCATCGCCAATGCGGCGCGGCTGGCCCGCGCCCTGCCCGGAGGAACGGTGCTGGAGGAGGGCGATGGGATGACAGCGGAAACCCTGCTCGGCCTCGCGCGGTATCATCTGTCCGGACGGGACAGGGCCGCGCGATGACCCAGCGCCCCCTGCCCGCTCCCGAAATCCTGGGCGACCTCGGCGAAGCACGTGTTGCGCGGCTGCTGGATGAGCGTGCCGAACGGCTCGCCCGCCGCGGTGCCGCGCCCCAGGCCGCGGCAGCGGCGCCCGTCCTGGTGCTGGCGGTCGGCGCGGAACGCTTTGGGCTGGACCTGCGCCATGTGGCCGAGGTGCTGCCGGTCGCTCCGCCCACTCCCTTGCCAGGCAGCCCGCCTGCGGTGCTCGGTCTGCGCGCCCGCGGCGGCCGGCTGCATACTGTGCTGGATCTCGCCACCCTGCTCGGGATCATCCCCGACAGGTCGGAGGCCAGTGCCGGGGGACATGACGTGCTGCTGCGGCCAGGGCCGCGCGCCGCCGGGACCACCGGGAACCGTCGCTTCGCCCTGCGGGTGGGACGTGCCCTCGCGGCCCAGGCGCCCCTTCCCTTACCGCCGGAGCATGCCCCCCCGAGCACCAGCGGCGCCGTGGCCTTCCACGCGCGGCTACAAAGCCCGGCCTCGCACAGCCCCGGCCTGGCCGTGGCAGAGGCGCTTGGCGCCTTGCCCGGGGCAGAGGCACTTCGCGCCTCGCCTGAGGCAGAGACCGAGACAGAGACGATCCTCGCCGTGCTCGACCTCGACCGGCTTCTGCGGCCCTTTGCCGCCTCCTCCTCTCCCGCACCCGGAGCCTGACCCGCGTGTCCATTACCAATCGAGCCCTGCTGGGCTTCGTGACGCTGACGCTGCTCACCATCGGCCTCGGCCTCTGGAGCCTCGAGCAGTTCGAGACGGTGCGCTCCTCCAGCCGCCTCGTCATTACCCGCGACGGCACCGTCACGCGCCAGGTCGCGGAACTCCGGGAAGCGCTTGTCGAGATGCGCGACGCGCGGCAGCGCATCATGGTGGCCTTCCTGGGCCGCCACGCCCTGCCCGGCGCGCCGGCCGGGCCCGATTTCCTGACGGACTGGCAACGGGCAAACAGTCATACCTCGGCGGCCCTGAGCCAGGCCCTCAGCGCCGCACAGACCCTGTCCGGCCAGGCGCTCTCGGATGACCGGCGGGAGGCGTGGGCCCGCGTCATTACCGGGTTGAACGAAGTTTCCGCCATGCTCTCCCGCTATCGCGACCGGGTGGAGTCGAAGCTTCGTCTGCTCCAGGCCAACGATGTAGCCGGCGTGATCGCTGCCGATCCGGCGGCCATCAATAGCGCCTCCGAGGTGGATCAGGCGATGGAGCGCGTGGACGCGGCGACAGCGCATCTTTCAGCGCTTGGCCAGCAGCGCATCGAAGAGATTACCGATCGCGCGCGCACGCTCATCCTGGCTGGCGCCGGGGCCGGTGCCCTCATCGCCGTCCTCGTCTCCTTCCTTATCCGCCGGGCCATTGCGCGGCCGGTGGAGACACTGATGGAATTCGTGCAGCGGATCGGCCGCGGAGACCTGTCGGGCGCCCAGGCGCGCGAGGGCAGTGACGAGATGGGTAGGCTCGGCGAGACCCTGAACGCCATGGTCGCGGGGCTGCGAGACCTGGCCAGCCAGAGCCGCGAAGCGACACAGCAACTGGACGCGGCGGTCGCGGAGATCCGCGCCAGCACGCAGGAGCAGGCTGCCAGCGTGGAGGAGCAGCTTGCCGCCGTGCAGGAAACGGCCGCGACGGTGGATGAGATCACCCATTCCGGCGCCCAGATCGGCAAGCGCGCGCAGGAGGTGATCGCCGCCGCCCAGGCCACCGTCCGCACCAGCGACAACGGGCTGCGTGCCGTGGAGGAGACGGTGCGCGCCATGGACAACATCCGCGAGCAGGCGGAGCGCGTTGCCGAGAACATCGTGGCGCTGAGCGAGAAGACCGCCGCGATCGGGGAGATCACCGCGACGGTGAACGACATCTCCGAGCGCAGCCACCTGCTGGCGCTGAACGCGGCCATCGAGGCGGCGGCGGCTGGTGAGGCCGGGCGCAGCTTCTCTGTCGTGGCGGCCGAGCTGAAGTCCCTGGCCGACCAGGCGAAGGAAGCGACAGGGCAGGTGCGGGCCATCCTTGGCGACATCCAGCGCGGCATCAATTCCTCGGTGATGCTGACGGAGGAAGCGGTGAAGCGTGCCACCACCGGCCGCGAGCGCAGCACCACCAGCCACGCGACGATCCACGAGATTACCGCCCGCATGCAGGAGGCCGTGCAGACCTTCCAGCAGATCGTCGCCAGCACGAACCAGCAGCAGCTCGGCATCGAGCAGGTGATGGGCGCCCTGACCAATATCCGGCAGGCCAGCCAGCAGACCGCCTCTGGCACGCGGCAGCTTGATCAGGCAGCCGCGAACATGGCCGGGCTGAGCCAGGGGCTCGTGCGGATCGTCGAGCGCTACCGGATCTAGGCCTCGGGACGTAGAGGTTTCCCGTGTCCGACTTCCGCGCGGAACTGCTGGCGGCCTTCGCCGCCGAGCACCGTGAGCACCTCGCCGCCATTCGCGAAGCCCTCTCGGCCGAGGACGGGGCGGGCGCGGTGGCGCTCGAGCCGCCGGCGCTGCGGGAGGTGTTCCGCCGCGCTCATTCCTTGAAGGGCGCCGCCCGTGCCGTGGACCTGCCGGCGCTGGAAGCGGTGGCCCACCGGCTTGAGACGCTGCTGGCGCAGGAGACGGAGCAGGCCGGGGGCGGCGCGGCCCATCTGGCGCCGCCGCTGGTCGCCTTGCTGCACCGGGGGCTGGATGCGATCGAGTCCCAGGCGATGGCCATGGCGGAGGGCGCGCAGCCCCCGCCGGTGGAGCCGGTCCTGGCGGCGCTCGATGCCGCGGTCGCCGGAAAGCCTGCCGAGCCATCACCGGCCCGCGCGGCACCGTCCGGGCCCTCCTCCGTAGAACCTTCCGTGCCGGCCCGGCCTGCGGCGCCGGCCGAGCCCGCCCCCCTGGCCGAGGGCTATCTGCGGGTGGAGGCCGGCCGCGTGGAGCGGCTCTCCGCCGCCATGTACGGGCTGAAGGCGCTGATCCAGCGCCATGATTCCACCGCGGCCGGGTTGCGCGAGCTGGAGGCGGAGCTGCGGTCCCTGCGGCGCGGCTGGGAAGGCCTGCGCGGCGTGCTGGCAGCCGATCCGCCCCTCGCACCCCGGTTGCGCGGCTTCGAGGCGGCGCTGGGCGAGGTTGTGCGCCGGACGTCCGGCCTCTCCCGGCAGGCGCGCGCAGCCGAGGACGCGCTGGATCGCGCAGCACTGGCCCTGCGGGAGGAAGTGGAAGCGATTGCCCTGGTGCCCGCCGGCACAGTGCTCGGCCCCCTTGCCGCCGCCGCCCGGGAGATGGCGCGGGAAGCCGGACGCGAGGTGACCGTGCGAACCGAGGGGATGGAAACCCAGGCCGAGCGCCGCGTGCTGCAGGCGCTGAAGGATCCGGTGCTGCACCTGTTGCGCAACGCGCTGGGCCATGGCGCGCCCCGGGACGAAAGGCGCGCGGAGATCGGATTGCGCGTGGCGGCGAATGGCGGCGGGCTGACGATCACCGTCTGGGACAACGGACCAGGGCCGGACCTCGCTGCCATCGAGGCCACAGCCACCCGCCAGGGCCTGCTACAGGCCCGCCCACCCGGCAACGCGCCCCTTCCGGCGGAAATGCTGCTCGCCCTGGTCTTCGAACCGGGCTTCTCCACGGCAACGGCGGTGGACAGCCTGTCGGGCCGCGGCATGGGGCTGTCGGTGGTGGCGGAGACAGCGCGGGCGCTGCATGGCGCCGCCGCCTTGCGCCCGCGCGCCGAGGGCGGGGCGGAGGTGGTGATCGCATTGCCGCCCTCCACCGGACGGCAGATTCTCTTGTTGGTGGAGACCGGGGGGCAGGTGTTCGGCCTGCCCGGCGGGGGCGGGCTGGTCACGGTGGGGCCGCTCCTGCGGCTGAACCCGGCGAGCCTGACCACCGCCGAGGGCCGGCCGGTCGCACGGCTGCCTTTGGGCGGGGACGAAGCGCTGGTGCCCTTGGTGCCACTCGCGCCCCTGCTGGGGCAGATGGAGGAGCCCCCGCCGGACGGACCGGTTCCGGCGGTTTTGCTGACCCGCGGCACGGCGCGGCTGGCGCTCTCCGTCTCTGCCCTGCGCGACGCCCGCAGCCTGGTGGTGACGGAGCTGGACGCCCCAGGGCTCGATACCGCGCTCGTCTCCGGTGCCGCCCTGCTGGAGGGGGAGGCGGTGGCACTGGTCCTGCGCCCGGACGGGCTGCTGGATCGGGGCTTGCGGGAAGCGGCACGGCCCGGCGCCTACGCCGCCCCGCCGCCCCGCCCTGCACCAGAGCGGCAACGCCATGTGCTGGTGGTGGACGATTCCATCACGACCCGCACGCTGGAGCGCAGCATCCTGGAGGCGGGCGGCTACCGGGTGACCCTGGCCGTGGACGGGGTGGACGCCCTCAACTCTCTGCGCGAGCCCGGTGCATCGGTTGACCTTATCCTCGCCGACGTCGAAATGCCCCGCATGGACGGGTTCGGTTTGCTGGAGGCGGTCAGGGCCGACCCTCATCTCGCGGGGATTCCGGTGTTGCTGATGACTTCCCGCGACAGCCCAGGCGATGTGCAGCGCGGCATGGAGCTGGGCGCAACCGCCTATCTGACGAAGCAGGCCTTCGACCAGCAGACGTTGCTGGCGACCATCGGCCAACTGATCTGAGTTCCCCTGTCTTGAACACACCCGTGCGCGTGATGATCGTCGAGGACAGCACGGTGGTGCGCCAACTTCTGGCGCATATCGTCTCGCGCGATTCCCGGCTTGAGCTGGCCGCCGCCGTTCCCTCGGCCGAGGAGGCCCTGGCCGAGCTGGGACGGGTGCGGCCCGACGTGATCTCCATGGATATCCGCCTGCCCGGGATGGATGGGCTGGAGGCGACGCGTCGCATCATGGCCGAGCACCCCACCCCCATCGTGGTGATTGCCGATGCGGTGGAGGAACAGGGGCTCCGGATCTCGATGAATGCGCTGCGGGCCGGAGCGCTCACCGTGGTCGAAAAGCCGCTCGGCCCCACCCGCGAGGGCTGGGAGCAGGTGGCGGAGGCCATATGCACCCAGCTCTACATCATGAGCCAGGTGCCGGTGATCCGGCGGCGCGCGCCGCGTTTTCCCGCTCCGCCGGAGCCGGTGCGGCGCGTCGAGCCACCCCTTATCCGTGCCCGGCCCAGCCTGGTGGGCATCGCCGCCTCTACCGGCGGCCCGCCGGCCCTGGCCCGCGTGCTGGGCGCCCTGCCGGCCGACTTTCCCGTGCCTGTGCTGGTCGTGCAGCATATGGGCGCCCCGTTCCTGGAGGGCTTCGCGGCCTGGCTGGATGGGCTGGTGGAGCCGCGGGTGGTGATGGCGGAACACCTGGCACTGCCCCGGCCCGGCCATGTGTATGTCGCACCGGGAAACCGGCATCTCGGAGTGGCCGCAGGCGGGCTGATGCAGGTGAGCGAAACGCCGCCGGTGGGTGGCCAGCGTCCCGCGGCCGATGTGCTGTTCCAGTCCATGGCACAGACCCTCGGCCCCCGCGGCATGGGAATCGTCCTCACCGGCATGGGCGAGGATGGCGCGCGAGGACTGACTGCCCTACGGAACGCCGGAGGGCTGACCCTTGCTGAGGACGAGACGAGCGCGATCGTCTATGGCATGCCTGCGGCAGCGGCCCGGCTGGGCGGGGTTTCGGCCTCACTACCGCTGGACCTGATCGGACCACGCCTCCTGAAGGCGGTGATGACGGAGCAGGGGTGAACACGGAAACGGCATCGCGGCCAGAGGCGGTGAGCGAAGCGCCCCGCATTCTGCTCGTCGAGGATTCCGAGACCCAGGCCCTCCAGCTCCGCCGGATGCTGGAGACGGAAGGCTTTGCCGTCTCCCGGGCCGCGACGGCCGAGGCCGCCCTGGAGCAGTTGAACGGCCCCCTTCCCGCCCTGGTGATCGCCGACTACCACCTGCCCGGGATGAACGGGGACGAGTTGGTCCGCCGGATCCGCCTGAATGTCCGGGCCCGGGCCCTGCCTGTGCTGATGCTGACAGGGTCCCAGGGCGACGCCCATGGCGACCTGGAACGGCAGGGGCTCGAGAGCGGCGCCGACGCCTATGCGCCCAAATCGGCCGGGCGAGAATTGATCCTGCTGCGCATGCGCGCGCTGCTCCGGCGCAGTGTGGGCGATGTGGATTCGATGCCGGATTCACCGGGCACGGAGTTTCGCCGGGCCCGGCTGCTGCTTGTGGATGACAGCCCCACGCACCGGTTGTGGCTCTCCTCCCTGCTGGCCGGGGATGGCGACAGCGTGGAAGCGGTGAGCACGGCCGAGGCGGATACCGCGGCATCCCGGCCTGATGAATCCTGGGACGGAATCCTTCTGAACCTGGCTGGACTGGGGGAGGACGGGCTGGCGCTGTGCCGCCGGCTGGACGCGATCCGGTCCGCTGGCACAAGCATCGGCGGGGGCTTCCGCATCGTTGCGCTGGAGGGTGCGCGCGCCGCTCCGATCGCCGCTTTTGAGGCGGGCGCGGACGACGTGTTGCCCGCCGAGGCTGGGGCGGAGGCCATCCGCCTGCGCGTGCGCGCCCTGGTCCGCCGCAAGCTGCTGCGCGAGGAAAACCGGCGTATCGAGAACGCAATGCGCGAGCGGCTGCGGGAGGTTGAGCGCGCCCGGGCCGAAGCTGCTTCCGCCGAAGCCCGCGCCGCCCTGGCCGGCGCGCTGGAGCGGGCCAATACCGAGCTGGAATCCACGAACCGCGCCCTGCGCGACACCCAGGGCAAGCTGGTGCAGGCCGCCAAGATGGCTTCCCTGGGCGAGCTGGTGGCGGGGATCGCCCATGAGATTAACAATCCGCTGGCCTTTATCCTGGCGCATCAGGGCACCGTGACCCGCCTGCTCGGCCAGGTGGCCGCGCGCGTAACTGAAGATAGCGAGGCGGCGCGGGCGGTGGAAAAGGCCAGGCTGCGCGCGGAATCAATGACGATCGGCCTGCGCCGCATCCAGGAACTCGTGCAGAATCTCAGGAAATTCTCCCGGCTTGAGGAGGCGGGCGCGCAGGAGGTGGATGTGCCGGAGGCCATCAGCACCGTATTGGTCCTGCTGACGCACAAGCTGTCCGACCGTATCCTGGTGGAACGTGACCTTACCGCGCCGCGGGTGCTGCGTTGCTCGCCCGCCCTGCTGAACCAAGTGGTGATGAACATTATCGGCAACGCGGCGGATGCGATCGATGGGGAGGGCCGTATTCGCGTCGCGACGCGGGTAGAGGACGGGAACTACGTGATCGCGATCTCCGATACCGGCCCGGGCGTGCCCGAGGGGATCCGCGCCCGCATTTTTGAGCCCTTCTTCACCACCAAGCCGGTCGGCTCCGGCACCGGGCTGGGCCTATCCATCGCTTATGCGGTGGTGGAAGCGCATCGTGGCAGCATCGTAGTGGACGATGCGCAATGGGAAGACGGGCGCAGCGGCGCCCGTTTCACCATTCGCGTCCCGGTGGAGGCCGCGGCGTGAGCGAGGAAAGACAGGCCGGGCGGGCAACCATCCTTCTCGTGGATGACGAGGCGGAGATCCTGACGGCGCTGACCGACCTGCTGGAGGAGGAGTTCGAAGTCGTCTCCACCACCCGGCCGGAGCGGGCGTTGGAGATGCTGGCGGGAGGGCTGCACCCCGCTGTCATCCTCTCCGACCAACGCATGCCCGGCCTGACGGGCGATGCCTTCCTGGAGCGCGCGCGGGCCCATTCGGATGCCGAGGCGCTGCTGCTGACCGGCTATGCCGAGTTGGACGCGGTGGTGGGGGCACTGAATCGCGGCCGCATCGCCGGCTATGCCGCCAAGCCATGGGAGCCAGCCGGGCTCGTGGCCATGATCACCGCCGCCCGGGACCGCTACGAGCTGCGCCAGGCCCTGGCGACGGAACGCGCCCTGTTGCGCGGCCTGCTGGACAACCTGCCCGACCAGCTCTCCTTCAAGGATTCCGCCGGGCGTTTCCTCCGCCTGAACGCGGCGAAGGCCGCCAGCCTCGGTGCCACGATCGATTCCTGCCTCGGCCGTCAGGAGGCGGATTTCCTTCCGCCGGAGGAGGCCGAGCGCCTCGCCCGGACCGAACGGGCGGCCCTGACGGAGGGCGCCGTCTCGGAGGTGGTGGAGCAGCACGGTGCCGAGGGTGCGACGCGATGGCTGCAGGTCAGCCGGGTTCCCCTGCAGGACGGCATGCTCGTTACCATTGGGCGGGACGTGACGGAGGCGCGCCAGATGGAGGCACGGCTGCGTCAGGCCGACAAGATGCAGGCCCTGGGCACCATGGCCGGCGGCATCGCGCATGACTTCAACAACCTGCTCACTGCCATCCTCGGCAGCCTGCACCTTGCCGGGCGGCGGGTGCGGGAACAGCCGGACCTTCAGCGCCTGCTGCGGAACGCCACCCTGGCGGCGGAACGCGGCTCGGCGCTGACGCGGCGCCTGCTCTCCTTCTCTCGCCAGAACGACCTGGCGCTGCGAAGCGTCTCCGTGAACCAGCTGATCCTCGGCATGGGCGACCTGCTGTCCCGCACCCTGGGCGGCACGGTGGAGGTGAAGCGGACGCTTTCGGCCGCCCCCGATACTGCACGAGTGGACCCGGAGCAGCTCGAACTCGCCGTCCTCAACCTCTGCATCAATGCACGGGACGCCATGCCGGGCGGCGGGACCATCACCCTGGCCACTGAGGCCGTGACGCTGGCGGCGGATCAGGTGCCCGAGCTGCCAGCCGGAGCCTATGTCTGCGTTTCCGTCACCGACACCGGCACGGGCATGACGCCCGAGGTGCTGGCGCGCGTCTTCGAGCCGTTCTTCACCACCAAGGAGATCGGCAAAGGCACGGGGCTGGGCCTGCCCATGGTCTATGGGCTGGTGCGCCAGTCCGGCGGCGGCATCACGATCGACAGCACACCGGGCAAGGGCACGTCTGTCATTCTCTACCTGCCTGTCAGCCTGGTGGAGACGGATGGACAGAACGATGCGGAGCGCGACGCGCCGGCCTCGCAGCAGCCCGTGCGCGTGCTGGTGGTGGATGACGACGACACGGTGCGCGAGGTAACGGCTGGCTTCCTGATCGATCTCGGCCATGAGACGGTGGAGGCCGAGGATGGTGAGGCCGCGCTGCGTGTGCTGGAGCGGGATCCCTCCGTGCGCCTGATGGTGGCGGATTTCGCCATGCCCCGGATGACGGGGGCAGAACTGTCCGAGCGCGCTCGTGCGATGCGCCCGGATCTACCGATCCTCCTCGTCACCGGCTATGCGGAGCTGGCCAAGCTGGCGGCCAACATCCCCGTTCTGCACAAGCCCTACCGCCAGAGGGATCTGGCGGAGCATATCGCGCTGCTGCTGGGCGTGGAGACAGCTGGATAGCCAAGCCTGGCGGCGGGGTTCACAGGCCCGGCAGGCGGTCCTGCCCGGCGGATTCCGCCAAGGTAGCGCCGGCGAGCGCGGCAATTTCCCGCAGCGCCGCAAGGGTGAGCGGCACCTGGGTTATGGCCCCATCGGCGCCATGCAGGTGCAACGAGACGCCGGCTGGTCCTTCCAGGATAGCGGCGGAATGGATCGGGCACAGCGCACGGGGCCGGGCCGGCGGGGCGATCGGCGTGACCATCGGGTTAGCCTCCTTTTGAGGGGATGCCGGATTCTCCGGCGCCGTCAGCCTTCCGCTGTGTCGGTGAAAGAAAGGTGAAAGCACCCTTTTTCCCTTGATGCCGCGTTGCCACAGCCAGGCCCGGAGGGGGCTCTCGGAATCGCGATCCCCGCTAGGCAGCCGGCCTGGGGAGGGTTATTGCGGAAGCGAACGCCCGCGTTCGACGGGCCGCCCAAGGGAGTCCGAACATCCGATGAACCGACGCCGTTTCGTTGCGGGCGCGCCACTGGCCGCCGCAGCAGCCACCACTCTGGCCGCCCCGGCCCTGGCCCAGGCCGCGCCGGAGTTGCGCTGGCGTTGCGCCTCCTCCTTCCCCAAGAGCCTGGATACGATCTATGGCGCGGGGGAGATCGTAGCGAAGCGCGTCGCCGCCCTGACCGACGGCAAGTTCCAGATCCGGGTCTTCGCGGCCGGGGAGATCGTGCCGGCCTTCGGAACGGTGGACGCGGTGCAACAGGGCAATATCGAGTGCGCCCACACGGCGTCCTATTACTTCACCGGCAAGGACCCGACCTTCGCCTTCGACGGCACGGTCCCGTTCGGCATGAATTTCCGCCAGATGAATGCCTGGCTGAACGCTGGCGGCGGGCATGATGTGCTGCAGGAATTCTTCGCGGGCTACAACATTGTCTCCTTTCAAGCCGGCAACACGGGCGCCCAGATGGGTGGCTGGTTCCGCAAGGAGATCAAGACAGTTCAGGACCTGTCGGGCCTGAAGTTCCGTATCGGCGGCTTCGCAGGCAATGTCGTGCAGAAGCTGGGCGCTGTGCCGCAGCAGATTGCGGGCGGCGACATCTACGCCTCGCTGGAGCGCGGCACCATCGACGCGGCCGAGTGGATCGGGCCCTATGACGACGAGAAGCTCGGCTTCAACCGTGTCGCTCCCTATTACTACTACCCCGGCTGGTGGGAGGGCGCGCTGAACCTGTCGCTCCATGTCAACAAGGCGAAGTATGAGGAGCTGCCCCAGCTCTATAAGGATGCGCTGCAGAGCGCCTGCCGCGATGCCACCATCGAGACGATCGCTAAATACGACGCCCAGAACCCGGCGGCGCTGCGGCGCCTGATTGCCGGAGGCGCGCAGCTCCGCGCCTTCCCGCGCGAGGTGATGCAGGCCTGCTACCGCGCGACCTTCGAACTGTATGACGAGACGGCGGCGGCCAATCCGCGCTTCAAGAAGGTGTATGACCACTTCAAGGCCTTCCGCGACACCCAGCTCCAATGGTTCCGTGTGGCCGAGAATTCATATGACAGCTTCGTGTATCTGATGCAGGCGCAGGAGCAGCAGCAGGCCGCCCAGCCGCGCCGGTAAGGCGCGGCCCCGGCGCCGACGCGCAAAGGACCGGAAACGACGATGAAGCCCCTGCTCGCCTTCTCCCGTGTGGTGGATGACGTGAACGCCTTTTTCGGGCGGATTGCGGACTGGCTGACGCTGCTGGCCTGTGCGGTCAGCGCCGGCAACGCCTTTGTGCGCTACGGCATTTCCTACTCCTCCAATGCCTGGCTGGAGGTGCAGTGGTACTTCTTCGCGGGGATGGTGATGCTGGGGGCTTCCTATACGCTGTTCCGGAACGAGCATGTGCGGGTGGACATCCTCTTCGGCAGCCTGTCGGAGCGGGCGCGGCTTTGGGTGGATGTCTTCGGCATCGTCGTCTTCCTCTTGCCGGCCATGCTTCTGCTGGCCTGGATGACATGGCCTTTCTTTCTCGACAGCTGGTACCGGGGCGAAGGCAGCCAGAATGCGGGCGGCCTGATCCGCTGGCCGGTGAAGATCCTGCTGCCGGTCGGTTTCGCCCTGGTCGCCCTGCAGGGCGTCTCGGAGCTGATCAAGCGCATCGCCCTGCTGCGGGGCATGCGGCCCGAAAGCGAGGCGGTCGTCGCCTACGAGCGGCCCTTGCAGTGAACCTGAACCACCAGACGACGACTGGACGGGCCTTCTCATGAACCTGGACTATATGCCGCCGCTGATGTTCGGCGGGCTGGTGGTGTTTCTGCTGATCGGCTTCCCCGTGGCCTTCTCCCTGGCCGCGGTGGGGCTGTTCTTCGGTTTCATCTCTATCGAGCTGGGCTTCTTCACCACGGCCTATCTCGGCAACCTGCCACTGCGGGTCTTCGGCACGCTGTCGAATGACCTGATGCTCTCCATTCCTTTCTTCACCCTCATGGGCGCGATCCTGGAGCGCTGCGGGTTGGCGGAGGACCTGCTGGAGGGAACGGGGCAGCTCTTCGGCAAGATCCCGGGCGGCCTGGCCTATGCGGTCATTCTGGTGGGCGCGGTGCTCGGCGCCATCACCGGCACGGTCGCCGCCTCGGTCATCGCCATGGGCATGATCAGCCTGCCGATCATGATCAAGTATGGCTATGATATGCGGATCGCGACGGGCGTAATCGCGGCCTCCGGCACCATCACCCAGGTCATCCCGCCCAGCCTCGTGCTGATCGTGCTGGGCGACCAGCTCGGCCGCTCGGTCGGCGACATGTATGCGGGCGCGATCGGCCCCTCCATCCTGCAGATCCTGCTGTTCCTGCTCTTCATCGCGGGCGTCTCGATCTTCGCGCCCCACAAGGTGCCGCCCCTGCCGGCAGAGGCTCTGGGCACGCGCGGCTGGCCGCTGATCTGGCGCGTGCTGAAGGGGATGGTGCCCTCGATCGTCCTGATCTTCCTCGTGCTCGGCACCATCTTCATGGGGCTGGCCACGCCAACGGAAGCGGGCGCCATGGGCGCGGTGGGCGCGGTCGCGCTGGCCTGGGTCAATGGCCGGTACTCCTGGAAGCTGATCCGGGAGGCGATGTCGAACACCATGCGGATCACCGCCATGGTGATCTTCATCCTGCTCGGCGCCACCGTCTTCTCCCTGGTGTTCCAGGGCGTCGATGGCGGCATCTGGCTGGAGCACATGATGTCGGCGGTGCCAGGCGGCCAGGTCGGCTTCCTGATCTTCGTCAACGTCTTCGTCTTCTTCCTGGCCTTCTTCCTCGACTTCTTTGAGATCGCTTTCATCATCGTGCCCTTGCTGGCCCCGGTGGCCGCCAAGCTTGGCATCGACCTAGTGTGGTTCGGTGTCCTGCTCTGCATCAACCTTCAGACCAGCTTCATGCACCCGCCCTTCGGCTTCGCGCTGTTCTACCTGCGCGGCATTGCGCCGAAATCCGTGCTGTCGCGCGACATCTACTGGGGCGCCATCCCCTGGCTGCTGCTGCAGCTCGTGCTCGTCGCCGTCGTGATCCTCTGGCCGGAAAGCGTGACCTACTGGATCGACAAAGGCACGGGCGTGGATCCAAACAGCGTCCGCATCGAGGTGCCCATGCCCGATATGGGCGAGGAGGCGCCGCCCATCACCTTCAATTAAGGCGATGGCGGGATTCCTGAGCCGCATCCTTGACCGGGCCCGGGGGGCGCTTCGCGGCGCCATCCCGGGCCTTTTCCGTTCCAGGCTGGTGGCGGCGCCGGATTGGACGGCTGATCGTGCCCGCATCCTGCTTGTCGGCCCGACCGGCGCGGGGAAGAGCACCTTGGTGAACGCCATCCTGGGCGAGGGCACGGCCGCTGCCGGCGCCGGGATGCCGGTGACAGCCACCACCACCTGGCATGGCCGGGAATCCGGCCTTCCTCTGGCCTTAGGCGACACGCGCGGGCTGGAAACGGCGGCGAGCAAGGCACAAGCGGCTGCTTTTGCGGCCTCCCTGGCGGCGCTGCCCGCCTCCCGCCGTCCTCATCTGGCCTGGCTGGTCATGAACGCCGAGACGGCGCGCGCCTTCACCGGGCAAGGCACGCTCGGCGCCGTGGCGGAGGCGCTGCGGATGGCAGGGATCCCTGCTCTAGCCGTGCTGACCCATGCGGAACCCGGGCCGGATGCCTATGCCGGGCTGCGCGCCCGGATCAGGCAGGCAATGGGCGATGTGCCTGTCCTGGCAGTGAATACAAGGTCGCTGATCGGGGCGGATGGCGCGGTCTTGATGCCGGCCCATGGCCTCGATGCGCTGTGGGACGCATCCCGCCCCTTTCTGCCTGGGGTGGAAGACCCGCTTCCCCGCTAGGGGGAGTTCAGCGGCCCAAGCAGGCCCATGAGCCGCGACAGCATCTCGCGCAGGTCCCACAGCCCGGAAGGCGGCGGCGGGGTGCTGCCCTCCGGCTGGCGCGCCCGCAGCCAGGACAGGGCGGTGGGCGTTTCGGAAAGCCGCAGCTCCACGGGTTCCTGCATCACCTGCGCCTCAGGCACCAGCAACCCGGTTACCCGCACCAGGACGCGGTCCGCGGCGGGCAGTTCTGCGGCGGCGCGGACAAGGTCACCCTCGCGCGGCGCGCAGACCAGGGAACGCCCTTCGAGCCCACAGGGCATCTCGAAAAGCCGGTTTGGCGGAAAGCGGAGTTGCACTGTGCCGGTCAGGGCCAATGCCCCGCGCGCCGCGCCCTCCAGCGACAAGTCCCGCGCCGCCACCACTGGCACCAACCGCCCGCCGCGATCCTCCACCTCCAGCGTCAGCGCGGCCAGGCCGGCCGAGGCGGGCTGCACCGGCAGCCGGTGCAGCATCCGGCACTCCGCACGGTCGGTCATGCGGTCCGTGGTGCAGGAGAGCAGCCAGGGGCCGAAGCTCGCCGTCTGGCCCTGCGGCGAGGCAGGTTTGGCCGGCACCGTTCCCTGGGACAGGGCCGGCATGGCGAGCAGCAGAAGGAGGGCGACAAGCCGCATCATGCCGCCCACATTCGCACGGACGGCCGGCCTTGTGTGGCCCTTTCACGTGACCTCATCCGGAGACACCCGCCCATGCACCATGTCCGCCTGCCCGATGGCACCGAGGTTCCGGCGCTCGGCCAGGGCACCTGGCATATGGGGGAGCGAGGGGCCGACCGGCGGGCCGAAGCGGATGCGTTGCGGCTGGGCCTCGATCTCGGCCTTACCCTGATCGACACGGCCGAAATGTATGCCGATGGCGGAGCGGAGGAGGTGGTGCGCGATGCCATCGCCGGCCGGCGCGACGAAGTTTTCCTGGTCAGCAAGGTCTATCCCCATAATGCCTCCCGCACGCGCATGGCCCGGAGTTGCGAGGCCAGCCTGCGCCGGATGGGGGTGGAGGCGATTGACCTCTACCTCCTGCACTGGCGCGGCAGCGTGCCGCTGGCCGAGACGGTGGAGGCGTTCGAGCGGCTGATCGAGGACGGAAAGATCCGCCGCTGGGGCGTGTCCAACCTGGATGTAGAGGATCTGGAGGAACTCGGTGCCGCCCTACCGGACTGCGCGACGGACCAGGTTCTCTACAATCTGGAGGCACGCGGGCCGGAATATGACCTGCTCCCCTTCTGCCGGGACCATGGGATGCCCGTGATGGCCTATTCCCCAGTGGGCCAGGGCGGACGCCTGCTGCGGCACCCGGCGCTGCGGTCGGTGGCGGCGCGGCATGGCACCGGCCCGGCCGCTATTGCCCTTGCCTTCACGCTGCGGAGCCCTGGCGTGATCGCCATTCCCAAAGCCAGCGATCCCGCCCATCTGCGCGAGAATGTTGCCGCGCGCGACATCATTCTGACCGAGGCCGATCTGCGCGAGTTGGACGCCGCCTTCCCGCCGCCCCGGCGCAAGCAACCGCTCGCCATGCTCTAGGGAACGGGTGAGTCAGTCCGCGGAAAAGCCGGGGTGGGGGGGCTTCACGCCCAGGCTCCGCATCGCCTCCCTTAGGTCCCGCGTGCGGAAGGGCTTGCCAAGGAAACGCTCCTTCGGCCCGAAATGCCGGTTGTTGGCATGGTCCGGACGCCCTGTGAGATAGATGACGGGCAGAGAGGGATGACGCTCCTGCGCCGCCTTGGCGGCATCGAAGCCATTGGCGCCCGGACCGAGGTCGACATCAGTCAGCAGGAGATCGCATCCGCCTGCGGCTTCGATCTGTGCGATGGCATCGTCGGCCGAGGCGGCGGAACGGACGGCAAAGCCCTCTGCTTCGATGATGTCCGTCAGGACATCCCGCACCAGGTCATCATCCTCGAGAACCACTACATCATGCATCGGCTGACTGCCGCTTCCTATGCGTCCATTACATGCTTTAACGCACAGGACAGCGATATGTTCGGCGCAGGCGCGAAATCAGATGGACATGGTGGCGATCGAGTTACCGTCAACTCTGGAACTCGCGCCGTTCGTGAGGCTCGCTATTTCTGAGTACGCCAGCGCGACGGCCATCGCCACCGGCGACGCAGGTCCGCAGCGTCCGTCATCGGCATCGCGACACAGCTGGGCAAAGGCTGTCCTTCGGAACGGACGACCTCCGTGCCCTAAGGCGGCGAAAGCTTTGCGGTTTCCGGCGGCGGTAATCTGGCACCACGCTTCACAAACATAGAACAAAACGGGCCACGTTATCAGTCGGCGGAGAGGGGAAGCCGCCGGAGAAGCATGCCGCCCCTGCAGCACAGGCGCCTCAATGACCTGCGATCAGGACAATAGCGAGATAGTGGCAGATGGCCGCCGCAAGAACCGAGGCATGCCAGATGGCTGAGTGATAGGGCAGCCTGGACAGGTGCACCGGAACGCCGACGCTGTAGAGGACTCCGCCGAGGCCGAGGAGCCCAAGCTGCCAGGGAGACAAGGTCTGGATCAGCGGGAACAAGGCGAATACGCCGACCCAGCCGAGAAGAAGATAGGCGGCGATGGCGGCCCGATCGAAGCGGTGGGGCGCACAAAGCTTGATGGCTGCTCCGAGAATTGCGCCTGTCCAGACGAAGGCGAAAAGGACCATCCCCGGAATGCCGCCGATCGCCAGCAGGGCGACAGGGGAATAAGTGCCCGCGATCAGGAGGAAAATTGCCGCGTGGTCACACCGGCGCAGCCACGCCTTGGAGGGCCCCGGAGGCGCCAAGTTATAGACCGCCGAAAAGCAGAAGCTTGCCAAAAGTCCCAACGCGTAGAGGCCGAGCGCGAGAATGGCGACCGTGCCGGGTGGCAAGATCGTCGCGAGGAAAAGACTGCCCACCACAGCCGCGGCGGCGCCCAGGACAAGCACAGCAGCATCGGCCGCCTGCTCTGGCCCGGAGAGAAGGCGGGTTGCACGGGGCACCCCCCATTCTTCACTCCCGCCAGCGGCGCTCAATGCCTCAGGAGCAGGATCGAGGCGGTCCAAGGATTACCGCCGGGATTTGCCGCGCTGGATCTCGCGCTCGATCGCGCTGCGCTCCGCAGAGCCCAGCTTGCGAACGATCTCCGCCACAATGGCGGTAGAGATGCGGTGCCGCTTGGCGAGTTGAGCAATCAGGTCTTCGGTCGCCTCATGGCCAACCTTCTCGACCACGTCAGGTTTGGCTTTGCCTTGCGACACGAAATGTCCCCAGCACAAAAAGGGGCGCGACTGCGCCCTATAGTTTAAATTCAGGCAAGCGGGATGTTCTTCCCGAGCGCGGCCGTCGGCCCGAGTCGCATCTGGCTCTGGCTGACCACACGCTCATGCCCGTCATGCGTGCTCCTGACGCGGTACTCACGGTCAACCCCGTCATTCGGCAGAAGTCGCACGACGGTGTAGACGCCAAGAGCATCGCGCGGAGTCAGGTGGCCGGCAATAATCTCAACGTTCTGACCGACCTCGAAACTGTGGCGCGGCATAGGCTTCCCTTTCAGGACGCGATCAACCGGCCTCGTCATCGACAGGCCAACCGATCGGAGATCAGTGGCGTGAGTTGCGGAAAGGGAGGGGCATTGCCCTTCCTTTCCGCCGGTGCCGCCTGCTGGCGGCGAAAGCGTCAGGCCGCCTTCAGGTTGCTGGCCGAAACCCGGCCCTGCTGACCACGCTGCAGCTCATACTCAACCCGGTCGCCCTCGCGCGGCTCCTGGATGCCAGAGCGCTGAACGTCGGAAATGTGCAGAAAAACGTCCTTGGAACCGTCTTCCGGCTGAATAAAGCCAAAGCCCTTGGTCGAGTTGAACCACTTAACAGTGCCGATAGCCATGAGGGTATCCGTTCGCAAAGAAATACCGGTCCTGGATACCCAGGACCGCATCAAACTCAGGAGAGAGACGGACACCGGGCTCGGCGCTCCGGAGGAGCAAGGAGAGCAGGCCGAACCCAACGAGGATGATAAGTAGAATTTGGTGAGACGGGACGCCCCATTCAAGCTGCGAGAGTAATCGCACCAGGAACTGTTCCGAGGACAGAAACGGAGGCGGAGGCGCAAAAGGCACTCGTATGGGTCGCCCAGCTCTTCAGGAATGGGGCCGCATGCCGGTCCGCTCAGGTCACCACGCTCATTAGTGGATTCCCGGCCAGGAAGGCCGCGAGGTTCTTCATTACCACTTCCTGCTGCGCGAACTGCGCTGTTTCCGCATAGGCCGCGATATGCGGCGTCAACACGACGTTTGGGATGGCCTTCAGCCGTTCGGGTACTTCCGGCTCGTTTTCGTACACGTCCAGCGCCGCGCCGGCGATCACCTTGCGCTCCAGCGCGTCGCACAGCGCCGTTGTATTCACCACGCTGCCGCGGGAGATGTTCACCACAATTCCCCGCGGGCCAAGGGCCTCAAGGATTTCCGCATTGATGGCATAGCGGTTTTCCGGCGCCGCACGCACTGAAACCATCAGCACATCCGACCAGCGCGCGAGGGCTTCCAGCGAAGTATGGTATTCGTAATCCACGCCCGCTGCCGGCCTGCGGTTGTGATAGCCGATTGTCATACCGAAGGCGGCCGCACGGCTGGCGATGCGCTTGCCGATGGCACCCAGACCGTAGATGCCCATCCGCTTGCCCATCAGGCCGGGCACCAGGGGCAGGCGCTCGACGGCATTGCCGGTCCAGCGCCCCTCCCGGACGAAGCGGTCACCTTCCACGATCTTGCGGCCACTGGCCACCACCACGCCCATGGCGAACTCCGCCACGCTGTCCGCATTCGCCTCGCCTGCATTGGTCACCCGGATCCCGCGTGCGGCGGCGGCGGCCAAGTCCACGCCCTCGAAGCCCGTGCCGTAGCAGAGGATGAGGCCGAGCGAAGGCAGGGCCGCCATCAGCGCGTCATCGGTGGAAAAATGACCGAGGGTGATCAGGGCCCGCGCCGCTTCGGCACCCGGCGGAAGGGCGTCCGGAGCTGAGCGCTCCATCGGCCCGAGCAGCGTGTAGTGCTCCTCCAGCATCGACACGATCCTCGCGGGCAGGCGCGGGGCCATCAGGATCACGGGCTTCAAGGCTAGGCTTTCCGTCGGTTGATGCGGCGCAGCATGGTCCCGGCGGGCCGATGGCGCTACCCCCGGAAGCGCCCGAGGAAGGCAACCACCTCTTGCAGGCTGGGCGGCCGTTGCAGCACCGCCCAGCGATCCCGCAGGAAGGAGAGATAGGCTTGGCCCAGCGCCGTGGTCAGCCCATAGGCCACCGCGGCGTTCACTGCCCCGCCCGCGACGCTGCCCACGCCCGGGACGAATTTCAGCAGCGTGCCCAAGGCCCGCGCCGCCACGCGCCCGCCGACCCCGGCGGCGGCGGGGCCGAGCAGGGCGGCAGCCACGGCCTTCAGCGGCATCTCCTCGGCCGGGGTGCCCAGGCGCACGGTCACATCTACGATCATCTTGGCTTGCACACCGAAGATCAGAGCGGCATCGGCGAAGGGGATGGGTGTCGTGGCCAGGGCGGCGGCGATGCGGGCATGGGCGGCGATGGCGCCTTCCGCCTCCGCGATCTTCGGCGCCAGCGCCACGAGATTGGCCGCGGCCGCGGCGGCGCGCCGGCCTTCGGGCAGGGCGGCCACCGTTTCCTCCACCAGCGCCTCCAGCCCCTGCGCCTCGACCCTTGCCCCTCCCGGAAAGAGGCGCGGCGCGGCCACCACCCGGAGCACCGCCCGCGCCTGCGGGATCGAGCTGCGGACAGTGTCGGAAAGCCTGTCCTCCCCCCAGGCCTTGGTCAGCACGATGATCACCGGCACCCCCTGCTCCGCCAACAGCCGGGCAAGCTCCTGGTCCGCCGGCTCCACCCGCTCCCCAGCCGCGTCAATGCAGAGCCAGGCGAGGTGCAGCCGTTCCTCCTCCTCCAGCGCCGCCAGCCGGGATAGTTCCGCCCCCACGGCCTCCCGCGTCTCGCGATAGGCGCCCGGCTCCAGCCCGCGCGTATCGGCCAGGTAAAGCGGCGCGCAGGGATGGCGGTACCAGGTGGCGACAGTCGAAACCGGCGCCCCCTCCCCGGTCTCGGCCACCACATGGCCGAAGACAGCGTTCACCAGCGTGCTCTTGCCCGCGCCGGACCGCCCGGCCAGCAGCACGTTGCAACGCTGCATCCCGGCCAACCGCTCCTCCAGCCCAGGCACGGCGCCCACGGCGTCGTCCAGCAGGGTGGCGCCGCGGCCAAGCAGCCGGCCGACCCAGCTTCCCCGCCTTGGCGCTGGCCGGGTGAAGCCCCGCACCACCGGCGAGGTCTCCCCGAGCGCGGAGAGTTTCCGCACCCGAAGCGCCGTCAGCAGCGCCGGCAGGACGGGTGGCACATCGGCGCCCTCCACCAACATGGGCCGCAACGCCGCGGCCAGGGAGAGCGGCTCGGTCTCGGCCAATCTGGCAGCCGCGGCGATCTCCGCCCGCTCCTGCTTCGTGCAGAGCAGGAGCAGAGGCAGGGGATCACCGCCTGCCACTGCCCGGCGGGCATGGTCCAGGGCGACGGCGATCGGATCGGGCTTGACCGACTTGCGGAACATCAGGGACGACTCTGCCCGGCATGGCCCAGCCCGTCCAACCCGAGCCGCCCCGCCTGGCGGCACCCTCCCAGGAGGGTGACAGCGCCTCGCTGATCGCCGCCCTGCTTGCGGGAAGCGAGGCGGAACTGGCGGCTGAGCTGGAACCGGCTGTGGAGGCCTTCATCGGCAACGCCGTGTTCCGCTACGTCGCCGAGGAGGCGCTGGTCGCGATCGGCGTCACGGCCGTGTTCTTCTTCCTGGCGGCGATCACACCCTACCTGCCCAGCATTACCTGGGCGTTGATCGCGGCGGGGGCGGTACTGTTCTGGTACCTCGTGCACTTCGCCCAGGGAATCGTCTCGGCCTGGCCGCTGGCCCGGGCGCTGTTCCTGCTGCGCGGCGCATCGGTGTTCCGATTCGCCCTCTTCGTCCTGGCGCGCTACGCGATCACGATGCTGGAGGCGAAGATGGAGGAGATCGGCCGCGCCGCTTCCCTTGTCCCCCGTTTCGGATTGCGTCTGGCACGGGTGGTCTATCAGGACGATCGGGACCGCGTGGCCCTGGCCCTGGCCGACGCGCTGAGCCGGCCCGTGCGGCGGGAGCTGCTCTGGACGGCGGCACTGGGGCTGCTGCCGATGCTGGTGGTGATGTTCGGCTTCCGATCCGCCCTGATGTGGAAGGCCGGGCTCTACGGGGTGGCGCATATGGCTTGGTACGAGCTTCTTCTGCTGCCTTTCCGAGGCGGGCTGGGGGGCTAGCCTTCCCTCATCCTGCATCCGGCCCCGGATCGCAGCCCGCCTCGTCGTCGTTAGCGGGCAGGCTTTCCCGTGAACACGCCGGAACGGCGCCGTCTGAAATCATGCTCCGAAAGGAGTTGCACGATCGCCGCGGCGATCTTCCTCCCTCCCTGGCCGGAGGGCTCGATCGGATTGGCGAAATCCGCGTCCTCGTCGCAAATCAGCCGCAGATCGAGCACGGGAAGCCCCTGGGCGAAAGCGGCCCGGCTGATGCCATCGTTGAACAAAGTTAGGCCCATCAGGCCCAGCCTCTGGCGCAGCGGGTCCGTGAAGCGTGGGTCATAGATGGTGCAGAGCGCCACTGGCAGACCTCGTGCCAGCACCGCATCGAGCATGGCGCCGTAATCCCGCCGGAAGGCCTCGCGCAGCTCCGCCAGCTTGCCCGCAGCCTCGCCGACGCTCCGCGCCGCCTCGTTGAAGATCCCTTCCCGCCGGAGGGCATCGTTGCCGCCGACGCTAACCACCAGATGGGTGGCATCGGCCGGGATCTGGGCCAGTTGCCTGCCGATGTCGCTCACCACCGCCCCGTCCCTGGCGGCTAGCGTCACGCGCCATGGATGCGGCACCTGCCCGCGCAGATGGGTCACCACATCGGGCTGACCGCCCACATAAGCCTTGTTGTCGAAGGAAGAATCGCCCAGCAGCACGACATGCCCTGTGGCCCCCGGCAGAACGGCCTGGGCGTGGGCCGCGCCAGCAGCCACACCCAGCCCCGCCGCGGCCAAACCACCGATTGCGTCCCGGCGATGCGTGGTGGAGGAAATCGGAGCCTGCATCGCATGCCACCCTTAACGAGGCCCGCAAAGCCGGGCTGAGTGGTGGGTGAAACGCCTGAACGGTTGAAGAAGCGGCACCTGAATGGGGCGCCCCGTCATTCATTCCGGCCTTCGCCAGCCGTCACGGGTCGAAGCTGACGGCTCGGGTGAGGATCAGCCCGCCGGCGGCTCTCTCCGAAGCAGCCACACGCCCAGGATGACGGAAACCACGAACAGCGCCGCGCCGAGGACAAGCTGCGCCGTCCGGTCCACGGCCACGCCATCCCCCAGCAGGACGAAAACCAGGGTCTGCGGCAGGTAGCCAAGGGCCGAGGCGGCCAGGAAGGGCGCCATCCGCAGGCCGGACAGCCCAGCCAGCAGGTTGAGGGCGAGATTGTTGCCCACGGGCAGCAGCCGCAGCGCCAGGGTGGCGCCGAAGGGCTTGGCTGTCAGGCGGTCGTGCAACGGCCGCAGGCGGCGTCCGAAACGCCCCTCCAGACGCCGCGCGGCCCAGCCGCGCCCGACCAGCCGCGCCCAGCTAAAGGACACGGCACAGCCCAGCACCTGCGCCACCAGGGACAGCGCCGTGCCAATCGGGGCACCGAACGCATAGCCACCCAGGAAGGCAACGGCCTGGCGTGGCAACCCGGCCGCTGCGGCGGCCGTGCCGACGCCGAGGAACACAGCCTCCCCCCACAACCCCTGGCCGCGGATCCAGTGGTCCACCCAGGCCATGCCGGTCTCGCCACCCGGGGCGAAGCCGAGCATGCGGATGATCCAGCCCGCCACCCCTAGCCCGGCCGCCATCAGTGCCATCCGCCCGGCGGCGGTCAGGGCGCGGCGCGTACGGGTGGCGGGCGTGCCGGGGGCGGAGGTGGCGCTCACGCGGCAGCCGGCGGATCGGTATCGTCGGGCAGCAGCCTGGGGCGCTTCCAGCGGTGCTGCAGCCACATTACCCCGAACAGGTCCACGACCCCGACCGCGAGCCGGTCCAGCGTACCGTATTTCGAGACACCGCGAGTCCGGGGGCGATGGCCCACCGGTTCGCTCACCACGCGGCCGCCGCCTCGCAGGACCAGGGCCGGCAGGAAGCGGTGCATGTGGTCGAAATGCGGGAGGGCCAGGAACAGCTCCCGCGGAAAAACCTTCAGCCCGCAGCCCGTATCCGGCGTCGCGTCGCCCAGCAGGCGGGCGCGCACGCGGTTGGCGATGCGGCTGGTGCGGCGCTTGGTCCAGCTGTCCTTGCGGGTGGTGCGCCAGCCCGCGACCAGCGTGTCCGCTCCTTCTGCCTGGGCGCGCGCCCAGAGCCGGGGGATATCGGCGGGATCGTTCTGGCCATCCCCGTCCAGCGTCGCGATCCAGGGAGCGTGGGCGGCGCGAATGCCCGTGACCACGGCGGCCGACTGTCCGCAGGAGGCCGCATGACGCAGCAGGCGCACCGGGGCCGGCGCCGCGCGCACCGCCGCGGCGGTACCATCGGTCGAGCCGTCATCCACGTAGATGATCTCATGTGGCACGCCCGCCAGGGCGGCCGCAATCTCGGCCACCAGAGGGGCAATGTTCGGGGCCTCGTTCCGCACGGGCACCACGACGCTGATCAGGGGCCCGCCCCCGGGCAGGAAGGTCGGCGGCCCGCCGGCGGCCAGGGCGCCGGGCGCCGGCCGGTCGAGCGGAGGAAAGGGCGGGGACATGCGGCGGCGGGGGGTAGCAGGGGCCGGGCAGCACGTCCAGCGCGGCCCCGTCGGAACGCCAGCAAGATGAAACAAACGGACAGCGGCTTGGTTGCAAGCTCCCCTTGCCCCACATGGGCAGGCATACTTCCCTGCGCTTGCGGCCCGCGCCGCCCACGTCATTTATCGGACATCATGCCCTTCGACGCCCAGGCTCCTTACCTTAGCACCGCCACGCCGGCCGGGCGCACCCGCGCAGTCGCTTTCTGGCTGCTGGCCGTGGCCGTGATGGTCTGGGTCATGGTGGCACTCGGCGGTGCCACGCGGCTGACCGGATCGGGGCTGTCCATCATGGAATGGGCGCCCTTGCGGGGTACCCTGCCGCCGATGAGCGATGCCGAGTGGAACCGCCTTTACGAGCTCTACCGCACCATCCCGCAATACCATCTGGTGAATCGCGGCTTCGGGCTGGAGGGCTTCAAGGGCATCTTCTGGCTGGAATGGACCCATCGGCTCTGGGGCCGGCTGATCGGGCTGGTCTATGCCGCCGGCCTGGTCTGGTTCTGGCTGCGTGGGGCCATCCCGCAGGGCTATGGCAAGCGTCTGGTGCTTCTGCTGGCCCTGGGCGGGCTGCAGGGGGCGGTCGGGTGGTTCATGGTCGCCTCGGGCTTCGAGGCGGACCGCACCGCCGTCTCGCCCTGGCGGCTGGTGATCCATCTCGGCCTCGCGCTGCTGCTCTTCGCGATGCTGCTCTGGACCGCGCTGTCGCTGCTGCGTCCTGACCGGAACGCACCGCCCGAGGCCCGGACCTTGCGGCCGCTGGCCCATGCCACCGCGGGGCTGGTGGTGCTGACCATGCTGGCGGGTGGCTTCGTCGCCGGCATCAAGGCGGGGCTGGACTACAACACCTTCCCGCTGATGGGCGGCCAGATCATTCCGGAAGGCTATGCCGCACTGACCCCTTTCCTGCGCAACCTCGTCGAGAACGTGGCCGCGGTGCAGTTCAATCACCGCCTGCTGGCGACGCTGACCGGTCTTTCCGCCCTGGCACTGGGCTGGCTGGCCCTGGCACGCCTGCCAGCGGGCCCTGCTCGCGCAGCCGCCATGGGCCTCGCCGGGGTGGTCATGCTGCAATACGCGCTGGGAGTGGCGACCCTGCTGCAGGTCGTGCCGGTCTGGCTGGGCACGCTGCACCAGACTGTGGCGGTGGCGGTGCTGGGGGCTGTGCTGATCCTGATGCACGCGCTGCGCCGGCCCCGAACAGGCCCACCCGCTTGAGCGACGCCCCACCCCAGGAAGGCCTTCAAACTGATTCACTGACCCGCAGCGTGATAGACGCGCTGCCGCATGGTGTTTGCGTCTATGGCCCGGACCGGCGCGTGCGGCTGGTGAACGCCGCCTATCAGCGTGTCATGGCCGGAGCCGAGGTGGAGGTGGGCGAGAACCACGGGGACATCCTCGCGCGCCGCATCGCCGCAGGCGAGTTCGGGACGGAAATGGAGCAGACGCTGCGGAATGCGCGCTCTGCCTTCGATATGGCCTATGAGCAGGTTCGGACCCGGCCCAACGGCACCGTCATCTCCGTTCGCGTCGTTCCGCTTCCGGATGGCGGGCGGGTGGCGGTGGTGACGGATGTGACCGCCCGCGTGGCGGCCGAGGCAGCGGCCGAGCGCCGCATGGCCACCCTTCGGGCCATGCTGGACAACCAGCCCGAGGGTGTCGCGCTGTTCGACCTCAATAGCACCCTGATCGCCGCAAATGCCCTGGCCGCGCAGATGTGTGGGCTGCGCGTCGAGGACATGGCGCCCGGCCGTCATATCCTGGAATTGCGCGGTCTGCAGATCGCTGCGGGCGAGTTCGGGGCGCCGGAGGAAGTGCGCCGCTTCACCAAGGCGCGCGGCGCCCAGCCGGTCCGGGATGTCGGCCGCTACATTCGCCGCCGCCCCGATGGGACCCTGCTGGAGATCCGCACCGATCCGACCCCGGATGGTGGCTTCATCCGCACCTACCGCGACGTGACGGAGGACCAGCGCGCCCGGGCGGAGTTGCAGGCCGCCCGCGACACGGCCGAGGCCGCCTCACGCGCCAAGACGAGCTTCCTGATGACGATGACGCATGAGTTGCGCACCCCGCTGCATGCAGTCATTGGCTTCTCCGAGGCCATCCTGGAGGAGGGCAAGCCCGACAGGATGCGCGCCCATGCCGAGGAGGTGCTGGCGGCCGGCCAGCAGCTTCTGGGGCTCGTCGACGGGCTGCTGGAGGCGACGCGGATCGAGACGGAAGCTGTCGCCATGCGCGGCACTGTCTTCGATCCCGCCCCGGTCCTGCATGCCGCAGCCGCCTCCGCGCTCAAGGCGGCCGGGGGCCGGCTCGGATTCACCCTCCGCATCCCGGAGATGCTGCCGCCGATGCGCGGCGATGAGGCCAGGCTGCGGCAGGTGCTGGACGCGCTGCTGTCGAACGCCATCAAGTTCACGCCGGCGGGCGAGGTGACGCTCTCGGCAATGCCGCGGGATGGCGGCTCGGTCATCACCATCACCGATACGGGCATCGGCATAGCGCCGGAGGACATCCCCCGCGCCATGGAAGCCTTTACCCAACTCGAGGGCGGCCTGACCCGCCACTACTCGGGCTCCGGCCTCGGCCTATATCTGGCGCGTTCGCTGGCGGAGGCGATGGGAATCACCCTGACACTGGACAGCACCCCCGGAGAGGGCACCACCGCGCGGCTTACGGTGCCCCCGGCAGAGGAGAATTCGGCATGAGCGCCTTCATCAACGACGCGCCGCTGGACGCCACCGCCCGCCTGTTCTTCCGCGAGATGGACGCCGCGGAAGCCGGGCGCATTACCGCCGACGCCCTTTCGGGCGCCGAGGACGGGGAGTTGTTCCTGGAATACCGGGAAAGCGAGATGCTGAGCCTGGAGGATGGGCGCATCCGCTCCGCCACCTTCGACACGCAGCGCGGCTTCGGTCTGCGCGCGGTGCGCGGGGCGGCGGCGGCCTATGCCCATGCGGGCGAGGTCTCGGCCCCTGCCCTGCGCCGCGCCGCCGCTGCCGTGCGCGGCCTGGCGGGCGATGGCGCGATCCGCGTGGCCGAGCCGCCACGCGCGACCAATGCGCGCCTCTACGATTCCGCCAATCCGCTTCAGGCGATGGATTTCGCCGCCAAGACGGCGCTGCTGGCGGAGATCGACGCCTTCGCCCGTGGGCGCGACCCGCGCGTGGTGCAGGTGATGGCCTCGCTCTATGGCGAGTGGCAGGCCGTGCGGATCATGCGCGCCGATGGGCGCGAAGTGGCCGATCTGCGCCCGCTGGTGCGGCTGAACGTCTCCGTCGTCGTGGAAAAGGACGGGCGGCGCGAGACCGGCAGCTACGGCATGGGCGGCCGCTTCGCCTATGACCGTATGCTGGGCAAGGAGAACTGGAAGGCCGCAGTGGACGAGGCGCTGCGCCAGGCCGTGCTGAACCTGGACAGCGTGCCTGCCCCGGCCGGGGAGATGGAGGTCGTGCTCGGCCCGGGCTGGCCCGGCATCCTGCTGCATGAGGCGATCGGCCATGGGTTGGAGGGGGACTTCAACCGCAAGGGCACCAGCGCCTTCGCGAAGCTGATGGGCCAGCGCGTGGCCTCCAAGGGCGTGACGGTGGTGGATGATGGGACCATCCCGGACCGTCGCGGCAGCCTGACCGTGGACGACGAGGGCACCCCGACCAGCCGCACCGTGATGATCGAGGATGGCATCCTGACCGGCTTCATCCAGGACCGGCAGAATGCCCGCCTGATGGGCGTGGCGCCCACCGGTAATGGCCGGCGCCAGAGCCATGCCCATGTTCCGATGCCGCGCATGACCAACACGGTGATGCTGGGCGGAGAGCACGCGCCGGAGGAGATCCTGCGCAGCGTGAAGCGTGGCCTCTACGCCGTGAATTTCGGCGGCGGGCAGGTGGATATCACCTCGGGCAAGTTCGTCTTCTCGGCCTCCGAGGCCTACATGATCGAGGACGGGAAGATCGGTGCCCCCGTGAAGGGCGCGACGTTGATTGGCGACGGGCCGAGCGCCCTGACCCAGGTTTCCATGATCGGAAACGACATGGCGCTGGATGCCGGCATCGGCACCTGCGGCAAGCAGGAGCAAGGCGTTCCAGTGGGCGTGGGCCAGCCGACGCTGAAGATGAAGGGACTGACCATCGGCGGCACGGCCGTCTGACCGCCAGGTGGGCTTCTGGGACTTCATCCTCGCCGATCTGGTCGTCGCGCTTTCCGCCATCGTCCAGCTTTCGGCGGGGCTCGGGCTGACGCTGGTGGGGGTGCCGCTGCTGGTCGCTATCGACCCGCGGCTGGTTCCGGTGCCCTTCATCCTCTCGGCGCTGGTGATGATGTTCGGCCAGTGGCGGGTGGATTCACGCGCCGTGCCGCCGGGGATGCTGCTGCCCTCCGTGCTGGGGGTCGCGGCCGGCACGGCGATCGGCATGGCGCTGGCCGTGCTGCAGCCGGCCCTGGCGACGCGCCAGGGCTATGGGGTCGTGGTGCTGATGGCAGTCGCGCTGGCCATCGCGGTGCCCCGGCTGCGGCCGACAGTGCCGATGCTGGCCGGGGCCGGCTTCGTCTCGGGCGTCATGGGCGGCATCTCCGGCGTGCACGGGCCGCTGATGGGGCTGGTGGTGTCGCATCTTCCGGCCCAGGCAGTGCGCGGCTTCCTCGGGCTGTTCTGGCTGCTGGCGCATCTCACCCTGCTCGGCATGGCCATTCCTGCGGGGCGGCTGGGCTGGCAGGAGGTGTGGCTGGCGTTGGGGCTGTTGCCGGGCATTGCGCTGGGGGCGGCGCTGTCCGGCCCCGCGCGGCGCTGGCTGCACGGAGCAAGGCTGCGCTGGGCCATACTGGGCATCTCAGCGGCTGGCGGCATCGGGCTGGTGGCGGCCGGATGAGCCCGCTGCGCCTCGCGCGGCCGGAAGAGGCCGCCGCCATCAAGGCGCTGGTCGAGCGGGCCTATGCCCATTACGTCCCCCTGCTCGGCCGCCGTCCGGCACCGATGGATGACGACTTCGCCGCCCGGATCGCCCATGGGCAAGCGCATGTAATGGAGCGGGACGGCGCGATCATCGCCCTGGCGGTGATCGAGGATCGCGCCGACCATCTCTGGATCGAGGATCTGGCCGTGGAGCCGGCGCTGCATGGCCAGGGGATCGGTCGCATGCTGCTCGCCTTCGCCGAGACGGAGGCACGCCGCCTCGGCCTGCGCGAGCTGCGCTTGCTGACGAATGAGCGGATGGAACGTAACCGCGCCATCTACGCGAAAGCCGGCTTCACGGAGACGGAGCGGCGCGAGGAGGAAGGGTTCCGCCGCGTCTATATGGTGCGCCGGCTGTCCTGACGGCGGCCTTCGGGCCGAAACGCTGGCCCCGAGCCGCTCCGCCGGTGTGGTTTCCGCCCGGCCGGAAGGCGCGGGACCGTTACAGCGCCGCCTCCTCGAAGACCCGCGACACATCCCCGCCCCAGCTCTCGGCATTGCGGCGCAGCCAGTGATCGGCCTGGGTTTCGCCCGAGGCCGCGACGCGCTCCAGCGGGGCCAGGAAGCGCTCCTCCCCATGGCCCCGGGCGCGCAATCCGTCGCCCGCGATGGCGAGCACCTCGCGCGCCACCTCGCGCAACGGCACGCCGCTGATCTCGGCATCCAGCGCCTGCATCGGCACGGCGGCACGGAGCGCCTGCATCTGCGCGACGGACCAGTCGCGCGTGAGGGCGGCGACCGCCTTCTGCGCCGCGTCGTCATAGAGCAGCCCGACCCAGAAGGCCGGAAGCGCCGTCACCATGGAGGCGGAGCCCATATCGGCACCGCGCATCTCCAGGAATCGCTTGAGGCGGACATCGGTGAAGACCGTCGTCACATGGTCCGCCCAGTCGCCCATGGTGGCGCGGATGGAGGAGTCGCTCGGCAGTCCCTTCGCCATAAAGTCGCGGAAGGTGGTGCCGGTCGCGTCCACGAAGCGTCCCTCGCGCATCACGAAATACATGGGCACGTCCAGGACCCAGTCGGCGAAGCGCTCGAAGCCGAAGCCGTCCTCGAAGACCACGGGGGGGATGCCGGTGCGGTCGGGATCGGTGCGGGTCCAGACCTGGCCGCGTAGCGTGCGGTATTCCGTTGCCGCCCCCTCCCGGAAAGGGGAATTGGCGAAAAGGGCGGTGGCCAGCGGCTGGAGCGCGAGGGAGATGCGAAGCTTCTCCACCATGTCCGCCTCATCCCCGAAATCGAGATTGGCCTGCACGGTGGCGGTGCGCAGCATCATGTCGAGGCCCATATCGCCCACACGCGGCATGTAGTTCCGCATGATCGCGTAGCGCGTCTTGGGCATCCAGGGCATCGCCTCCCGCGTGGCGATGGGATGGAAGCCGAGGCCCGCGAAACCGATGCCGAGCGGCTCCGCCACCTCGCGCAGGTCGCGCAAATGGTCGTCCAGCTCGGCCTCGGTCTCCCCGATTGTCGCGACAGGGGCGCCGGAGAGCTCGAACTGGCCGCCCGGCTCCAGGCTGACGCTCGCCTCGCCGCGCTTGAGGCCGATGAGCTTGCCGCTGTCCTCGATCCGTTCCCAGCCCTTGGCGGCCAGCCCTTCCAGCAGGGCGGCGATGCCGTTGGGTTCATAGGAGGGCGGAGTGAAGCCTCGGCGGTGGAAGCCGATCTTCTCGTGCTCTGTGCCCACCCGCCATTGGTCGCGCGGCTTGCTGCCGGCGGCGAACCATCCGGCGAGGTCACGCGCGGACTGGATCGGCGTGAGATCGGCCTCGCCAGGATTGGACATGCTGCTTTCTACTCGTCCGTGTGATGGGTCCAATCGCCGCGGATCGCCTGCACAACCGCCAGCGCCGAGACCGCCGCCGTCTCCGCCCGGAGGATTCGGGGGCCGAGGCTGGCCATTGCAACAAAGGGATGCCGCGCCAAGGCGTCAAGTTCCGGTCCCGTGAAGCCGCCCTCGGGACCGACGAGAAGGGCCGGAACGGGACCGGCCAGGAGGGTGGCCAGGGGTGCCGCCTCCCGCCGCTCGGCCGCCACGATGAGGGGGGTGGCGGGGTCCCAACCCTCCAGGGCGGCATATAATGGCACGGCCTCGGCCAGATCCGGCACATCCAGGCGCTCGCACTGCTCCGCCGCCTCCCGGGCGATGAGGGCCAGGCGGGCGCGGTTCACCCGGTCCGGCACGGCGCGGGTCGTGAGGACGGGGTGGATGGCCCGGGCGCCCAGTTCGGTCGCCTTCTCCACCACCCATTCCATTGCCTCCCGCTTCAGGGCGGCCACCAGCAGAACGGGGCCGGCCGCGGGCGGCTGCGGCCGGACCAAGACTTCGGGCACCAGCGCCGCATCATCCTTGCGGATCGTGCCGATGCGGCCGCGCCACTCTCCATCCCTGCCGTTGAAGAGGGTCACGGCATCCCCCTCCTTCTTTCGCATCACCGCGCCGAGATAGCGGCCTTGCCCCGGGGCGGCGGGAATGGCCGTTCCCTCGCGCAGGTCATGTTCGGTGAAGAGACGCGGGATGGACACAGGCGGCGATCCGTCGGACAGGGAGTTCGTGGCTCCTTACACCGATATCCGGCGGGAAGGCCTGTCCGGCTGGCTTCCTTCCGCCCTCATTCCCTATGCCCTGCTGATGCGGCTGGACCGCCCGATCGGCTCCTGGCTGCTCTTCCTTCCCGGGCTCTGGGCCTTCGCGGCCGCCGCGCCCTCCTGGGGGCGGGGATTGTGGCTCACCCTGCTGTTCGGGGTCGGGGCGGTGGTGATGCGCGGCGCGGGCTGCGTGGTGAACGACCTGTGGGACCGCGACCTTGACCGCCAGGTGGAGCGGACCCAGGGCCGCCCCCTGGCATCCGGCGCCGTCTCCTCCCGGCAGGCCCTCGCCTTCCTGGCCGCCCTGCTGGTGCTGGGGCTGGTGATCCTGCTCCAGCTTCCCCCCGCCGCAATCCTGTTCGGCGCCTGCTCGCTGGTGCCGATTGTCCTCTATCCTCTGGCAAAGCGCGTGACGAACTGGCCTCAGGCCATGCTGGGCTTCGTCTTCACCTGGGCGGCGCCAACGGGTTGGGCGGCAAGCACCGGGCGGCTGGAGACCCCTGCCCTGCTGCTCTGGGTCGCCGCTTTCTTCTGGACCCTGGCCTATGACACGATCTACGCGCACCAGGACCGGGAGGATGACGCGCTGGTCGGCATCCGCTCCTCCGCCCTGACACTAGGGGAGCGCACGCAGCCCTTCCTCGGGGTGTCCTTCGCGATCTGCATCCTCCTCGTGGCTGCGGCGGGGCTTGTTGCGGGGCTGGACCCGCTTTTCCTCGTCGCGCTCCTCGTACCGGCAGCCCATTTCTCCTGGCAGGTATGGCGGCTCGATATCCATGATCCAGGGCTCTGCCTGCGGCTGTTCAAATCGAATCGCGACGCCGGATTGCTGATCGCCCTGGCGCTTCTGGTGGGACGGTTGTGAAAGGCGGGGAAGGACCGGCACTTCGGCATCTGGGCACATCGGCCGAAATCCCGTGAAGGATCCCGAGGCCTTTGTCGTCGCCCACACGGCCATCGCGCACCCAGCCCTGGTACCCGAGATCCCGCTCTATCTGGCCACCGAGATCACCCCGATCTGGCAGGCGACCGAGGCCTGGCTCGGCGAGCAGGGCATTGAGCCCCCCTTCTGGGCCTTCGCCTGGCCTGGCAGCCAGGCGCTGGCCCGCTGGGTGCTGGACGAACGGTCGCGCGTAGCGGGACGGCGCGTGCTGGACTTCGCGGCGGGGGGAGGCCTGGCCGCCATCGCGGCGGCGCGGGCCGGGGCAGCACTGGTGGAGGCCGCGGAGATCGACCCACTTGCCCATGCCGCCACCCGGCTCAACGCCCGGCTGAACGGCGTTTCCGTGCTGGAAGCACCCGGCGATGTGGTGGGCACGCCCAATCGGTGGGACACGGTGCTGGCCGGCGACGTCTGCTACGAGGCGCCGATGACCCGCCATATCCTGCCCTGGCTGCGCAGCCTGGCGGCAGCGGGGGCTGAGGTGATCCTGGCCGATCCTGGCCGCGCCTATGTTCCCAGCGAAGGCTTGGCGCCGGTGGCCCGCTTCCGAGTGCCGGTCACGCGGGAGTTGGAAGATCGCGACGAGCGCGAGGTGGTCCTGTCCCGCCTCCTGCCCTGAGGGCGGCTGAGGTGCCACGAACACACTGCCGCACTGCGATCCATGGGACGAAACCCCTGGCACCCCATTCAGTTCTCCCGGCGTCACCCAGTCGTCGGATAAATGTCATGTCGCAGCGCATCCTGATCGTGGAGGACGAGGCTCTTATCGCCCTCGACCTCTCCTATTCCCTTGAGGCCATGGGCCATGAGGTGGTGGGCGCTGTGGCGGACTCGCGGGAGGCCCTGAAAATTGCCCAGGAAGGGATCGATCTGGCGTTGGTGGACCTGAATCTGCGGGACGGCCCCACCGGCCCGAGGCTGGGCGAAGTCCTGTCCCAGGACTGGGGTGCCACCGTCATTTATCTCACTGCCAATCCGCATCAGGTCGGGCCGGGGATCAGCGGTCCGGTTGGCATCCTGTCCAAGCCCCATTCCGAGGCGGCGCTGAACGAGGCCGTGCGCTTCGCCATCTCCCTACGCGAGGGGCGCTCCGCGGTGCCGCCCGACGAGCTACGCCTGCTGGCGGGTACGGCGACGGCGATCGAGGGCGTCCACCGGCAGGCGGGCTTCTAGCTCCAGACCCTCCGGCGTCCAGTTCCGCGTGATGGTGCCACCAAGCTGGCCCTGCACGCTGATGGTTGCCAGCCGGCTGCCGAACCCCTCACGCGCAGGCGGGCCGGCCAGGGGCGGGCCGCCACTCTCGTGCCAGCGCAGGACGATGGCCTCGGCCTGCTGCTCCACCAAGATACGGACGCGCCCGGCTGGGCGGGACAGGGCCCCGTATTTGGTCGCGTTGGTCGCGAGTTCGTGGAACAGCAGCGCGAGCGGCGTGGCCGCAGCGTCATCGAAAGCCTGGTCATCGCCGGCAATGACGATCCGATCCTCCTGCCCGGGGCTGGGGGCGTAGGGGGAGAGCAATTCGCGCAGGAAGCGAAACAGGGTAGGCCGGTCCCCCTGGAAGCGGCCGCCAGGGCCCGGCGGGCGGGCGAATTCATGGGCGCGGGCCAGGGCATTGATCCGGCCACGCAAATCCTCCGCGAAGGCCCCGGCCTCGGGGTGGCCGCGGGCGGAGAGGGAGACGAGCGAGACGATGACGGAGAAGAGATTCTTGATCCGGTGCGTCAGCTCATGGCCAACCACCTCCTGCTCCGTGGCCAGGCGGCGCAGGTCGTGGATATCGGTGCAGGTGCCGAACCAGCGGGTGATGCCTCCGCGCGCGTTCCGGACCGGCATGGCGCGGGCGAGAAACCAGCGCCAGGATCCGTCGGCCATGCGGAGGCGATACTCGACCTCATAGGTTTCGCCGGTGGTCAGCGCGTGGCGCCAGCGCTCCCAGGCTTGCGGCTGGTCCTCCGGGTGAACCATCTCGGACCAGGCCTCCCCATCGGCCTCGCCGGGCGCCATGCCGGTCATGTCATACCAGCGGCGATTGAAGTAGTCGTGGTAGCCGTCCGGGCGGGCCGACCAGACGACCTGGGGCATGGTGTCGGCGATGGCGCGGAAACGGGCGTCACTCTCCCGCAACGCGGCCTCGGTGTTTTTTTGGTCGGAGATGTCCAGCGCGACCCCGGCCAGGCGCATGGCCGTGCCCGCGGCATCACGGAGCACTCGGCCGCGCAGCAACACCCAGACGACATCCCCGCCCGGCGGCCAGACGCGGTAGGCGATATTCAGCGGCGCGCGACCAGCCAGGGCCAGGGCCAGGGCCCGATCCAGCGAGGGACGGTCCTCCGGCACCACATGGGCGAGAAGCGTGGGGCCAGGTGCTCCCTGCTCACCCAGCATCGGGTCCATGCCATGCAACATGCAGGCGCGGGCATCGCCATGGATGAGATTGGTTTCCGCATCCCAGTCCCAGGCGCCGGCGATGCCGGAGGCCTCAAGAGCCAAGGCCAGGCGCTCCTCGGCCCAGGCACGCGGCCTCGGGGAATGTGATGGGTCAGTGGGCAAGCGGCGGTTCCGCGCAGTTTCGTGGCGGCAAGCTTACGCCATGCTGGGGGGGGCGACGTCAAACGCGCAGATTAGGAAGCGATGCGTCGGGGCTGCCATGCGGCGGAGTCGTCGGGAAAGGGCGATCCACGGAACGAGTCGGCACAGCGGAGGGCGCCGGAAGCAGGCGGGGCCGCCCCCGGCCATGAAGGGCCAAAGACTCCGTGAAGCACCACATGAACCAACCTGAGCCAATTCAAACCAATTCAACGCCCACAGCCCGCAGAAGCATGCCCCGCCATGGTTCTGCTTGACAGCCAGACAAGCCGAGCCTCTGATCCTCGGAGAAAAAAAGAGGGCTGGCGGTCTCACTGACCAACTGGCCCAGGAATTGGTCCAGGAAAGGTTCATGGCAACGATGCCTGTCACCTTGATCAAGCACACGCGCTGCCCTGACATCATGCTCGCGCAGGGCGGATAGCCACCACAGTTTTGGAAGCGTGCATCCACCCGGCATCGGCCCGCCTGGACGCCGCATAAGTAACGCTTTCCATCCCGGCAGCCGCCAGATGATGAACCGGGTCTTCAGTTATGGGCGGGCAGTGGAGGCATTCAGGAAATGCCGGCCCGGCCGGGTGCTGACGACCTCAACGGGGCGGGCTCGCCTCGCCCAATGCCGAGCATCAAGCACCGGATCTCGGCCCGAAGGAGGAACGTATGACGACAGCATTCACCCCAAGCGCCAAGAACCATGAAAATCTTCATCCCCTGGCATCACGCCTGGTGCACGCGAATGACCTTCCGTGGGAGCCGATCAAGTATCCTGGGGTTTATGTGAAAACGCTGCTCGTCGATAAGGCGACCGGCCTGTTGACCGTGCTCCTAAAAATGGATCCCGGCGCCGAGTTGCCGGACCATGAGCACGTCCTTCTGGAACAGACCTACGTGATGGAAGGAAGGCTGGTCGACAAGACAGGCCATGAGGTCGGCCTTTCCGTCGGGCCCGGCGAGTTCGTCTGGCGCCCAGCCGGAAGCCGGCATTCCGCCTGGACTCCAGAGGGCGGCCTGATGCTGGCCATGTTCCAGGTGCCCAACAAGTTCTTCGAGAAGGACGGCAGCATCGTCGACCTGGTCGGGGACGACTGGGGATCGAAGTGGCAGGCCGCCATCAAGGAACCCGCCTGAGCACACGCCGTCGGCCGCTTCCGGCGACGGAAGCGGCCCCACGTCTTTTCCCTTGATTCGGGAGTTCCGGGACAAGGCTCCTTCCAGACTGCACGAACCAATCAAAGAACCGCGGAAAAGCGGAGAAACGGGAGAGAGACATCCATGAGTGGACAGGTCGAAGGACCGGTTCTGCCGGGCGCCGCCACCCCCGACGATGCCAGCACAGGGGTTTTCGGCTGGTACAGGGAACTGACGGGGAAGGAACGAAAGACCTTCTGGGCCTGCTTCGGCGGCTGGGCCCTCGATGCAATGGACGTCCAGCTCTACAGCTTCGTGATTCCGACGCTGATCGGGCTGTGGGGCCTTACCCGCGCCGATGCGGGGGTGCTGGCGACAGTGACGCTGCTGGCCTCCGCGGTCGGCGGATGGGCGGTGGGTATCCTGGCCGACCGCTACGGGCGCGTGCGGATGCTGCAGATTACCGTGCTGTGGTTTGCCTTCTTCACCTTCCTTTGCGCCTTCACGCAGAACTTCGAACAGTTGCTGATCTGCAGGGCGTTGCAGGGCCTTGGCTTCGGTGGCGAATGGGCGGCCGGCGCCGTGCTGATCGGCGAGATCATCCGCGACAAGCACCGCGGCAAGGGCAACGGCACCGTGCATAGCGGCTGGGCCGTGGGATGGGGCGCGGCGGCGCTGCTTTATACCGTCTTCTTCTATCTTCTTCCGGCCGAGATCGCGTGGCGCGCCCTCTTCGCCGCCGGGCTTCTGCCGGCCATCTTCGTGATCTTCCTGCGCCGCTACGTCGCCGAACCCGAGATCTTCCTGGAGAACCGGCGGAAGATCGAGCAGGGTGCCGCACGCTCCAGCTTCCTGGACATCTTCTCCTCAGGCATCCTGCGGACGACGATCCTGGCCTCGCTGCTCGCGGTTGGCACGCAGGGCGGCTACTACGCGATCATGGTCTGGCTGCCGACTTATCTGAGTACGGTGCGCGGACTTTCCGTGCTGAGCACCGGCGGCTACCTGGCCATCGTGATCGTCAGCTCCTTCCTGGGCTATGTGATCAGCGCCTATCTGACGGATGCCATCGGCCGGCGGAAGAACTTCTTCCTCTTCGCCTGCTGCTCGGTCATCACCGTGCTGGTCTACATGTTCGTGCCGATCGGTGACTCTGTGCTGCTCCTGCTCGGCGCGCCGCTCGGCTTCTTCTCCTCAGGCATCTACAGCGGCATCGGCGCCTTCTTCAACGAGCTGTTTCCGACGCGGATACGCGGCTCTGGCATCGGCTTCTGCTTCAATTTCGGCCGCGCGGTCGGGGCGCTGTTCCCGGCGCTGGTTGGCATCCTGAGCGCGACGGTCCCATTGGGGCAGGCCATCGGCATGTTCACCGTTGGGGCCTACGGACTCATCATCCTGGCGGCCCTGCTGCTGCCGGAAACCAAGGGGCGGTCCCTTACCGCCTGAGAGGCCAGGCACCAGGGCGCCTCGTCACGCCCTGGTGCCAGACCGCCGCCGGCCTCTGTCAACCCGCGGCGAGAAGCGCAACGGGCAAAGCGGCCAGCAGCTTGGCCACCGGCAGGCGCTCCCCACGCGCCGCCGCACCGTCACCCAGCGCATCCTGGAAGGACAGCCCGGCCAGGGCAGGCGGCAGCACCAATGCCGTGTCGCCCCAGGCTTCGGCAGGAATCATGGGCAGCGCATCCGCACCGAGATGCCTCCCCGGTAAGCGGGTGACGACCGTGATGCTGGCCGAATCCCCATGGCACCGCGCAAAGGCGAGAATATGCGGCGCTATCTCGCCTTCCGCCTCCAGCGGGAGGTATTCGCCTTCCGCGAAAAGTTCGGGCAAGCGGGCGCGCAAAGCCAGGGCGCGGGCGATCAGCGCGGCCTTGACCCGCCCATCCTTCCAACGCGGTAGCAGGGCGGCAGGCATTTCACCCGCCTCCAGCGCGGCCTCGCGCGCCGCGAAATCCACGGGGCGGCGGTTGTCCGGATCCACCAGGGAGAAGTCCCAGAACTCCGTGCCTTGATAAAGATCCGGGATGCCCGGCGCGGTGCAGCGGATCAGCACCTGGGCCAGCCCGTTGACGGCTCCAGCCGGGGCGAGGCGCCGGACGAGCGCCGCCACCTCGTCCCGCAGGCGCGATGCACGGTCCGCGGCGAGCATGCTTGTGAGGAAGTCGCGGCAGGCTGCCTCATAGGGCTCGTTCGGCACGGCCCATTCGGAGCGGCGCTTGCCTTCACGCAACGCCTTCTCCTGCCAGGCGGCAAGACGCTTGATCAGCTCCTCCACCCCTGCCTCGTCGGAGGGATCCAGCTCCAGCGGCCACGCGCCGATAAGAGACTGGTAAAGCATGATCTCGTCGGCGGCGTCGGGCGCGGGCTCGCCGTCCACCTCCTTCTTCAGCGATGTATTCAGTCGCGTCCAGCGCGTGAGGGTGCTCGCCCATTCCTCGGGCAGCTCGGAAATAACGGCCAGGCGGGCACGCGTGTCCTCGCCGCGCTTGTGGTCATGCGTCGCGGTCGCCAGCAGCTCGCGCGGAAAATACTTCGCGCGCTCGCGGCAGTCGGCGTGAAAGGCAGCGGGGGTTTCGGCGAAGTGAGAGGGCTCGGAGCCCACCTCATTGCGCGAGATCAGGCGGCCATAGCGGTAGAAGGCCGTGTCCTCAACGGACTTGGCCGCAACCGGTGCCGAAAGCTGCTGGAAGCGCACGGCGGCGCGCTGCCGTTCCCGCCGCTGGGCATGCGGCAGGGTCCGCGGAGCATCACCGCCAAGCCAGGAGTCCAGCAGTTCGAGCAACGGCCTCTCGGTTGCGCGTACGGTTCGGCGGGCGCCAGCCATGGCCCAGTCCAGCAGGCGGCGATCTGACTCGCTGCGCCCGGCAATGCCGAGATAGGAGCGATAGGCGGGAAAATGGACCAGCACCTCCGTCAATGCCCGGCGGATGGCGGTCAGGGTGAAGTCGCGCGTGGCCAGGTCGCGCATGGCAATGCGCTGCAGCGCGACGGAGGTGCCGTTCAACTCACTGGCCAGATTGTAACGCAGGATCTGGCGCCGGGCCTCGCGCGCCTCTTCGCCGAAATCGGCGGGACGGCCGGTCAGGTCGTGCCAAAGCGCGGCGAGCGGCTCCGCGCCAGCGGGGTCGTGCAGGACGCCCGAAACCTCGTCCATGAAGTTGTAGCCGGTGGTGCCGTCCACCATCCAGTCGCGGCGCAGCTTCTCATGCGGCGCCAGGATCTTCTCGATCAGCAGCAGCGGATGGCCCTTGGGGGCGTTCGCCGGGCGCTTCGGCGTCAGCGCCTCCAGCCGGCGGCGCAGCTTGCGGCAATAGCCGCGCGGATCGGCCAGACCATCCACATGGTCCACGCGCACGCCGTCGATCCAGCCTTCGGCATAGAGGCGCAGGATCAGGGCATGGGTTGCCTCGAAAACAGCCGGGCGCTCCACCTGCAGGCCGCCCAGCGAGGTCACGTCGAAGAAGCGGCGCCAGTTGATCTCATCCGTCGCCGCACGCCACCAGGCCAGGCGGTAGTTCTGCATCTCCAGCAGCTCATGCAGCCGGGCGCGGCCTACCTCGTCTTTCGGATCATGCGCCGCAATGGCGGCATCGATCTGCACGCGGCCCTCGGGCGTACGGGCATGCTGCGCCAGCATGTCCAGGGCAAGTCCGGCGGCGGCGCGCGTGGCGTCGCGGTCGGTGCCGGTCTCCAGGGAGCGGAAGGTCTGGGCCAGGCCCGTCAGCATCGGCTCTCCAGTGGCGGAGAGCAGCATCGCGTAGGTATGGGGCGCCAGAGGGAAGCGGTGCTCGAAATACTGGGCGTAGATCTTGCCGCTTTCGGGTTCGAAATGCAGGGCCAGGTCGCCCGATTCCAGCACGGTGCCGTAGGGGGCACCGAGGAAGGGCGCCAGCATCCGGTTGTTCAGCGTGGGATCGGGCGGGTTCCAGTCGATGTCGAAGAACTTGGCAAAGGGGGATTTCGGTCCCCATTCCAGCACATCCAGCCACCAGCCATTATCGGCACCGCCGACGCCCATATGGTTCGGCACTATGTCGAGAATGAGGCCCATGTCATGGGCGCGCAGCGTGGTGACGAGACGTTGCAGCGCCTCCTCCCCGCCCAGTTCCGGGTTGATCCGCTCCGGGTCCACGATGTCGTAGCCATGGGTGGAACCGGGCCGCGCCTTCAGGATGGGCGAGGCATAGAGATGGCTGATCCCGAGCTTCTGGAAATACGGCACCAGGGGCACCGCCGCATCCAGCGGGAAGTCCTTGTGGAACTGCAGGCGCGCGGTGGCGCGGGGTGTGGTGGGGGCGGGCATCAGCGTGAGACCATCAACGTGCCTCGGCGAAAGCGCGCAGGCGCGCTGCGGTTTCCGGCTGGTCCAGTATTGTAGCGGCCTCGCCCGGCAGGCGCCGGCGCCAGTTGGGATGTCCCTCGGTGGTTCCCGGCAGGTTCGGCGCCTCCTCCAGCGCCAACGCGTCCTCCATGGGCAGCAGAGCCAGGGCGCAGGCGGCAGAGGCGACGTGGCGGGCAGCCACCGTCGCCACCTCCTCCCCCTGATCCTCGCCGGGCATATCGCCCTGCGTGGCGCCGCTCGCGCGCATGGCTTCCCAGAGATGGACGCGGTCGCGCGCGCGCTCCTCGCGTTGCGGCGTGCCGTCGGCACCCTCACCCAGGCGGCCGAGCTTCACGCGCCATTCGATGTCGCGTCCCTTCCACCAGCCCGCGACGGTGGGCAGGTCATGGGTGGTGGTGACGGCCACCGCGCCCGGCGACCACTGGGAGGGCGGGGTGAACCGGCCATCCTTCTCCTGCTCGAAATACAGCACGCGCAGGCCCATCAGATTCGTCTCGTCCAGGCGCTCGCGGAAGCCCTCGGGCAGGGTGCCGAGATCCTCGCCCACCACGATGGCCTGATGGCGCCGCGATTCCAGCGCGACCAGGCGCAGCATGTCGTCCACGGGAAAGTGGAGATAGGCGCCCTTGGTCGCGTCCTCCCCGTTCGGGACAAGCCAGAGACGGGCGAGGCCCATCGCATGGTCGATCCGCACCCCTCCGGCATGGCGCATGGCGGCGCGCAGCATTTCCAGGAAGGCGGTGTAGCCATTGTCGCGCAGCCCGCGCGGCGAGAAGGCGGAAATGCCCCATGACTGGCCAAGGGGCGAGAAAATGTCGGGCGGTGCACCGACGCCGACGCCGCGGAGGATCTGCCCCTGCCGCGACCAGCCATGGCTACCCCCGCCATCCGTCCCCACGGCGAGATCGGCGATCAGTCCGATCTTCGCCCCCGCGCCCTTGAAGGCCGCCTGGGCGGCGCCGAGGCCGCGATCAGCCACCCATTGCAGGAAGGCGTGGAAGGTGACCTCCCGCTCGTGCTCCTGCGCGAAACTGGCAACGCCGGGGGCGTCCGGGCTACGGAACTCGTCCGGCCAGCTCTTCCAGTGCCACAAGGAGGGGTCGCGGCCGTAGAGATGGGCGTGCAGCGCCTCGAAGCGGGCATGGCTCTCCAGCGCCTCGCCGCCCTCCTCGCGGAAGCGGTCGAAGGCCGGATCGCCGGAGAAGCGGTCGAAGATGGAGCGGAAGAGGCGAAGGCGCAGGCGCGCGGCCGCCGGCCAATCCACGAGGTCCAGCCCCTCCAGCCGCTCGAACTCGTCGGCCAGCCCGGTCTCGGACAGGGCGGTGCGCAATGCGTCCTGGCCCAGCGCGGCCGGATCAGCATGCAGCACATTGAGGAAGAGGCGCGAGGAGGGCGCATAGGGCGAGAAGCGCTCTGGATCCGCCGAGAACTGCGCATGGACGGGAGAGATGGACATGGCCTCCGCCCCGTGCCGGGCCGCCGAGGTGGCGAGCTGCGCGAGGCCGGTGAAATCCCCGATCCCGCCATCCCCCTTGCGGTGCGGCGAATAGAGCTGCAGGGCCAGGCCCCAGGGCCGCGTGCCCGGCGCGATCCCGTGGCAGCGCTGCGGGCAGACGGCCAGCACTGTCTCCTGCCCGCCGATCTCCAGCCGGTGGTAGCCGGTCTCGTTCACGGGCGGCAGCGTGCAGAGCCCGTTCTCCTGCCATGCACGGCCCTCCCAGCTCTCGCCGCTCTCAAGCGTCAGGCGGAACTCCGGCTCCCCGGGAAGGCCAAGCAGGATAGGGCGGTGCTGGATTGCCGTGCAGAGCGGGGGCAGGCCGCTCTGCTCCTTCCGCAGCCGCTCGCGGCTCTCGCGGATCTCGGCCTCGTTGCCGGCCGGCAGTTCCAGCGAGGCCAGGATGGCCCGCATGGCCTCCGGTGGAACCACCTGGTCCCGCCCGTTCACGTCCTTCCATTCCACCGCGATGCCGGCGGCACGGGCGAGGTCGCGAAGCTCATTGTCACTCATCAGGCGGGGTCCAGCAGGGCGATGGTCGTGTGTGGCGGCAGCGTGCCGGCAGCCAGGGACGTGGCGGCGCCGGGAGTGCTCTCGAACAGGGTCCGGGCGCCGGCCGCCTTAACCTGTGCTGCTTCGCCCCCGAGATTCGTCGCGATCGTCAGCAGGGCACCGTCGCCCATGCGCCAGCGCGCGACGACAGCGGCCTCGCCCACCGGCTCCGCCCCCTCGGCCTTCGCACCGGCCAGGCGGGGGATGATTTCGGCATGGCGGATTGCCAGCAGCGCCTTGTGATGGGCCAGGATCGCGTCATGCGGCGGACGCTGCGCCTCGGTGGGATCGGGGCGGGACCGCTCGAAGGTGGCGGGGTCGTTCGGGTCGGGAATGCGCTCCCGGGCTTCCTCATCCTGGAAAGCCTTGAAATGCGCGAACTCCTTACGGCGGCCTTCGCGCACCGCCTTGGCCAGTTCGGGATCCTTGAAGCCCGTGAAGAAAAGGAAGGGAGCGGTGGCGCCCCATTCTTCCCCCATGAAGAGCATGGGGATCTGCGGGCAGAGCAGCAGCAGGGCGGTGCCCGCGGCCAGGGCCTTGGGATCGGCCAGGGCGCTCAGCCGCTCCCCCATCGCGCGATTGCCGACCTGGTCGTGGTTCTGGAGGAACAGCACGAAGGCGGTGGGCGGCAGATGGGCGGAGGGCTCGCCGCGGGGGCGGTGGAGATGCGGCATCTCCTCTCCCTGGAAGAGGAAGCCTTCCCCCAGCACACGGGCGAGCTTCTTCGCGCCGTCCTCGGCGAAATCCTCGTAATAGCCCTCGCGCTCGCCGGTCAGCAGCGGGTGCAGGGTGTTATGCCCATCGTCGTTCCACTGGGCATTGTAGAGGCCGGGCACCAACTTGGAGGCGGTATTGCCCTCGTTCTCCAGCACGAGATGAACTTCGCGTCCCGTGATCTCCGCGCGGATGCGATGGGCCAGCACATCCAGCCAGGATTGCTCGGAAATCGCGTGCACGGCGTCCAGCCTCAGCCCGTCGATGCGGTAGTCGCGCAGCCACATGAGCGCGCATTCCTCGAAGAAGGCGCGCACCGGCTCCTTCTTGAAATCGATCGCGGCGCCCCAGGGGGTATGGATGCCCTCATCGAAGAAGGGCTTGGCGAAGGCGTGCAGGTAAGCGCCATCAGGGCCGAAATGATTGAAGACGCAGTCGAGGAAAACAGAGAGGCCGAGGCGGTGCGCCTCGTCCACCAGATCCTTCAGCTCATCCGTCGTGCCGTAGCTCGGATCGGGGGCGAAGGGCTGCACGCCGTCATAGCCCCAGTTTCTTCCACCAGGGAATGCGTTCAGCGGCATCAGCTCCACCGCCGTGACGCCGAGATCGCGCAGCCGCGGCAGCATTCCCTTCACGCCGGCATAGCCGCCGCAGGTGCCGACATGCAGCTCATAGAGCACCGTCTCGTGCCAGGGACGGCCGTACCAATCGGTGGTCTTCCATTGGTAGGCGCTATGGTCCACCAACACCGAAGGACCGTGCACATCCTCGGCCTGCGCGCGGGAGGCTGGATCCGGCACCAGCAGATCGGGGGAAACGCGAAAGCGGTAGCGTGCGCCGGGCTTCACCGCCGCATCGGCAGCATACCACCCTTCCCCCGCCGCCTGCATGGGGATGGGGTCCATTCCCTCCACCTCCAGCGACACGGATTGGGCGGAGGGCGCCCAAAGGCGAAAGGTCGCGCCGCCCTCATGGAGCAGCGGTCCCCAGAGCATCGTCGTCATGTCGTATCGCTCTCAGGATTGTCGAGCCGGCTCCAGAGGAGCACGACGGAACGGGAGGCCACCTGCACCGTGCTCTCATTCCCCTCCAGCAGGCGCTCCGGCGCATCGGGCTGTGCGCTGTCGAGGAGAATGGTCCAGTGCCGTACCAGCCCCGGCAGGGTGAAGACCTGGTCGGCGCTGTCGGCGTTCATCATCAGAAGCACGGTATCGGCGCCACCATCCGGGGCGCCGTCCGCACGCAGCAGGGTGAAGGTCTTGGCCACGGGGTTGCCCCAGTCCTCCGGGCGCATGTGCTTGCCATCCTGGCTGAACCACTGCGTGTCCGAGATGCCCGGAACGGGTTCGGACTGGCCATGCGGAAAGCGCGGCGGGCGCAGCGGCGCCAAGCGGCGCCGTAGTTGCGCCAGCCGGGCGGTGAAGCGGATCAGCGACTGCGCTGATTCCGTGGCAGCCCGCTGCCAGTCCACCCAGGAGATCTCATTATCCTGGCAATAGGCGTTGTTGTTGCCCTGCTGGGTCCGGTCCATCTCGTCACCGGCCAGGAGCATTGGTGTACCGGCGGAAAAGAAGACCGTCGCGAGCATCGCGCGCTTCAGGCGGCCGCGGATCTCGTTGATGTCGTCGTCATCCGTCTCGCCCTCGACGCCCCAGTTGTAGCTGTAGTTCTCGCTGTGGCCGTCGCGGTTATTCTCGCCATTCGCCTCGTTGTGGCGCTCGCTGTAGGAGACCACGTCGTGCAGCGTATAGCCGTCATGCGAGGCGACGTAATTCACGCTGGCCCAGGGCTGGCGGCGACGGCGATCGAACAGTTCGGCGGAGCCCAGCAGGCGCGCGGCAAAGTCGGGGCGCATTCCCTCATCGCCCTTCCAGAAACGGCGTACGCCGTCACGGAACTTGTCGTTCCACTCCGCGAAGCCCGGAGGGTGATTGCCAAGCTGATAGCCGCCTGGCCCGATATCCCAGGGTTCGGAGATCAGCTTCGTGCGGGAAAGGACAGGATCCTGCCGCACCGCATCGAAGAAGCCTGAGCCGGGGTCGAATCCGTTTGTCTCGCGCCCGAGAATGCTGCCCAGATCGAAGCGGAAGCCATCCACGTGGAACTGCTCCACGTAGTAGCGCAGGCTATCCATCACCATCTGGATCACGCGCGGATGCGACATGTTCACCGTATTGCCGGTGCCAGTGTCGTTGATGCAATGACGTGGGTTATCCGGCAGCAGACGGTAATAGGAGGCGTTGTCGAGGCCGCGCCAGGACAGGGTCGGGCCCATCTCCGATCCCTCGCAGGTGTGGTTGTAGACCACATCCAGGATGACCTCGATGCCGGCGGAATGCAGGCGGCGCACGGCGGAGCGGAACTCGTTCAGGCTGCCTGTGGCGAGGTAACCGGGCTCGGGTGCGAAGAAGGAAAGAGTGGAATAGCCCCAGTAGTTGCTCAGTCCCTTCTCCACCAGGAAGCGGTCCTGCAGGAAGGCATGAACCGGCAGAAGCTCCACCGCGGTCACGCCGAGTTTCAGCAGGTGGTCGATCACCGCCGGATGGCCAAGTGCCTGGAAAGTCCCACGGATCGGCTCCGGCACTGCCTCATGCCGCTGGGTCAGGCCTTTGAGATGCGCCTCGTAAATGACCGTGTCGGACCAGGGCCGTTCCAGCGGGCGATCCCCGCCCCATTCATAGGCGCGGTCATCGACCACCACCGCCTTGGGCATGGCCGCGGCGCTGTCACGGCGATCGATGGTCAGATCCGCACGCTGGTTGCCAACGCGATAGCCGAATAGCGCATCCGACCAGGTGACACCGCCGACGAGTTGCCTTGCATAGGGATCCAGTAGCAGCTTCGTCGGGTTGAAACGGTGGCCCTTGGTGGGCTCATAGGGCCCGTGCGCCCGGTACCCATAGACCGTGCCGGGCCCCGCATTGGGCAGGTAGCCGTGCCAGACCTCATCAGTGCATTCCGGCAGGTTGTAGCGCGCGATCTCACGGCGCCCATTGGCATTGAAGATACACAGTTCGATCCGCTGGGCATGGGCGGAGAAAACGGCGAAGTTCACTCCCAACCCGTCCCAGGTGGCCCCCAGCGGATAGGGCTTCCCGGTTTCGAGACGGGTCGGCGCGGCTGGCATCGGCAGGGCGGGTCTCCTTAGGGCGAGAAGATCAGCGTCGCCAACGGTGGCAGGGTGAGGACCAGGGAGGCCGGCTGCCCATGCGAGCCTTCCCCCTGTGCATCCACGCCGCCAGCATTGCCAACGCCAGACCCGCCATACTCGGATGCATCGGTGTTGAGAATTTCCCGCCACCATCCCCCAAAAGGCACACCGATCCGGTAGCCTTCCCGCGGGACGGGGGTCAGGTTGCAGACGACCAGGACGGGCGCGCCCTCCCGCCCGAAGCGGAGGAAGGCATAGACGCTGTTCTCGGCGTCGTCGCCGATAACCCAGTCGAAGCCGCCCGGCTCGGCATCCCGCAGATGCAGGGCGGGCGTGTTGCGGTAGGTGCGGTTCAGGTCCCGCACGAGGGCCTGCATGCCCCGGTGCCGGGGATCATCCAGCAGATGCCAGGGAAGCTGGGCATCGTGGTTCCATTCCGTTGGCTGCGCCAACTCGATGCCCATGAAGAGAAGCTTCTTGCCAGGATGGGTCCACATAAAGCCGAGATAGGCGCGGAGATTGGCCCGCTTCTGCCACGCATCGCCCGGCATCTTGCCCAGCAGCGAACCCTTTCCGTGCACCACCTCGTCATGGGAGAGGGGCAGAACGAAGCGCTCGGAAAAGGCATAGATGAGGCCGAAGGTCATCTGGCCGTGGTGCCAGCGCCGGTTAACCGGATCCTCCTGCATGTAGTGCAGGGTGTCGTGCATCCAGCCCATGTTCCACTTGTAGTGGAAGCCCAGGCCGCCCTCCTGAACGGGCGCGGAGACGCCAGGCCAGGCCGTGCTTTCCTCCGCCACCATGATGGCGCCGGGGCAGCGCTCTCGCACCGTCTCGTTCAACTCGCGCAGGAAGGCAACGGCCTCCAAATTCTCGCGTCCGCCAAACTGGTTCGGAATCCATTCCCCAGCATTGCGGGAGTAGTCACGGTAGAGCATCGAGGCCACCGCATCCACGCGTAGCCCGTCGACATGATAGTGCTCCAGCCAGTGCATCGCGGAGGCGATGAGGAAACCGCGCACCTCGTTCCGGCCGAAATTGTAGATCAGGGTGTTCCAGTCCTTGTGGAACCCCTCACGCGGGTCCGCATGCTCGTAGAGCGCCGTGCCGTCGAAATGGCCGAGCCCATGCGGGTCGGACGGAAAATGGGCGGGAACCCAGTCCAGGATCACGCCGATGCCGGCCTCGTGGCAGCGATCGACGAAACGGCTGAAGCCCTCCGGCGTGCCGAAACGCGCGGTGGGGGCGAAAAGGCCGAGAGGCTGGTAGCCCCAGGAGCCGCCGAATGGGTGCTCCATGATCGGCAGCAGTTCCACATGGGTGAAGCCGAGGCCGGAGACATAGGGGATCAGGCGGGCCGCCAGCCCGTCCCAGTCCGGCGCGGCCCCGTTATCCGCATGCCACCAGGATGTCGGATGGACCTCGTAGATTGCGATCGGCGCCTCGGGCGCCTGCAGCGCACCGCGGCGGCCCATCCAGCCGGCATCGCCCCAGGGATAGGGCGCCGGGTTCGGCACGACGGAGGCGGTGGCGGGAGCCAGCTCCGCCTGGCCGGCGACCGGGTCGGCCTTCAGCGGCAGCACGCCGCCATGGGGCCCGACAATCTCGTATTTGTAGCTCGTGCCTGGGGTCAGGCGGGGGATGAACAGCTCCCACACGCCGGTCTGGCCCCGCAGCCGCATCGGGTGGCGGCGGCCGTCCCAGGAATTGAAGTCGCCCACCACCGAGACACGACGCGCATTCGGCGCCCAGACGGCGAAGCGCACCCCGGCCACGCCATCGACGCTGACGGCATGGGCGCCGAAGATCCGCCCCAGTTCCCGGTGTCGCCCCTCGCCGAAGAGGTAGAGGTCAAGATCGCCCAGCAGCAGGCCGAAGGAATAGGGATCCTCCGTCACCTGCACGCCGCCGGGCCAAGTGATCCGCAGCGTGTAGGAGCCGGGCGGCACCTCCCCCTCGAACAGGCCATGGTCGTCCGTGATGCCCAACGAGAGAGGTTGCCCCCCCGCCGGCACGGCCTCCACCGAAAGCGCGCCGGGCTGGAATGTCCGGACCACCCCGTCATGCGGGCCGAGCACGGCGAAGGGGTCGCCGTGGCGTCCCTCGACGATGGCTTGCAGGGCGTCGGGGGGCAGTTCGCTCATGCGGTCACCAGTCTATCGGCCAGCGCGGCGAGGCCACGCAGGGGGATGGGAAGCCAGGCCGGGCGATTCGCCGCCTCGTAGCGCAGCTCGTAGGCGGCCTTCTCCAGCAGGAAGAGGTCAAGCAGCGCGTCGCGCGTCTCGGGCGGCGCCCATTGCCGCGGCGAAGCGTCCTCGGCCTCCTGATAGGCCGTCATGAAGCAGGAACCCGCCTCCTCGCGGAAGCGCGCGAGCAGTGCGTCGCGCCGTTCCGCAGGCGCGGTGCTCAGGGCACCGGCCGCGGCGGCCGCGGCGTAGTCCAGGCTACGGAGCAGCCCGGCCACGTCGCGCAGCGGGCTGCCCTTGGCGCGGCGCTCCTCCAGCGTCCGGGCGGGCTCGCCCTCGAAGTCCACGATCACCGCGTCGCCCTGCGCCACCAGAACCTGGCCCAGATGGAAGTCGCCATGCACGCGTGTCATCAGCGCGCCGTCAGCGGACTGAGCGAGGCGGCGCACGGCCTCCTTCAGCGCATCCCGGCGGGCAAGCAGGCCGTCGGCCAGCGCCTTCTCCTCCTCACCCAATTCGGCCCTGGACAGCAGGTCCAGCGCGGGGTCGAGCTGCGCGATGGCGCCCTCCGCCCAGGCAGTGCGGGCTTCCTCCCCGGCCACCACTGGCGCGAAGGCGGGATCGTCGCTCGGACGTGCCAGCACGGCATGCAGCTCGCCCAGGCGGCGGCCGAGGGCCGAGATGAAGGAGAGATAGCCGGAGAGCGCGTCGCTGTGCTCCTCATCCGTCTGGTCTGCCGCGCGGGCCAGCCAGTCCAGGGTCCAGCCCCAGCCATCGCCCTGGTTACGGACGAAGCCCTGCAGCAGCATCAGCGTGACGGGGACGCCATCCTTGCCGTTCCGCACCACCTCGCCCCGCAGCGGGGCAATATTGGTGAAACCGGCATCGGTCAGATACCGCGTCATCTCGGCCTCGGGGTGGACGCCCGGGGTGAGCTTGCGCAGGATCTTCAGCACCGCTTCCTCGCCGACGATGATCGAGGAGTTCGACTGCTCGCCGGGCAGGCGCCGCACAACGGGCTCATCCCCGAGCTCCAGCGAGGCCATGCGCTCGCCACCCATGAAGAGCACCGGCCCGTCCTCGGTCTGCGCCACCGCACCCTCCCGCAGGGCACGCAGGACGCGGTGCACGAAGTGATCGGAGGCGAAGGCATCCGTCAGATAGCCAACGCGCCGCCCCTGCCGCACGCGGGACAGGGCAAGCTGATAGGCCAGCTGTCCGGCGCCTTCTTCCTCACCCATCGCAGCCAGCGGCACGCAATAGCGCTCGGTCCGGCCGGGAAGTGTCACCTCCACCTCGGCCAGCAGCGTGTACTGCCCGCCGGGGATGGGCGCGATGGCGCGGAGGCTGACAGATTGCAGTCTCTCGTCCTTCGAGGCGAACCAGCGGCGCTTGGGCAGCCAGGCCGGCAGCACCTCGCGCTCGATTTCGGCCTTTTGGGCGGTGCCCATGGCGGTGGCATTGGTCGGGAAGACGATGGTGCGGAGGTCGGGCAAGGGTTCGGGTGCCTTCACATGCCAGGGCGGAAGCGCCTGTTCGGTTGCGAGGACGAACCAGTAGAACCCATAGGGCGGCAGCGTGAGCAGATAGGTTAACTGCCCGATGGCCGGAAAGGCCGTACCGCCCAGCATCTCCACCGGCACGCGGCCGGCGAGGTCGGAGAGATCCAGCTCCACCGCCTGCGCCGAGCGCGAGAGATTGAAGACGCAGAGGATCACCTCGTCGCCCATCTCGCGCAGATAGGCCAGCACCTTGCGGTTGCCGGGATAGAGCAGCCGCATCGTGCCGCGCCCGAAGGCCTGGCTGCGCTTGCGGGTGGCAAGCATGCGCCGCATCCAGTTGAGCAGCGAATGCGCGTCGCGCGCCTGCGCCTCCACATTCACGGCCTGATAGCCGTAGAGCGGATCCATGATGGGCGGCAGAACGAGCCCCGCCGGATCGGCCTTGGAGAAGCCGCCATTGCGGTCGGGCGACCACTGCATCGGCGTGCGCACCCCGTCGCGGTCGCCGAGATAGATATTGTCGCCCATGCCGATCTCATCGCCGTAATAGATTACAGGCGTGCCGGGCATGGACATCAGCAGCCCGTTCATCAGCTCGATGCGGCGACGGTCACGCTCCAGCAGCGGCGCCAGGCGGCGGCGAATGCCGAGATTAATGCGGGCGCGACGGTCGGCCGCATAGGTGTTCCAGAGATAGTCCCGCTCCTTGTCGGTCACCATCTCCAGCGTCAGCTCGTCATGGTTCCGCAGGAAGATCGCCCACTGGCAGCCCTCGGGGATGTCGGGCGTCTGGCGCAGGATATCGGTGATCGGGAAGCGGTCTTCCTGCGCGATCGCCATGTACATGCGCGGCATCAGCGGGAAGTGGAAGGCCATGTGGCATTCGTCACCCTCCCCGAAATACTGCTGCGTGTCCTCGGGCCACATATTGGCCTCGGCCAGCAGCATGCGGCCTTGGTGCTCCTTCTCCAGCGCACGCCGGATCAGCTTCAGGATGTCATGGGTCTCTGGCAGGTTCTCGTTGCTGGTGCCGTCGCGCTCGATCAGATAGGGCACGGCGTCCAACCGCAGCCCGTCCACCCCGGCATCCAGCCAGAAGCGCATGATATTCAGGACGCGCTCCACCACCTCCGGATTGTCGAAGTTCAGGTCGGGCTGATGGGAGAAGAAGCGATGCCAGTAGTACTGCCCGGCCACCGGATCCCAGGTCCAGTTGGACTTCTCCGTGTCCAGGAAGATGATGCGCGTGCCCTGGTAGATCTGGTCGGTATCCGACCAGACATAGATGTTGCGCTCGGGCGAGCCCTTGGGCGCGTTGCGCGCAGCCTGGAACCAGGGATGGTCGGAGCTGGTGTGGTTGATGACCAGCTCGGTGATCACGCGCAGGCCCCGGCGATGCGCCTCCTCGATGAATCGCTTGGCATCCTCGATCGTGCCGTAATCCGGATGCACGCCGGTGTATTCGGCAATGTCGTAGCCGTCGTCGCGCCGCGGGCTGGGATAGAAGGGCAGCAGCCAGAGCGTGTCCACGCCCAGTTCCGCGATGTAGTCCAGCTTCGCCATCAGCCCGGGGAAGTCGCCCACCCCGTCATCATTGGAATCGAAGAAGGATTTTACGTGAAGCTGATAGATCACCGCGTCCCGATACCATTGCGGGTCGCGCGGATCGGGCTCGTGGCTCGGCAGAGCGTCGCCGGCCGGCAGGGATGCGTCGTCGGGCATGGTTCGGTCTCGTTGCGTCAGGCGCCGAAGGGGCGGACGCGCCAGATGGCGAAAGGAAGATCGGCAGGGTCAAGACGCATCTGCTGCACCTTGCCATGCCAGGCGAAGCGATTGCCGCGCATCAGGTCCTCAACCTGCAGCCCCTCATGGTCAGCCAGGCCCCAACGCCAGAGCGGCAGTTCAAAGCCCGCCTCCTGCACCCGGCTGGAGTCCATGCTGACGGCCACGAGGACCACATTGGAACGATCCGGCGTCGCTTTCTCATAATAGAGGATGTTGTCGTTCCAGGCCGGCAGGAAGCTGACGCCCAGATGCGTCTGCAGCGCAGGGTTGGCGCGGCGGATCATGTTCAGCCGCGTCACCTCGTCCACAATGTCACCGGGGCGCCGGGCCGGCCAGGCGCGGATCTGGTACTTCTCACTGTCCAGATACTCCTCCTTGCCGGGCAGCGGCGTCGCCTCGCAGAGCTCGAAGCCCTGATAAACGCCCCAGAGGCCGGAGAGTGTCGCAGCCAGCGCGGCGCGCACGAGATGCATCGGCCGCCCACCGGTCTGAAGGTGGCGCGGGTTGATGTCAGGCGTGTTGACGAAGAAATGCGGGCGGAAGAAGTCGCGCGGCGCCGTCGTGGACAGCTCCGTCAGGTATTCCGCCATCTCCTCCTTCGTCTCGCGCCAGGTGAAGTAGGTGTAGGACTGGCTGAAGCCGCTTTTCGCCAAGCGGTACATCACCTTCGGCCGCGTGAAGGCCTCGGAGAGGAACAGCACATCCGGGTGATCGGCGCGGATCTCGTTGATCATCCACTCCCAGAAGGGCAGCGGCTTGGTGTGGGGGTTGTCCACCCGGAAGGTCTTCACCCCCTGCTCCACCCAGAACTTCACCGTCTGGTACAGCGCGACCCAGAGCGAAGGCTTGGCCCCCTCCGCGTAGAAGTCGACGTTGACGATATCCTCATACTTCTTCGGCGGGTTCTCGGCGTACTTGATCGTGCCGTCCGGCCGCCAGTCGAACCACTCCGGGTGCTCCTTCAGCCAAGGATGGTCCGGGGAGCACTGGATGGCGAAGTCCAGGGCCAGTTCCAGCCCATGCGCATGCGCGGCATCCCGCAGCCGGTGGAAGTCCTCCATCGTGCCCAGAGCCGGGTGCAGCGCATCGTGCCCGCCCTCCTCCGATCCGATGGCATAGGGGCTGCCCACATCCTCCGGGCCGGGCGTTAGCGTGTTGTTGCGGCCCTTGCGGTTCTTCCGGCCGATCGGATGGATCGGCGGGAAGTAGAGCACGTCAAAGCCCATCGCCTTCACGCGCGGCAGCTGGGCAATCACGTCGTTCAGCGTGCCGTGTCGGTTCTCATCGCCGGATTGGCTGCGTGGGAAGATCTCGTACCAGCTCGCGAACCGGGCGGCGATCCGCTCGGCCTCGACCCGCCCCACCGGGTTCATTCGCATCCGATGCGGACGATTGTCGGCCTGGGCCATCAGGCTCGCCGTCTCCGACGAGAGCAGCAGGGCCACACGCTCGGCCTCCGTCGCCGTCTCCAGCACCTTGGCCAGGGCAAGCAGCCCGCGTCGCGCGGTGCCCGGGCGGGCTGCGGCCTTCGCCACGTGCTGGCGTCCCTCCTCCAGCTCCAGCGCCACCGGCACGCCCGCCGCATGCTTCTTCGACAGCTCGTCGCGATAGCCGGCGAAAACATCCAGCCATGCCTCGACGGCGTAGAAGTAGCGGCCCATCCGCTCCAGCGGGAAGCTCGCGGTCCAGCGGTCATTGCCCAGCGGCGTCATCCGCACTTCGCGCCAGCCCTTCTCATCGGCCGGGCGCCAGAGCAGCGCGACCCCGAAGGTGGCGTGGGTATCCGCGACAATATCGGCCTCCACCGTCACCACCTCGCCCACGATCCGCTTGATCGGGAAGCGGCCGCCATCCACCAGTGGCGTCACCGCCTCGATCCCGATGCGCGGGATCAGGACACCCTGTTCCGCGGGCAGGCGCGTATCTGCGGGGCGCAGGATGGGATTGGGGCGCCCCGCCTGCACCACCCGCACCTCGCCGGCCGCCAGCGGCACGGGAACCCCCGGCGTCAGCGCCGCGCTGCCATCGGCATTGAGGAAGGTCGAAGGTCCGCCGGCGACCCCCGGCAGGATCGTCTCCGGTGCCAGGGCGGCCGGGGCATGCCGGTCGGGATTGGCGATCACGAGGGTGGCGGATTCCGCCACGCGCGGATCCTCCGTCATCCGCAACATCGCCAGCACCTTCGTGTCAGGCCCCGTCAACTGACGCATTCCCGCCCCTGCGACCGGAGCGAGCCCGGTGAGCATCGCATTCGCTTCCCGGATCTCGGTGGAAAGGTCGTAGGGCGCATTGTCCCGCAGCCAGGTCCAGTCGCCCGGGCGGTCCTGCGCCGGGTTAACCGGGCGGCGCGCACCGTATTCGAAGCCCTGCGGCACCAGCAGTGCGTCGCAGAGCGTCGCGGCCAGGCGCAGGGAGAGGGTAGCAGCCCGGGCGCGCGCGGCCGCGTCGCCCTCCTCCATGGCCACACGCTGGCCGAAGGGCGCCTCGGGGAAGCCGATCAGCGGCGCGCCCAGTGCCTCGCGCTCTGCCATGAACCAGGGATCACGCCCGTTCCACCAGGCGATGGAGGAGGTTAGCCAGCCAAATCCTGCCTGCCGCAACGCGGCCGCCTCGTGCCAGGGCATCCCGCTGGTCCAGGCAATGAAGCCCGCATCAGCTCCCACGGCGCTGATCAACCGGCCCCAGGCAGGCGCAGGCACTTCCCCCGGCTGCAAGGCGCGAAAGCCGGAAACCCCCGCCGCGACCCAGTCCCGCAGCCGCGCCTCCCAGAAGCCGAGCGGCCCTTCCGCGGAGAAGTCCAGCGGAAGCATGCCCATCGGCACGGCGCCACCACGCGGATCGGGCAGGTTGGCCTCGGGCCGCCTGAACCAGTCGGGATGCATGGCCGGCAGAGCGCCTTCCGCCGCCACGTATTGCGGCGCGAGGTCGAGCCAGAGGCCAAGCCCGGCCGCGCGGCAGGCCTGGGCGATGGCGGCGATGGCGGCTGTTCCATCCATCCCAGCTTCGAGCAGCGGATGGGGCCGGTCGTGGTCCGCCACGTCCAGCAGGTTACCGGAACGGCCCGGCGCAAGCGGCGGCGGAAGACAGACAGCTCCGAAACCGAGCGCGGCAATCCGTTCCAGCTCCGCCCCCCAGCCGGACAGCGGACCGAGGAGCAGCGGATTCAGGTGATACAGGGCGATGGGACGCATCGGCGAGGAACGGTGGTCGGCGGTCATGGTTCCCAGTTCCTGATTCGTCGATCAGCCCCAGGGGATCGCAGTCCCTGCCGATGCGGCCAAGCGTCCCGCGCTGCAACAAGGCGTGAGGAGGAAGAATGTTCCGGGACAGCCTAGGCCATTCGGCCTCAGGCGGCGCCGCACGGTCTCTCTGCTGGCACAGCGGCGGCGATGGCGGCGGCCAGGGCCTCGCGGCCGAAAGGCTTATCGAGGCGAGGCAGCTCCGGCGTCTCCCCGAAGGGGAGGTCGGCATAGCCGGATGCGAGGATCACCGGCAGGGCGGGATAGAGCGCCCTGATCCGCGCGGCCAGTTCCGCCCCAGTCATCCCGGGCATGGCGTGGTCGGTCACGATCAGGTCGGGCAGCCTGCCCGCCCGCAGCGCATCCAGCGCGGCGGCGGCGGAGTCGGCCTCATGCGCCTCATGGCCGAGGTCGGTGAGCAGCGCGACACTGCTCGACAGCACCAGCGGATCGTCGTCCACAACAAGAATGGAGAGTCGCCGCATTGGCCTCGCGGGCTGGGCGGCGGTGAGGTCAGGGGACGAGTTCGAAGCGGGCCCCTCCACCGGATCGGCGCGGGGAAGCCAGATTTCGGCGGTGGTACCCTGGCCGGGAGCGCTGACCAGCCGCAGCGCGCCACCGGATTGGGCACACAGCCCATGCACCATGGAAAGCCCCAGCCCAGTGCCGCGCCCGACCCCCTTGGTGGTGAAGAAGGGCTCCGTCGCTCGAGCCAGCGTCTCGGCATCCATGCCCAGCCCCTCGTCCGACACGGCAATCACCAGGCAGTCGCCGGGAGGAGGCGGATCGCCTGCGCCCCTCTCCTCCCGGGCCCCGGCAGGCGCGTTGCGGGCCGTGATCCGGAGCCGCCCATGGGGAAAGCGGTCCAGCGGCATGGCGTCGCGCGCATTCACGCAGAGATTCAGCAGCGCCAGCTCAAGCTGGTTCGGATCGGCATGGACCCACCACAGCCCTTCTGGCAGCTCAACCTCCAGCGGCGTGGCGGGGCCGATGCTGCGGGCCAGGATGTCGCGCAGGGAACCAATCAGCGCCGCTGTGTCCACCGCCTCCAGGCGCAGCTCCTGCCGGCGCGCGAAGGCGAGCATGCGGCGGGTGAGCGCGGCACCCCGCTCCGCGGCGCCGGCGACGCCCTCCACCAGGCGCCGTGCCTTGGGATCATCCGCGATCGCGGGGCGCCGGCTCAGCAGGGCTGCGCCGGAGGTCACGACCTGCAACAGGTTGTTGAAGTCATGCGCCACGCCGCCCGTGAGCTGGCCCAGCGCCTCCATCTTGCGAGCCTGGGCGAGTTGCGCCTGTGCCACCTTGGCCGCCGCGACCGCCTCGGCCACCCGCGCCTCCAGCACCGCCTGTGCGGTGCGGCGCTCGGTAATGTCGGCATAGACGCCGACGAAGCGTGTCGTCGTGGCCAGGCTACGGCCGGTGACGGCGATCCAGCGCTCCCCGCCGGAATGGGGAAGGATGCGGTACTCGATTGTCACCGTGTTCCCCTCAGCCAAGGCTTGGCGCCAGGTCTCAACCGCGGCGTCCCGATCATCGGGATGGATCGCGTTCAGCGCCTCGTCCAGGTCACCGCGCCCATCCGGCGGAACGGGAAGGCCGAGCAGGGCAAAGTGCCCCGGCGAGAACACGCCCTGGCGCGTCAGGACGTCCACGTCGAAGGCGATCAGCCCGCCAGCCTCAAGCGCCATGCGCAGCCGCTCCTCCGCGGCGGCCAGGGCAGCCTGGTTCTCGGCCAGCCGAGCTTCGGTGTGGCGCAGGGCGGAGACATCCACATGCACGCCACGCATCCGGATTGCCTGACCCTGGGCATCGCGCTCGATCTCGGCCAGGGCGGAGATCCAGCGCACCTCGCCCGACGGCATCAGCACCCGATACTCGGCGGAATAATCATTGCCGCTTCCTTCGAGGGCGGCCTCGAAGCCCGTGGCGACGCGCGCGCGGTCCTCCGGATGGATGCGAAGTACCCAGTTCTCGTGCGGCTCCTCCTCCGCCTCGGGCCCTAGGCCATGCAAGGCGAGGTATTCGGGCGAGCGGAAATTGTGGAAGCGAAGAAGGCCGAGGGGATCGCGGTTGATCGCGATCTCGAAGCCGCCTACCCGTGCCAGGCGTTGCGTGCGGGCGAGTTGCGCCTCGCGCTCCCGCAACGCCGCGTCGCGCGCCGCGATCGTGTCGGCGGCATCGGCAAGCACGGCACTGATCGCGTTCACCTCCCGCAGCACGGTGCGCACCGCCGGCACGGGCTCGCCGCGCCCCAGGGCCGCCGCCGCCGCGGAGAGGCTGCGCATCGCGCGCTCGATCCGCGAGGCCGCGAAGAGCGCCAGCAGCAGCGCGCAGGCCAGCAGCACCGCCCCGGTGCCGATGAGGGCCCTGACGGCGCGGCGGACCGGGGCATCCACTACCTCGGCGGGCAGGCTGACCTCGATGACCCAGCCCGCGGCGGTTCGCCCACGGGCCGCGACCACCGCACTGCCATCCGCATCCGGGCGACGCGAGAGGACATGGAAGGAGGTTTGGTGGAAGCTCGGGCCGGCATCGCGCCCCACATTCGCCTCGTGCTGCCGATTGCTGGCGACGATGCGGTTGGTCCGGTCCACGATGACAGCCGTCCAGCGCGGCTCCGGCACCTCCTGCCGCAAGCGTTCCGTCAAGTGGCTTGCTGGAAAGCCGGCGGCCAGCAGCATCCGCCGGCCCTGGCCGTCTTCGACCGGCAGGATCAGGCCGTAAGATGGCTGCCCGCTGGACCTGCCGACGAAGAGATCCGTGACCTGCGGGCCATCCGAAAGCGGGCGGTCGCCGGCCACCCATCCCGGCGGCCTCGTCTCCGCCCTGTTGGCCTCGCCATAGGGAAGATGGCTATGGAGAAGAAGGTGCCCGTCAGCGTCGCGCAGGGTGAGCATGCCATCCAACCCCGCCGCAACGGCGACAAGATGCCGGTAAATCCCAGGCAGGTACCCGGCCCGAAAACTATCGGTGGTGGCGATGGCTTGCAGGGTGGAGGCAAGGGCCTCGAACTCCGCATCCACGGTTCTGGCCAGTCCCTCGGCCCGCGTCAGCACCGATCGCTCCAGCGCGTCTTCCTGTGCCTCCGCAAAGCGCGAGAGGGCAATTCCAGCGAAGCTCAGCACTGGCAGAACCGCCGCCAGCACCAGGAGCAACAGCCGCGCCCGGATGCCGAGCGCCGGGGACGGACCGTGCCCGGAGCCGTGCATCGCAATGAGGACGGGCCGTTCTGGCATTTGCCGCAGCCTGCACTGCTCTGCGGCCCGGCACCAGAGCGGCGGGACCACTCAGCCGGCTACAGCGCCGGAAACCGGCGCGAACCGGCCCCTGAGCTCTGATGCCAATCGGGTGCCCCCGGCCCGGAGCCTTCGTGACCCGCCCTATGCCGGCAGTGCGCTTCCAGGGGCGACCTCCACCGCGGCCTCAAGACCCATGACAGCGGCAAGGCTGTCCACCCGGCGCTGCACGCTCTCCCCCGCGAAGACGCCGCTGCCCTCCACCAGGCGAAGCACGAGGCGGTTGCCGCGCGGGATCAGGGCGGTGCCGGCCAGCAGGGCCGGCGTGCCGCCCGAGAGGGTATAGGCCAAACGCAACGCCGCCCCGATCCGCTCTGCCCGTTGCTGCGCCGCAGCCCCCAGCAAAGCCCGCGCCGGGGCGAGCAGCGCGGCGTCGCTGGCATCGTAGCGGAGCGCCGTGGAGAGGGCGAGAAAGGCGCGCGCATGATGGTCCAGCCCTACGCCGGGCTGGCGCAGCACGCGCAGGAAGGCCTGCTCCGCGCGGTAATCCGGATGGTCATGGCTGCCGGTATCGGAAACCTGGCATGCGGCACGGCGCAGCGCGGCCTCGGCCGGGCTCTCATCGGGGAAGAGGGGCGCGGTCCAGGCTGCGAGCGCCGGCGGCATTGCGGGGTCGCGGCCGAAGCGCCCCGACAACTCGGTGCCCGCCGCCATCAGCGGATCCTGCATCCGCACCTCATCCGGCAACAGGCGGGAATACCATCCCTCCCGCAAGCCGTTCGCCGAGAAGACGACCCGCCGCGCCCCGGTCCGGCGGAGCAACCGGCGCAGCACGACGGCGGCATAGGGCAGATCGGCCCAGCGCTTGGCCGGGGCCCCCGGCAGGCGGTTTTGCCGGCCACCCGCGGCGATCACGGCGGCGCAGAGGTCGCGCGCCTCTTCCTTCCGCAGCACGTAGTGATGGACGATGGAGAGCGGATAACCCGTCTGCACCATGTGGATCTTCGCCAGCGCGCGCCAGGCGCCGCCCACGAGGTAGAGGTCCCGCCCCAACCCACGATCCAGCCATGGCGCGGCTGAGAGCGTCTCCTCCGCAATGGCCCGGGCCCGGACCGGATCGTTGCCCGATCGCTCGGCCAGGCGAATGACGCCGAGCGGCAGGCTGACCGAATCCAGCGGCCGTCCATTGGCGAGGTCCACCAGTTCCAGGCTGCCGCCGCCAATATCGCCGAGGATGCCGTCGGCGCCCGGCACGCCGAGCAGCACCCCATCCGCGGACATGGCCGCTTCCTCCTCCCCCGTAAGGATACGGAGGGGAACGCCCGGCATGCGCGCGCGCAGCGCTTCCGCGAAGGCCGGGCCGTTGGCGGCGTCACGCATCGCCGCGGTGGCCAGCACCTCGACCGGATCGCAGCCCATGGCACGCGCGATGGCGAGATAGCGCCCCATGATGGTAAGCGCGCCCTCCACCGCCACCGCGTTCAGCTTGCCCGTGGACTGCAGCCCGCGGCCGAGGCCAAGCACGGCCTTTTCGTTGAAGATGGCCACGGGATTCCGGCAGCGCCCCTCGAAGACGACGAGGCGGACGGAGTTGGAGCCGAGATCCACCACCCCGGCGCGCTGCGGAGCAGCATCGCCCATACGCGGCGGGTGGTGAGCGGTTCCATCAGGAAAATCCAAGCGTTTCAGTCCTGTGCGACGCGATCCGGCCGGCGCCGCGCGGGCGCGCGGGTGCGTGGCGCGCGATGCAGCGCGCTGCCCCGGCCGGAAAGGGATGGATTGGTCATGAAGTACTCATGCGCCGAGAGCGGCTGCGTCCCCGGCTCGAGGCGGCGGTAGCTTCCATCCGGATACAGCTCCCAGGACTGGTCGCGATCCTTCAGGTTCACCACCATGATCTGGTCCAGGATCTGCGCATGCACGGTGGGATTCTCCACCGGCACCATCGTCTCCACCCGCCAGTCCATGTTGCGCGCCATCCAGTCGGCGCTGCTGATGAAGACACGGGCACGGCGGCTGGGCAGACGGTGGCCATTGGCGAAGACGCAGATCCGCGAATGCTCCAGGAAGCGGCCAACGATGGACTTCACCCGAATGTTGTCTGACAGCCCCTTCACCCCCGGCCGCAGGCAGCAGATGCCGCGCACGATGCATTCCACCTTCACCCCGGCCTGGCTCGCCCGGTAGAGCGCGTCGATCAGCGTCTCGTCCACCAGCGAGTTCACCTTCACCCAGATGCCGGCTGGCAGACCCTCGCGCGCGTTGATGATCTCCTGCTCGATCAGCCCCATCAGGGCGGGGCGAAGAGTGAGCGGGGCGAAGACGAGACTCTCCATCGTCTCGGGCCGCGCATAGCCGGTCATGTAGTTGAACAGCCGCGCGGCATCGCGCGTCAGCCCCGGATCGGCGGTGAAGAAGGAGAGATCCGTGTAGATGCGCGCCGTGACCGGATGATAGTTTCCCGTGCCAAAATGCGCGTAGGAGCGGAGCCCGCTCGCCTCGCGCCGCACGACCAGCGAGACCTTCGCGTGGATCTTCAGATCCACGAAGCCATAGACGACCTGCACCCCGGCGGCCTCCAGCTCGCGCGCAAGGGCGATGTTGCGCTCCTCGTCGAAGCGCGCCTTCAGCTCCACCATGGCGGTGACGGATTTGCCGGCATCGGCCGCCTCGATCAGCGCGCGGGCGATCGGGCTGTCGCGGCTCGTGCGGTAGAGGGTCTGCTTGATCGCCACCACGGCCGGGTCCCGCGCCGCCTGGCGCAGGAACTGCACCACCACGTCGAAGGACTCATAGGGATGGTGGACGACGATATCCTTCGTGCGGATCGCCGCGAAGCAGTCACCGCCGAAATCGAGGATGCGTTCCGGGAAGCGCGGCGTGTAGGGCTTGAAGAGCAGGTCCGGCCGGTCGTCCAGGATCAGCTGCTTCAGGTCAGAGAGGCCGACCAGCCCCTCTAGGTGGAAGATCTCATCCCGCGGCGCGTCCAACTCCTCCGCCACCAACTCCACCATGTCGGGCGGCATGTCGGCGGTGACGGAGAGGCGGATGGCGCGGCCGCGGCGGCGGCGCTTCAGCGCGCTCTCGTAGGAGCGCACGAGGTCCTCGGCCTCTTCCTCGAACTCCACATCGGTGTCGCGAATCAGACGGAACAGCCCGTGCTCCGCCAGGATGAAACCGGGGAAGAGGCGGCGGAGGTTGAAGAGGATCACCTCCTCCAGCAGCACGAAGCGCGCAGGCTCGCGCGTGCCGTCCGCGCGCGGTCCGCCGGATGGCAGGCGGATGAAGCGCTCCAGCTGCGGCGGCAGGGGCAGGATAGCCCGCATCGTGCCGCCATCCTCCTCCCGCACCAGCTTCATGATGAGGCAGAGCGCGAGATTGGCCAGGAAGGGAAAGGGGTGGGCCGGATCGATCGCCAGCGGGGTCAGCACCGGGAAGACCCGGTCCATGAACCAGTTGGACAGCCATTCCCGGTCCGCTTCCGACAATTCCGCGGAATCGCTGACGCGGATTCCGGCTTCCGCCAGTTCCTCGCGCAGGGCGAGCCAGCGCTGCTGCTGCCGGGTGAGAAGGCGGCGGGCGCGATCATGGATGGCGGCGAGCTGCTGGCCGGGCGTCAACCCGTCCGGCGAGACGGCGGCGATGCCAGCCCTCTCCTGCCCCACCAGCCCGGCGACACGCACGGAGTAGAACTCGTCGAGGTTCGAGGAGGAGATGGCGACGAAGCGCAGCCGCTCCAGCAGCGGATGGGCGGGGTTGGACGATTCCTCCAGCACGCGCTCGTTGAAGGCGAGCCAGGAGAGTTCCCGGTTGATGAAGCGGGAGGAGTCCGTCATGGCTGCGTTGGACGCTTCGGCTGGCGCCGGCCCGACGGTCTCGGGAACCACACCCCGCAAGGAAGCATCTTGCAGCGTCGGTGGTGCGGGCTCCCGGGCCGGCACTTCCTTGGAGGCACCCTCCCTGGTTCCCGCTTCCTTCAGTCCTCCTTCCCGGCCCTGCGCCTCGCGCGCGGAGGGGCGTGAGGCGGCTGCACGTGGCTCAGCCCGGGCCTGGGCCCTGGCTCCCCCTCTCGGCGATTCGGTCTTGGCGGTGTCCTGATTGGCGTCCATGACCTGAAGCTACAGCAGCGTGCCCATGGAAGCAGAGGGCGCAGCCAAGGTTGCCACGGAATCGTCACCAAACAGATCTTCCTCCGGGGGTCCCTCACCGCTGCCGTCCAGCAGCCCGGCCAGGGCGGTGCGGGCCAGGGCGCGGGTAACGGCGCCGCCATCCGCCAGGGCCGCACGATCCAGCCGGGCCGCGGCCTCGGCCAGCGCCGCGGCCTCGCGCGGCAGGCGTGCCAGCAGCCAGTCCTGCACGGCCGGCTCTACACGAAGCTGCCGGCGCTCGAAATGCCGGGCCAGAAGGGCACGCAGCAGGGCATCGGTGGGCTGGCCCAGCGGCGCCGTGGCGGTGGCGCGCAGCCGGCTGGCCAGGTCCGGCAGGGCCACACCCCAGCGTGAAGGTGGCTCCCGCCCGGCCATCAGCAGCAGGTGCCCGCCCGCGGCGCAGGCATTGATCAGATGGAACAGGGCCGGTTCCTCGGCCGCGCAATCGGCATCGTCAAGGGCGGTGGGCGCCCCGTGCGGCACGCCGCGCAGAGTCGGGCCGGAAAGGCGGCGCAGGCCGAGCCGGCGCGCTGCCTGGGCGAGGAAGGCGGATTTCCCGCTTCCCTCCGGCCCGTGTAGCGCCAGCCGCCCGGCGGGCCAGCTTGTCGGGTCGCCCAGCCAGGTCCGAGCCACGGCGTTGGAGGAATCCGGGATCGGCTCGATCTCGATATCGGCACGCGGAAGCAGCGGCAGCGGAAGCTGTCGGGCCATGCGGGTCAGCCCCCCGTCCTGGGTGGGTCGAGATAGAGCGGGCTCTCGAGATAGCGGCGAAGCCAGTAGCGGGCCAACACCCCGATGGCCGCCGCGATGGGCACGGCCAGCAGCACGCCCAGGAAGCCGAAGGCCACGCCACCGGCGAAAAGGGCGAAGATCACCCAGACCGCGTGCAGCTCCACCCGATTCCCGAGCAAGCGAGGATAGATGATGTAGCCCTCCACGATCTGCCCGAGGAGGAAGACGCCCATTACAACCGCGACCTGCCGCCAATTCCCGAACTGCCCTATGGCAAGCAGGATCGCCGTGGCCATTCCCGTCAGGGAGCCGACATAGGGGATGAAGGTGAGCATCCCGGCGAGCAGCCCGACCAGCAGCCCCAGTTCCAGCCCCACCGCCGAAAGGGCCAGGGCATAATAGACCGCCAGCAGCGCGCAGCAGAGGAGCTGCCCGCGCAGCCAGGCCGAGAGCACGCGGTCCGTGTCATGGGCAAGTTGTCGCAGCACGGCCGCGTTGCGGCGCGGCAGCCAGGATTCGATACGCGCCATCAGGCGGGGCCAATCCCGCAGCAGGTAGAAGCCGACGATCGGGGTCACCACCGCGAAGGTGAAGACGTTGAACAGCGCATAGCCGCCGCCAATCAGCCGCGTGGCCGAGGTGCCCAGCCAGACCAGCATCGAGCCGACCTGGGAAACGGCCAGATCCTTCAGCCCAGGATTGATGGCCATGGGCTCCATCGCCTCCTCCGCGGCGGCAAGCAGGTCGGCCACCTTCGCGCCGATCGTGGCCACATAGGAGGGCAGCCGCGTCAGCAGCACGCCGATCTGCGAAATCAGCAACGGATAGAGCAGCACCAGCGCCACCAATGCGAGCGCCATCAGCCCCATGATCAGCAGCCCCGCCCCCAGCCAGCGCGGCACACCGATCCGTGCCAGCCGCCCCGCCACGGGATCGAGGAAATAAGCCACGCAGATCGCCAGCACGAAGGGCGTCAGGATCGCGGAGAAGAACCACAGGGCGAAAATGAAAGCCGCCAGCAGCCCCAGGGCCAGCCCCAGCCGCTGCGCCCGCGTCGCGCTGCGCGGGCCAGGCGAGGGCGGCAGCGCCGGCCGGGGTGGCACCGCCGCCCGGGGCGGCGGTGGCGGAAGCGCATCGGCGGGACGGGGCGGCGCTTCACCCACGGGCGCATTCGGGCGGAGGCTCATGCCGCCCCGCGACGCGCGGCATCGCGCACATAGGCCGCGCCCGAGGCGATGGTGGTGACCGTGACGCAGCCGATCAGCAGGGGCAGCAGCCATCCCGCATCCAGCCCGAAGCCGGCCAGCATCAGGGCGATGCCGGCCAATGCGATCTGCATCAGCGTGTTGAGCTTGGAGATCAGGAGCGGGCGGATGGCGGGGCGCGAGCCCATCAACGTCAGCAGAAGCAGCCCGCCGACGATCAGCAGGTCGCGGAACACGACCAGGATGGCCAGCCAGTCCGGAAGCACATCGATGATGGCCAGGGTGACATAGACGGAAACGAGCAGCGCCTTGTCAGCCACCGGGTCCAGCATGGAGCCGAGCACGGAACGGGCATTGAGCACCCGCGCCAGCCAGCCATCGATCGCGTCCGACACCCCGGCGCCGACAAAGATGAGAAAGGCGAGGTCCAGCCGGTGCTGGATCACCAGCCACACCACGGCCGGCACGGCGCAAAGCCGGGCGAAGGTGATGATGTTGGGCAGGGTGAGGAGCGCGCCATCCGCCGGCGGGGCGGTGCCGGGCGCGGTCTCCGGCTCGGGCCCAGGCTCACGCGCCCCCGGCAAGGCCCACTCGCCAGGCGGGACCGGTGACGGGAGCCGGAACGCCCGGCGGCGCGGCGGGCACCAGCATGACCCCGCCTGTGACCAGTTCCTGCGCCGCCACATTGGGCGGGCTACGCAGGCCGATGGTCAGCTTCGCGCCCTCCACCGAGATCGCCAGGATGTCGACGCTGCCGACCGAAGGCTGCGCCAGCAGGCGCCGCCGCAGCGCCAACCACTCGTCGAGCGAACGGAAGCTGGCCCCGGCCTCGATCCGGGAACTCACGGGCAGGCTGGAGGCGCCGGCCGACGAACCCGAGGGCGATGCCGGGCCGCCGAGCGGCGGGAGGGTTCCCCCCGCCGTAGCCGTGTCGGTGCCGCCCGGCGGGCGGGCGCTCCGGAACCGGATGGTATAGCGGCCGGAATAGCCGTTCAGGGTGGAGCGCTCCTGCTCCACCACCATGCTCGTCACCATCGACTCGATCTGCGACGGGGAGGCATTGGGATTGGCCCCCGTGGCAGCCGCATAGCGCTGATAGGCCAGGCGCTGGGCATTCGCGATGGCCCGTTCCTTCGCCACCACGGCATTCTCGGCCGTCGCCTCGGCCGGCACGCCGCGCTGCACCGCCGGATCGTCCTGGGCGAATGCGGCCGGAATCGCGACAGGGGCCAGGACAGGCGCGGCCAGCAGCGCCGCGCCCATCAAGCCCGCGCGAATCGTCGCGCGCATCCCCGCCCCGCGAAAGCGGCGGATTGCGCCGGAGCACGGGACATGATGGGTTCCGCGACCGTCTGAACTGGGCATAAGCCGCTCCCCGTGGACCGCATCCTGGTTCGCCCCTGGGGATAGCCGATCAAGGACCGCCATGACCAGACTGACCTATCGCGACGCCGGCGTGGATATCGAGGCCGGCGATGCGCTGGTGGACCGGATCAAGCCGCTGGCTCGTTCCACTGACCGCAACGGTACCATGGGTGGGCTCGGCGGCTTCGGTGCGCTGTTTGACCTGAAAGCGGCAGGCTTCAGCGACCCGGTCCTCGTCTCCTCCACCGATGGCGTGGGCACCAAGCTGCGCCTGGCGATCGATGCGAAGCATCACGGCACGGTGGGCATCGACCTGGTTGCCATGTGCGTGAACGACCTCGTCGTTCAGGGGGCCGAGCCGCTCTTCTTCCTGGACTACTTCGCCACCGGCGCGCTGGACGTGGCCCAGGCCACCGAGGTGGTTTCGGGAATCGCCGAGGGTTGCCGCCAGGCCGGCTGCGCCCTGGTGGGCGGCGAGACGGCCGAGATGCCCGGCATGTATCACAAGGGCGATTATGACCTGGCCGGCTTCTCCGTCGGCGCGGCCGAGCGCGGCGCGCTGCTGCCGGCCGGCGATGTCGGCCCGGGTGACGTGGTGCTGGGCCTGGGCGCCTCGGGCGTTCATTCCAACGGCTTCTCCCTGGTCCGCCGCATCGTGGAGGCCGGGAATGCCGGCCTGACCGACCCGGCCCCCTTCGCCGCCGGCAAGACCCTGGGCGAGGCCCTGCTGGAGCCGACCCGCATCTATGTGAAGCCGGTGCTGGCCCTGCACCGCGCCGGGCTGATCAAGGCGGCGGCGCACATCACCGGCGGTGGCCTGCCGGGCAACCTGCCCCGCGTTCTGCCTGACGCCACAGTGGCCGTGGTGGATGCCAAGGCCTGGCCAGTGCCGCCCGTTTTCGCTTGGCTGGCCCACACGGGCGGGGTGGCGCCGGAGGAGATGCTGCGCGTCTTCAACTGCGGCATCGGCATGTGCCTGGTGGTCGAGGCGGGTAAGGTCGAGGCCGCCATTGCCATGCTGAAGGAGCATGGCGAAACCGCCTACCAGATCGGCCGCATTCAGGCTGGCGAGGGCGAGGCCGAGGTGCGGATGGAGGGGCTTTCCCCCGCATGGCCGAACTGAAGCGGCGCGTCGCGGTCCTCATCTCCGGCCGCGGCAGCAATCTGGGCGCACTGATCGAGGCAGCACGCCACCCGGACTACCCGGCGGAACTGGCCCTGGTTCTGTCGAACAAGGCGAGTGCCGCCGGGTTGGACCGGGCGCATGAGGCCGGAATCGCTACCGCCGTGGTGGAGAGCCGCCCCTTCGGCCGGGACCGCGCCGGATTCGAGGCCGCGATGCAGGCAAAGCTGGACGGGGCCGGGGTCGAGTTGATCGCCCTGGCCGGATTCATGCGCGTGCTGACCGAGGGCTTCGTCACCCGCTGGTCCGGCCGGATGCTGAACATCCATCCGAGCCTCCTGCCCGCCTTCCCGGGCCTGGACACCCACCAGCGGGCGATTGACGCGGGGGTGCGGCTGCATGGCTGCACCGTGCATTTCGTTACGCCCGGCGTGGATGAGGGGCCGGTCATTGTTCAGGCCGCCGTCCCGGTTCTGCCGGAGGATGACGAGGCCGCCCTCGCCGCCCGCGTCCTGGCGCAGGAGCACCGGATTTATCCCGCCGCCCTGGCCTGGGCGGCCTCCGGTGCCGCGCGGCTGGTGGACGGCCGGGTGGTGCTGGATACGCCAATGGCGGATGGCGCCTTCGCCAACCCCTTGCCCGGTTCCCTCGGCCTGCCTACAGAAACGGCCTGAACGCCGCGCCGACGCGGCCCATCACGAGGCGAACCCCATGGCCGAGGCCCAGCAGCACGTCGACTATGTTGAGGTGAAGGCGCAGGACATCCTTGCCGAGCGCCAGACCGGCTGGGCCATGTTCACCCGCGCCACCCTCTGGACGATCATTGCCGTCGTCCTGCTGTTGATCTTCCTGAAGGTCTTCTTCGGCTGATCAGATTGCCGCGTCGGGGGTGACCTACCGGCGCGGCAATGTCAGCCCCTGGAGGCTGCGGGCCATGTCGCCAAGATCCACGCGCCGGTAGCCTTCCGGCACGCGGAATCGCGCGGGATCCTGGCGGGCATAAGCCACCCGCACTGCCTCCACACCCTCTCCCCGGTCATTCAGGCCACGCAACAGCACGCCATCCGCCGTCAGGCAGGCCGTGCCGCGCTGGCCCTGCTGTTCCCAACGGTAGTTCGTGCAGCGCTCCCCAGCCTGGGTGGCGGTACCGGCCCGGGTCAGCCGCGCTGTTTCGGCCAGGCGAAGATACCGCGTGGCCTCCTCCTGCTTCAGCGGGCTCGGGGTCACGACGCGCATGGAATCCATCACCATCTCCGTGCGCCCGGTTTGGCGGTCCATCAGCCCCCAGGCTGGCAGAGATGGGGATTCGACTCGCAGCCGTCCCTCCGCCGCCAGCGCAGCCACGGTGAACTCACGCGGCGCCTGGGGGGAGGCATTGCCGAGCACGCGGTAGCTCACCACCACGTCCCGCGTCGGGAAGGTGGCGGGGCGGCTCTGGGCCTGCGCGCCGGTTGGCAGGGCAGCGAGGGCCAGCAGGGGAATGAGGCGGCGCATGAAACCCTCCGGTGATCGGCGAAAGAAGGGCCGGAGTCCGGCGCGCTGCAAGGGCAGCGCGGATCAGTTCCCGCGGCGGACGCGTCAGAGCTGGGACTCGACGGGCAGATAACGCACCATTTGCGCCAGGGCACGGCGGCGGAGCGAGGCATCCGGCTCCCGGCGCTGCACGACTGTCTCGCCGGCTTCCGTGGCGGTCCAGACAAGCCGGCCCGGCCCTTCCCGCGTCACGCGCCAGCTCCGCGCAGGGTCGGCCAGCCGGGCGTGTTCCTCCCGCAGCTCCTGCGCGATTCCGGGATGGCGGATGAAGGTCCCCATCTCCGTATTCAGTGCTGCCGAGCGTGGGTCGAGATTGAAGGAGCCAACAAAGGTCCGCGTCCCATCCACCACCAGCGCCTTGGTGTGCAGGCTGGCCCCGCGCGAGCCAAAGACGCTCGCCCCCTCCACGCCTGTCGGCTTCAACTCGTGCAGTTCCACCCCGGCAAGGAGCAGTCGCTCGCGGTACCGGGTATAGCCGCCATGGACCGCGACCACATCGGTGGCGGCCAGGGAATTGGTGACGACGGACACATGCACGCCGCGCCGGGCCAGCGCTTCCAGCATGCAGGCCCCGTGCTCACCCGGCACGAAATAGGGGGAGATCAGCAGCGCCTCCTCCCGGGCAACGCGCAAGGCGGCGAGAATGGCAGGCGCCAGGCATTCCCGGACGGGCGCCCGGCCGATCGCCTTGTCCGGCGGATCCGCGACCACCTGGATGTCCTCGGGTTCCACCCAGGCCAGATGGCTCGGATCGCCGTCCAGCACCTTCCGTACGTCAGGGTCGGCCTTCAGCCCTTCAAAGAAGGGTCTGGCCTCCGGCGCCGCGCTGGCGGCATCCAGCCGCGCGGCCAGGGCACGAAAGCCGCCGCGACGCCGCGCCGCCTGGCTGACCGTTGCAATTGGCCGCGACAGGCGGTGGTTCCAGTAACGCTCGAAGATGGCCTGCGCCTCGCCTGCCGCCGGTCCGGCGATCACCAGGTCCAGGTCGCGGAAATTGATCTCGTCGGCAGCCTCGAAATACTCGTCGCCGATATTGCGCCCGCCGCAGATAGCCAAGCGCCCATCCGCGATCCAGGCCTTGTTGTGCATGCGCCGGTTCAGGTGCCAGCCACCGAACAGCATTTCCAGCAACAACCCGAACTGACCGAGGGAGCGCCAGCGCGTGGCGTTGAAGAGCCGCACCTCGATATGCGGGTGCGCGTCCAGCGCGCCGAGCAGGCGTTCCCGCCCGATCGCGTACATGTCGTCCAGCAGCACGCGCACCCGCACGCCGCGCTCCGCCACGCGCAGCACCTCCCGCGCCAGCGCCCGGCCGGTCAGGTCATCACGCCAGTGATAGTATTGCAGGTCCAGGCTGGTCGTCGCTGTCCGCGCCGCCTCCACCCGGGCTGCGAAGGCGGTCAGCCCACCCTGCATCAGCTCCACGCTGCTGCCTTCCCGGGCCTGCAGGGCCGAGATTCCGGTGGTCAGGACGCGGCCATCCGCGTCCGGGGCAACGGATGAGCCCATCAGGCCGCCATGGAGACAGCGGTGACGCCATGCGCGGCCGCCCCCACCAAGTCCAGCCGCCCCTTTAGCGGCAGATGATCGGAGGCAATGCGGGACAGCGGCGTGTCATGCGCCTGGAGCGCCCGGACCAGCCCATGCGGCCGGCCGAAGATCCGGTCCAGCGGCAAAATCGGCAAACGACTGGGGAAGGTGGCGGGGCCGGGATGGGCATGGCCGAAGGGACCCGCCAGGGCACGTAGCGAGGAGCGCCGGCCCGGTCGCCACTCATTGAGATCACCCAGCATAATCGTGGGCATGTCGTCATGCTGGGCCAGGGCCGAAAGGATGGCCGCCACTTGCTGCGCCCGGTGGCGCCGCAGCAATCCGAAATGGGCGGCGATCACCCGCAGTGGCCCCGCTTGCAGTTCCATCTCCACCATGACGGCGCCGCGCGGCTCGCCCCCGGGCAGCGCCATGCGATGCAACCGCGTCACCTGCCCTTCCCGCAGCAGCAGCGCATTGCCATGCCAGCCATGCCCGCCTGGGGTGGTAGAGAGCGGAACGAGGCGAAGCCCGGTGCGGCGCTCAATCTCCGCCATATCCAGCAGCCCCACGCGACGGCCGAAGCGGCGGTCCGCCTCCTGCAGGGCCAGGATGTCGGCATCCAGCTCGGCGATCACCTCCGCCACCCGCGCCGGGTCGAAGCGCTTGTCGGTGCCGACGCATTTGTGAACGTTGTAGGAGGCGACCGTCAGCGCCCCATCGGGAATCGGCACGGGATCATGCACCGGACTGCTGAAACGGCCTCGGATCTCGGCCAGGACGCGGGGCAAGGTAGGCTCGCGACCAGAGAGCGGCCGCGGGGGTGGTGATCTCATCCTGCCTCAGACCTGGACATCGGGCGGAACCCGCCCGGGGGACACCTGACTTGGGAATGCGGAGACCGCAAACCAAGCTGGAACGGAAGACACCAGCCGGCAAGCGGGTTCCGCTCGCTCCAACATATCTTCACATATCCAACAGATCACGGGGCCCGGAGCGTGCCTCCGCAGGGCTATCACGCCCAGCCCGGCAGCGCACCGCCGTCCACCGGGTTGCGGGCCGGACGGAGCACGGCTGCGAGGTTGGCCTCCACCTCGGCCCGCTCCGCGGGCTCGCCGCGCCGAATGTCGTAATCCGCCCCACCCGGATAGGCACCGACCACCTCGAAATCCGCGCTGGCCCATTCACGGCAATGGCCGACGCCCGCAGGGATCACGACGGCGTCGCCGGCACGCAGCACCAGGGTTTCCCCTGCGGGCCCGCCGAAGCGGATCCGGGCCTCCCCACGGGACACGCCCAGGGCTTCGTGCGCGGTGCTATGGAAGTGGTGGTAGGGAAAGACCCCGTCGGTCCAGGCGTTGGACCAGCCATGGCGGGCGAAATGGGCCGTGATGCCCCCGGCATCCCCAGCCAGGGCGCCCCGCCAGATCAGCAATGGCAACCTCGAATTGGGAATGGCACCACTTGGCGCAAAACGGTGCTGTTCCAACATCCTGCGGCGCTCCGGTTGTGATTCCACGTCCTTCTACACGCGATTGCCCTTGGAACTTCGTTCCGATCCTGCGTTGATGTGGGAATAAGGAGAAGACCGGAACCGGCGAGACCATGGAAGCGCCTGGGGTGAGGCAGTCACCAGCGATAACGCAGGTCGCGGACGGGCTGTTCCGGACAGCCTTCGAATACGCCGCCCTGCCCGCGCTCATCACGGAACCTGACCTCGCCTTTCCCGGGCCAAGGATCCGGTTCGCCAATGCAGCCATGGCGAGCATGACCGGCTTCAGCGTGGAGGAGCTGGTGGGCAAGAGTCCCCGGATCCTCCAGGGCCCCCGGACCGACCGCGCCGTGCTCGACCGCCTGAAAGCCGGGTTATCCCGTGAGCGCCGCTTCAGCGGGGAGGTCGTGAACTACCGTAAAGATGGTAGCGAATACATGGTCGAGTGGGCCATCACCGCGCTTCCAGGAGCGGATGGCAGTGTGCAGGGCTGGTTATCAATCCAGCGCGACGTCACAGAGCGCCGCGCGTCGGGCCGTGCCCTGGTCGCGGCCGAGGCACGGCAGCGGGCGCTGGTGGAGGGCATCCCGCAGCTCGTGTGGCGAGCAGCGGACAGCGGCAGCTGGACTTGGTCCAGCCCGCAATGGAGCCGCTACACCGGCCTGAGCGAGGAAGAGAGCCAGGGGCAAGGCTGGCTGGCCGCGCTACATCCCGATGACCGCGAAGCTGCCCTGGCAGCCTGGGCAGGCGCCGAGAATGGCGTGCCGCTGGATATGGAAACCCGGATCTTCCGCGCCGCCGAGGGTCGCTACCGTTGGCACCGGACCCGCGCGACGCCCGTGTCAGACGAGTCAGGGCGCCCCATGGAATGGCTGGGTACCTCGACCGATATCGACGACCTCCGGCGCCTGCAGGACCAGCAGGGCGTGCTGATCGCGGAACTGCAGCACCGCACGCGCAACCTCCTGGGCGTGGTGCGCTCCATCGCAGAGCAGACGATCGCATCGAATAATTCGGTGGCGGCTTTCAGGAAGGAATTCGGCGAACGGTTGGAAGCGCTGTCGCGGGTTCAGGGTTTTCTTTCCCGGTCAGCACAGGAGCCGATCACCATCGGCGCCCTGATCCGGGCCGAACTGGCCGCCCTGGGCGGGGAGGAATTCTGGAGCCGCATCACGCTGGACGGACCAGAGGTGCCCTTACGCAACTCCATGGTGCAGATCCTGGCCATGGCGCTGCATGAGCTTGCCACCAATGCCCGCAAATATGGCGCGCTGGCGGTCATGCATGGACGCCTGACGGTAACCTGGCGGATCCAGGAGGGCGACGGACGCCGCCTGTTGCTGCAATGGGTCGAAAGGGGCGTCGGCCGGCGCGCACCGGACCGGGAGAGCGCCCGGCGGGGCTATGGGCGCGAGCTGATCGAGAAGGCCCTGCCCTATCAGCTTGGCGCGAGCACCATCTACGAACTCGATGAGAACGGGTTGCGCTGCATCATCAGCGCGCCGGTAGTCAGCCTGGCCACCGCCTAGTCGGCCCAAGGCCCTGCGCGTCGGCGGGCCTCGGGCCGCGTGGGATCAGCCACCCCCGGCGCAGCGGCGTGCCGGATCAGTCATCCGCCCCGACGGAACGGGCCAGCACCTCGCGCTTGCCGACATGGTTAGCCGGGCCGACCACACCTTCGCGTTCCATCTGCTCGATGAGCTTGGCAGCGCGGTTGTAGCCGATATTGAGGTGCCGCTGGACGAAGCTGGTGCTCGCCTTGCCCTCGCGGGTGACCAGGGCGACGGCCTGCTCGTAAAGCCCCTTCTCGCCGCTGCCGGTGTCGAGCGGCATGGAGCCGCCCTCCTCGTCGTCCTCGGTCTCCGTCACTTCCTCGATATAGGCCGGCTCGCCCTGCTCGCGCAGGAAGTCCACCACGCGCTCCACCTCCTCGTCCGAGACGAAGGGGCCGTGCACGCGGTTCACGCGACCGCCGCCGGCCATGTGCAGCATGTCGCCCTGGCCGAGCAGCTGCTCCGCCCCCTGCTCGCCGAGAATGGTGCGGCTGTCGATCTTGGACGTGACGGCGAAGGAGATGCGCGTCGGGAAGTTCGCCTTGATGGTGCCGGTGATGACGTCCACGGACGGGCGCTGCGTCGCCATGATCACATGGATGCCGGCAGCGCGGGCCATCTGCGCCAGGCGCTGCACCGCGGCCTCGATCTCCTTGCCCGCCACGATCATCAGATCCGCCATCTCGTCGATCACCACGACGATCATCGGCAGGGATTGCAGATTGAGCGGCTGGTCCTCGAAGACCGGCTTGCCGGTCTCGGGATCGAAGCCCGTCTGCACGCGGCGGGTCAGCAGGTCGCCGCGCTGGGCAGCGGCCAAGACCTTCTCGTTGTAGCCGCCGATGTTGCGGACGCCGAGCTGGCTCATCGCCTTGTAGCGGCGCTCCATTTCCCGCACCGTCCACTTCAGCGCGCCGATCGCCTTGGGCGGCTCCGTCACCACGGGAGCCAGCAGATGCGGGATCCGGTCATAGACCGACAGTTCCAGCATCTTCGGGTCGATCATGATGAAGCGGCACTCATCCGGCCCGAAGCGGTAGAGCAGCGACAGGATCATGGTGTTGATCCCGACCGACTTACCGGAGCCCGTTGTACCGGCGATCAGCAGGTGCGGCATGCGCGCGAGATCGGCCACCACCGGTGCACCGCCAATATCCTTGCCGAGTGCCAACGGCAGCTTACCGGGATTTCGCGCCCAATCCTCCGCTTCCATCATCTCGGAGAAATAGACCATCTCGCGCTTCGCATTCGGCAGTTCGATGCCGATCACGTTGCGGCCGGGCACGGTCGCGATGCGGACGGCCAGCACGGACATGCTGCGCGCGATGTCGTCGGCCAGACCGATGACGCGGGCGGATTTGGTGCCAGGCGCCGGCTCCAGTTCGTAGAGCGTGACCACCGGACCGGGGCGGATATCCGCGATCCGCCCGCGCACGCCGTAATCCTCCAACACGGATTCCAGCAGCCGCGCATTCTCCTCCAGCGCCTCGCGGGAGGGGCCGCTCTCGCGGCGCGGAGGGGCCGGAGCCAGCAAGGAGAGGGGCGGCAGGCGGAACTTGCCGTCATCGCCCTTCTTCACCGTTTCCGAGATCGGCAGGCGGCGCTGGGGAAGCACGCGGTCGGCGATCCGCAGGCCCTCAGCCTTGGCCTCTTCCACCTTCGGCTCGGGCCGCGGGCGCGGGGCCGGGCGCGGGCGGGGAGCCGGCGGCTCCGCCTCGGCAGCCGCATCGGCGGCACGCAACAGAGCGGAAAGCTGCGGCGAGGGCTCGGGGCGGCGGCGCATCAGTCCGGCGAGCGCGCCGGGCGCGCCCAGCATCCGGGCGAACAGGCCGGGTCGGCGCTCCTCAGCCACCGGGTGCGAGGAGGCCCGGCGCTCGCGCGCCTGGCGGGCCTCGGCGGCCCGGGCACGTGCCTCGGACCGGCGGCGCAGGATGTTGCTGGCCATGCCGGAGCTACGCCGCGCCGCCGCGCCGCCCGCCCGCCGCCAGGAGGAGAGCGGAATGGCCAGCGCCAGCACCGAGGCCAGCACCGCCAACCCGGTGATCGCGGTATTACCAAGCACGTCGCCCAGCGGCCCGAACACGGCGCCGATGGTTTCGTCCACCGCCTGGCGCACCAGCGGGCCCATGGCCCCGCCGGGGGTACCGCTCGGAACCGGCACCGGCAGAGGGGTGCTGGAGAGCGCCGCTGCGAGCAGCGGCAACGCGGCTAGCAGTGCAGCCACCCGCCCGGCGAAGGGCGACAGCCCGCGATGAGTGGCCAGTCGCAGCGCCCAGGTCAGCAGGCAGAGTGCAGGCAGCAGCCCCGCCCAGCCGAAGCCCTGGAGCAGCACATCCGACACCATGGCGCCGAACGGCCCGGCCAGATTGGTCGGGGCGCGCGTTGTGGCGGTGGAAAGAGAGGGATCGGCCGGGTTGTGGCTGGCCAGCGAAACCAGCACTGCCAGACCCAGCAACCCGCAGATCATGCCCAGAAGCTGCCCCCCGCGCCGCTTCAGCGCGGCCTTCACGGCGGGCGAGGCGAAACGGCGGATGCCGGCCGAAGTACCAAAGGGGTTCATGCCGGTATCCGCGGCGATCGGGGCATTGGAGGATCGATTCGCGGTGGCGCGCGGCATGGTCTTCCCAGGCAAGGTTGATGCAGCGGGGGAAGACTACACCGCAATGCCTTGGTTTGGGCGACACAGTTGTCGGCCAATCGACGTGGCGCCGGGGGCCGAAAAGAAAAAAAGCCGGGGAGAAGGAATTCTCCCCGGCCTCCTCGTCTCTTACTCCGGGTCGAAGGCGCGCCAGCCTTGCCGGCGCGCCTCGGCGGCTCAGTAGCGGTACAGCTCCGCCTTGAAGGGCCCCTGCTGCGGCACGCCGATATAGTCGGCCTGCTGCTGGGTGAGCTTGGTGAGCTTCGCGCCGACCTTCTCCAGGTGCAGGAAGGCCACCTTTTCATCCAGGTGCTTCGGCAGGGTGTAGACCTGCTTCCCATAGGCCGAACCGTTCGTCCACAGCTCGATCTGCGCCAGCGTCTGGTTGGTGAAGGAGGCGGACATCACGAAGGAGGGATGGCCCGTGGCATTGCCCAGGTTCACCAGCCGGCCCTCGGAGAGCAAGGTGATCTTCTTGCCGTCCGCGAACTCGATCTCGTCCACCTGCGGCTTGATGTTCGTCCACTTCAGGTTGCGCAGCGCCGAAACCTGGATCTCGCTGTCGAAGTGGCCGATGTTGCAGACGATCGCGCGGTTCTTCATCGCGCGCATGTGGTCGATGGTGATGACGTCCACATTGCCCGTGGCCGTGACGAAGATGTCGGCGCGGGGCGCGGCATCCTCCATGGTCACGACCTCATAGCCCTCCATCGCCGCCTGCAGCGCGCAGATCGGGTCGACCTCCGTCACCATCACGCGGCAGCCGGCATTGCGGAGGCTGGCGGCGGAGCCCTTGCCGACATCGCCGAAGCCGGCGACGCAGGCGATCTTGCCTGCCATCATCACGTCGGTGCCACGGCGGATGCCATCCACCAGGGACTCGCGGCAGCCATACAGGTTGTCGAACTTCGACTTGGTGACGCTGTCATTCACGTTGATGGCGGGGAAGAGCAGCTTGCCCTCCTTCGCCATGGTGTAGAGGCGGTGAACGCCCGTGGTCGTCTCCTCGGACACGCCCTTGATCGAGGCGGCGAGCTTGGCGAACCAGCCCGGCTTCTCCGTCAGGGTGCGCTTGATGAGGGCGAAGAAGACGGTCTCCTCGTCATTCGTCGCCTTGTCGAGGAAGGCGGTGTCGCCCTGCTCGGCGCGCAGGCCGTAATGGACCAGCAGCGTCATGTCGCCGCCATCGTCCAGCAGCATGTTCGGCTCGCCGCCATCAGCCCATTCCAGGGTGCGGCGGACATAGTTCCAGTACTCTTCCAGGCTCTCGCCCTTCACGGCGAAGACCGGGGTGCCGGCGGCCGCGATGGCGGCGGCAGCGTGGTCCTGGGTGGAGAAGATGTTGCAGGAGGACCAGCGGACATCGGCGCCAAGGGCCTTCAGCGTCTCGATCAGCACGGCCGTCTGGATGGTCATGTGCAGGCAGCCGGCGATCCGGGCGCCCTTCAACGGCTGGCTGTTGCCGTATTCGCGGCGGGTGGCCATCAGGCCGGGCATCTCGTCCTCAGCCATCTCAATCTCCTTGCGGCCCCACTGGGCGAGGGAGAGATCGGCGACGACGTAGTCGTTCTTCGGGGGCAGGGTGTCGGGCATGTCAGGCGGCCTTCCGTGTCTGCCGAGGCGCCTATCACGTGGAGGCCCCTGGCGAAAAGGGGATAAACGATATCAGGATATCTTTATATTCCCCCTTCCGCAGTGAAAGGAGAACCTCCCGCACACGAACAGGTCAACAGCTTTCCCAACCCAGGTTAGCGCGGCGACTCCGGCCGAATCCTAGGTCTGGCGCGCGGTCATGAGCTCCGGCGCGAATAGGCCATGGCCGCCGCAGACAGGGAGAACGCCATGACCGAAAGCATCAAGGGCATGATGACGGAGAAGTTGGGCCAAGCACTCACGGCAGAGAGACTGGCCGTCGAGAATCTGCCCAAGCTCATGCAGGCCGCGACGTCACCAAAACTCAAGCAGGCCTTCGAGCAGCACATGCAGGAGACGCGCGAGCAGATCACACGACTGGAGCAGGCCGGCAAGATGATGCAGCAGCAACTTCAGGGCGAGCCCTGCGAGGCCATGCAGGGGCTGGTACAGGAAGCTGAGCGCATCATCTCGCAGCACCAGCCCGGCCCCATGCTGGATGTGATGTTGATCGCCGCTGCCCAGGGCATCGAGCATCACGAGATCGCCGCCTATGGCACGATGCGCTCCCTCGCCAGTTCCTCAGGTATGGCTGACCTCGCCCGGTTGCTCGAGCAGACCTTGCAGGAGGAGAAGGCGACCGACGAGAAACTCACCGCCTTGGCGGAAAGCGAGGTTAACCCGGCCGCGCTGAAGCAAGCGGCCTGAGACAGCGCGGCCTGGCGAAGGCTCCGGGGAGAGCGGCGTCTCCCCGAAGGTTCATGCCGGGCCGAGGGTGGGGCCGCCGCGTGCCCGCAGCAGCGCGCGCAGGTTGCGGATGACCGGGAACACCTCCTGGTTCCAGTCCGCGCCCTGCGCGTCATGCGCCGCCTGCTCCATTTCCACGATGTCGCGGTCCTCCTTGAAGATGCGTTCGGTGAACAGCACCAGCAGCGGCCAGCCGGCTTCCAGCAGGCCGGGAATTTTCGGACGCTTGACGGAGAGCAGGCCGAAGGTGCGGTTGCGGCGTTGCTGAGCGTCCACCGGCACATAGGCGATCCAGAGATCCATCACCGGCGCGTCGTCACCCGTCTGGATGCGCAGCGTCTGGTACGGATACTCCGTCCGGATCGTCATCAGGTCCTTCTGCGCGGTGGAGGATTCCGTGCCCACCGCGCGGCGCTCGCCGAAGATCGCCGCTTCCGCCCAGGGCTGCTTTCCTCCCACGCGGGAGAAGGTGTAGCGCGCCTCGACGAAGTCCTCGCCCTTGTCCCCGCCCATGTAGCGCGGGACCATGTTCCCCATCTGCCTCCGGTGCAGGAACTGATGGTTCATGTCCATCAGGTTCTCATGCATGAAGCTGTAGTGGCAGGCGACCTCGCGCCCGAAGCGGCGTGTCTTGTAGCGCGGGTCGGCCACGGAGCCGAGGCCGGGCAGCGGCACCGTCTCCGCCAGAGCCGGATCGCCGGGAAACACGAAGATCAGCCCCTCCACTTCCCGGCAGGGATAGGCGCGCACGCCGTTGGGCAGCTTGCCCTTGCCGAGATAGGGCACGTCCGTGCAGTGGCCGCTCTGGTCATAGGCCCAGCCATGATACCCGCAGCGGATGGCACAGCCCTCCACCAACCCCTTGCTGAGCGGCACCTGGCGATGGGCGCAGCGATCCTCCAGGGCGAAGACGGGGCCCTGCTTGGGGCGGACCAGCACGATAGGGTCGCCCGCGAAGCTCACAGCATGCGGCTTGCCCGGCTTCAGCTCGGTGGACCAGGCCAGGGGATACCAGTGGTCGGGGTGGATGGAGACACGGCGCAGATCGCGCTCCCGATCACCGCGGTGGCGGGTATCGTCCTGTACCGACCGAACCTGATCCATGCACACCTGTCCCTGCCGATAGCAACCGGCTTGCCCCGAAGGAACAAGCCGCGCATTCCGGAAAACTGGCACAGATCCGCGGGGCGTGTCAGAGGCCGCGCCCCCCGCCCTCCCCCGGCTGGAAGGTCATGACCAGCTCCTGGATGCGCTTCGGGTCGCTCTGCTCCATCACTCGCCGCGCGAAGCGGGCGCAATCATCCACGTTCAGGGCGCGCACCATCTGCTTCACGCGCGGGATGGCGCTGGCGTTCATGGAAAGGCTCCGCAGCCCCAGCCCCATCAGCAGCGGCACCAGCCGTGGATTCCCCGCCATCTCACCACAAACGGAAACCGGCATGCGCAGGCGCAGCGCCGCTTCCGTCGCGAACTGGATCAGGCGCAACACGGCGGGGTGCAGTGGGTCATAGAGGTGGGAAACCTCCACCTCCCCGCGATCCACGGCCAGGGTATACATGGCCAAATCGTTAGTGCCGATCGCGAAGAAGTCAGCCTCCAGCGCGATGGCGTCGGCAGCCAGCGCCGCGCCCGGCGTCTCGATCATCGCGCCCAGCGGCGGCATCTTCTCCGGTAGGGCCACGCCGCGGCGGCGTACCCGCTTGATGACGCGCTCATAGATCTCGCGCGCCTCCCGCACCTCTTCCGGAATGGTCACCATGGGCAGCAGAATGCGGACCGGGCCCAGAGCCGCCACGCGCAGGATGGCAGCGAACTGCACTTCCAACAGCTCCGGCCGGCGCAGCAGCATGCGGATACCGCGCAGGCCCAGCGCCGGGTTGGGGCCGGCATGGAAGGGCTCGATCCCCTCCGCCAGCGCCTCCATGTCCTTCTCGCCGCCCCAGTCCAGCACGCGGATCGTCACGCCGGCGCCGTCCGTACCCTCCACGATCTGGCGATAGGCCTGGAAATGCGCCTCCTCATCCGGCAAGCCCTGGCGGTTCATGAAGAGGAATTCAGTGCGCAGCAGCCCGATGCCGGCAGCACCGGCCTGGGCGATCAGCGGCAGCTCCGCCGGAATCTCCAGATTGGCCTGGAGTTCCATCTCCTCCCCATCCGTGGTGACGGATGGCAGGCGGCGCAACTTGCCGAGGCGGGTACGCTCCTTCGCATAGGCGCTTGAGGCCTCCCGCCCTGCTTCCAGCGCCTCCTTGCCCGGACGCAGCACGATGGTGCCAGTGCCGCCATCCAGCACCGCCTGGTCGCCGCGGGAAATGGCATTGGTCAGGCCGGGCAGGCCCAGCACGCTGGGGATGCCCAGCGCGCGCAGCATGATGGCGGTATGGCCATCCGCCCCGCCTTCCTCGGTCGCCACCCCGGCGATACGGGAGGGATCGAGCAGCGCGGCATCGGCCGGCGTCAGCTCCTCGGCAACGAGGATCGAGCCCTCCGGCACGTCTTTGAAGGACCGGAAGCCGGATTGGGTAAGATTGCGGGTCAGGCGGCGGGCGATCTCATGCACCTCGCCGGCGCGGCGGCGCAGCCCCGCCTTGTCGTCATCGCGTGCCTGGAGAATGGCACCCGCGATCGCCTCCGCCTCGTCCTGCACGGCGGTCTCGGCGGAAAGCAGCTCCGCCTCGATGCGCTTGCGGGCGCCGCGGATCAGCCGGCTCTCCCCCAGCATCATCGCATAGGCGTCCAGCAACGGCTCCAGCTCCTCCTGCGCCTCCTCTGGCAGGATGGCGAGGCGGGCCTTCAGCTTGCTGACCTGCTTGCGCGAGGTGGCGATTGCGTTCGCCAGCCGGGCTCGTTCGGTCTCCACCTCCGACGCCGTGATGCTGCGGCGCGGGGCGGCGGCAGGCGCTTCGTCGATATCGTAAACGGGGCCAATGGCGACGCCCGAGGAGATCGGAATCCCCTTGATCGACAATTCGCGCGCGCGGCGCCCCGTCTTGCGCGCCTCGGCCGACTTGGCTTCCGCGGCGCGGGGTGTGGCGGGCGCCTCCGTCTTCATGCATCCGCTCCTACCGGCTCTCGGCCGGCGCCGTCCTGCATCGGCCGGCGTTTATTCCTCGTGAAAGCCAGCCTCGATCAGGGCGGCCACTTCATCCAGCGTCTCCCGCGCATCCCAGCCTTCCGCTTCGAGAAGGACGGTCGCGCCCTGGCCGGCGCCAAGCATCATCAGCCCCATGATGGAGCAGGCCGGCACCGTCTGCCCGTCATGCGTGACGCTGAGACAGGAACAGTGCTTTTCGGCCAGAGTGACCAGCTTGGCCGCCGCTCGGGCGTGCAGGCCGCGCTGGTTGCGGATCAGCACGCTCCGCCGCAACGGCACGGGCGCGCCCTCGGGCTTCTGGGGGGCGTCCGGCGTAACCGGCACCGATGCCGTGTTGTCGCTCATCGCCTCGCTCCTCCGTTCACCACGGTCTCACCACGCAGTTCGCCGGCGGTGGCCATGTATTTCCGGCCCGCATTCACCGCATGATCCACTGCCTCGGCAAGCGGCTCGGAACCACGCAGTTTCGCCAGCTTCACCAGCAAGGGCAGGTTCACCCCGGCAATCACCTCCACTTGGCGGCCGCAGCAGGATTCGGGCCCGCATGTGCGGATGGAAGCAGCAAGGTTGGACGGGGTGCCGCCGAACATGTCGGTCAGCACGACAACGCCATCGCCCTGGTCCACCTCCTCTACCGCAGCCCGGATGTCGCCGCGCCGGCTCTCGAGGTCATCCTCCGGGCCGATGCAGATGGTCGAGACATACTTCTGAGGCCCCATGACATGCTCCATGGCGAGGCGGAGTTCCTCGGCCAGGCGTCCATGGGTGACGAGAACGAATCCGATCATCGGGGGTCCGGAAGGGCCGCGGGCGCAGTTCGCGGTATGGGAAGGGGGGGATGGGCCGCGCTTGGCGTGCCCGGGGGGCATTCATTCATGCTCGTGCGCCGATATGGGGTGCGGAAGGGTCCGCTTGGAGTCGGGGGGCGGGGCATGGACACCCGGAAGACTCTCGCGAATCGCCAGCTCGCGATGGGAGAGCTCCACCGGCCAGCCACCCCGAGCCAGGTGCCGGGCAAGGCGTTCTGCTGAGAAAACAGAGCGATGCTTGCCGCCCGTGCAGCCGAGCGCGATGGTGAGGTACTTCTTGCCCGCCGTTTCGTAGGCCGGCAAGAGGGGGTCCAGCAGCGCCGTCATGCGCGCCCAGAATGGAGCCCATTCCGGATCGGCTTCGATATAGTCAGCCACAGGCGCGTCCCGGCCCGTCAGGGGGCGCAGCGCCGGGTCGTAATGCGGATTCCGGAGGAAGCGCAGGTCGAAGACCAGGTCTGCCTCGCGCGGTAGGCCCCGCGGATAGCCGAAGGACTGGACTGTGACGGACATCCCCGCCGTGCCGGCCGTGCCGTAGCGCCGCTCGATCATCCGCCGCAACTCGGGCAGGGGCAGGCCGGTGGTGTCGATCACCCAATCCGCCGCCTCGCGCAGCGGGGACAGCACCGCGGCCTCCCGCGCAATTCCGTCCGCGACACCGGCTCCCGGTACCCCGGCGGGCGCGAGTGGGTGGCGCCGCCGGGTTTCGGAGTACCGGCGCAGCAGCACATCCTCGGCTGCATCCACGAAGACGAGTTCCGGTGCGGCCGCCCCACGGGCGCGCAGGGCGTCCAGCCCTGCCAGCAGGGCGGTGGCATCGAAGCCGCGGGTGCGGGTATCCACCCCCACTGCCAGGGGCCCTTCCCCCGGCCCGGCCATCAACTCGCCCAGCACGGCCATGGGGGGGTTGTCCACGGTCTCGTGGCCGAGATCCTCCAGCACGCGCAGCACCGAGGATTTTCCGGCGCCGGAGAGGCCGGTGACCACCACAGCCGGACGGGGGGCAGGCGGGGAGTTCAGCGTGTGGCCTCCAAAGCGCCAGCGCGGCAGATGACACGGCCGGCCAGGGTATCGAGCGCCAGGGCGAGCTTGCGCGGGGTGGAGGCATCCTGCGCGTGCAGGGCAATGCGCGGCAGGCTGTAGCCCAGCGCCTCGAAGCGGGCTGGCATTGGCAGCCGGGGCACCTCATCCCGATGAACGCAGTCCACCGCCAGAGTAAGGGCGGCCTCGGGCGCCGAGTCGAATCCTTCCAGCAGGCCCAGGCCCCGCACCTCGATCATCCCGCGCAGGGCTTCGGGCGGGGAGGCACGCAGGCCTCCGCCCGCCGCCCGCAGCACGACCTGGTCATCGGCCACGAGCTGCCATCCCTCGCCCGTCAGGCGAAGGAGGAGATCGGACTTCCCGGCACCGGACGGACCGAGAAGGAGCACTCCGGCCCCGTCCCGCGCGGCGCAACTGCCGTGTTGCAGCATGGCTGGATGGTGACACCCCGGACAGGGTGAAGAACGTGGCAGAAATCGGGCGTGGACGGAAGCGGGCGGTGGACAGTGGACCGGCCCGGGTGCATGCCGCCCGCCATGCTTACACGTCCCGATATCGAGGCCGCCGCTGCCCGGATCGCCCCCTATATCCGCCACACGCCGGTTCTCTCTCTGTCCGCCCCGGCGCTCGGTGGTCCCTGCGATGTGGCGCTGAAGCTGGAGCAGCTGCAGGTCAGCGGCTCCTTCAAGGCGCGCGGTGCCTTCAACGCGCTGCTGCAGTCCGAGGCCGGCCGAACCGGCGTCATCGCCGCCTCGGGCGGGAATCACGGGGCGGCGGTGGCGCATGCCGCCGGGGCACTCGGCATCCCGGCCGAGATCTACGTGCCTGCCATCGCCGCCCCCTCCAAGGTCGCACGCATCCGGGAGGCCGGGGCGGTGGTGGTGCAGGGCGGCGCGACCTATGCCGAGGCCCTTGCTGCCAGCGAGGCACGGCGCGCCGAAACAGGCGCGGCCTCCGTCCACGCCTATGACCAGGCCGAGGTTCTGGCCGGCCAGGGCACGGTCGCACGCGAATTTGAGGCGGACTCGCCCGGCCTGACCCATGTGCTGGTGGCCGTAGGAGGCGGCGGGCTGATCGGCGGCATGGCATCCTGGTTCGCCGGCACAGACACGCAGGTGGTGGCGGTGGAGCCGGAAGGCTGCCCGACGCTCTTCTCCGCATTGCGGTCTGGGGCCCCCGTGGATGCGCCGGTGGGTGGGCTTGCGGCGGACAGCCTCGGCGCGCGGCGGGTTGGGTCGCTGATGTTCGAGGTGGCCAGGGCAGTGATCCGCGACTCCGTCCTCGTTCCGGACGAAGCGATCCGCGACGCCCAACGCCGCCTCTGGTCTGCCTGCCGCGTGGTGGCCGAACCGGGGGGAGCGACGGCGCTGGCCGCCCTTCTCTCCGGTGCCTGGGTGCCGCCCGAAGGGGCGCGGGTCGGGGTATTGATCTGCGGAGGGAATTGCGAGCCGGGATCCGTGGCAGGCTGAACCCAATCGGTTACGGCGGTCGGAAGGCGGCCCCCTTCTGGGGCCGCAGGCGCCCCCCTATTCGCGCGCTATTCCCAGTTCCCGCAGCACGGTCCGGTTTGCATCGCTCTCCTGGGCGAAGCGTTCGCGGAAATCGGCTCCCGGGGCGAAGCTCGGCACGGAATTCAGCCGCTCCGCCGCTGTGCGGAAGCTCTCGCTGCGCACCGCCTCGCCGCAGGCGCGCTCGATCACCGCCGCAGCCGCGTCGGGCAGGCCAGCCGGCGCCACCAGCCCGCCAGCAGAACTGCCGACGATGGGGTAGCCGGCTTCCGTCACCGTTGGCACATCCGGCAGCCCGGCGATCCGCTGGGCACTGAACACCCCGCCCACACCCAGGCCGGTGGAGGCCGGGATGGAGGGGCTTTCGACGAAGGCCATGATCTGCCCGCCCAGTGCAGCCTGAGACATCGGCCCGGCACCAGTGAAGGGAGCGTGCAGCCCGTCCACCCCGGCGGCGCGCAGCAGGCGGGCGATCAGGATGTGCTGCGTGCTTCCCTGCCCCGGCGAGCCGAAGACCAGCGCCTCCTTGCCCGTCCGGGCATGGGCGATCATCCCCGCGAGATCCCTGAAGGGTGCATTGCGCCCCAGGACGATCACCTGCGGGTTGTCATAGACGAGGCAGAGGAATCGAAAGCTCTCGAGCGAATAGCTGACCGGCACGATGTGCGGCTGGGTGGTCAGGGGTGCGTTGGGCGAGAGGCCGATCGTGTAGCCATCCGGCCTGGCGCGGGCGAGTTCGGCATCGCCGATCGTACCAGCCGCGCCGCCGCGATTCACGATCACCACGGTCTGGCCGAGGGCCTGCGACAGGGCCGGCTGCAGCGCGCGGGCCATCAGGTCGGTGTTGCCGCCCGGCGGATAGGGGACGATCATCTGGATGGGGCGAGAGGGATAGCTCTCCTGCGCCGCGGCCTTCCCGGCATGGACGAAAGGCAGCAGCCCTGTCAGGCCGGCACAGCAAAGCCTCGCCCAGTGGCGCCAGTTGCTCATCCGAATCCCCTCCCGCGATGTCATTGCGAGCAGCCTATTGGCCGCTTTGCGGCCGCTCAACCTACCTTGTTCGGAGAAGAGGCTGCCTCAGCCGAGCTCGGAGGCGCCGGGCGGGCTGGGCGCGATGCCCTTCGCCGCCCGGGCGGCACGCAGCACGGCTGCAGCCATGACATGCGGCACGATGGTGCCCAGCGCCATCATGTTCCCCGGCCTGTTGCTCTTGCCCGTCGCCAGGGCAAAGACCGTGTCGCCATCCGACATGGTGTGGATCGGGTCGATGGTCCGGGCCAGCCCATCATGGGCCGCACCGGCCAGGCGCTGGCATTGCGCCTTGGTGAGGACGGCATCGGTCGCCACCACACCGATGGTGGTCGCCATCCCCGCCTGCATGGCGGCCGGCAAATCGCCGCGCAGGACGGCAGCGCTGGCGCCCATGGGCCGGCGGCCCTCCACATCCCGCGCCCCGGCCACCACCTGCCCCGTGGCTGGATCAATCACGTCCCCGATCGCGTTGACCGCTACGACCGCCCCCACCGTGATCGCGCCCACTTTGATCGAGGCGGTGCCGATCCCGCCCTTCATGGCGCGCGCCATGCCGAAGAGCTTGCCCAGCGTCGCGCCTGTGCCGGCACCAACGCTCCCTTCTTCCGGCGGCTCGGCCCGCGCGGCCTGGCAGGCGGCGTAGCCCGAGGCGGCATCCGGACGGATGCGGTGGTTCCCAAGGGCCAGGTCGAACAGGATGGCGGCGGGCACGATGGGCACGCGGGCCGGGCCCGCCGGAAAGCCGATTCCCTTCTCCTCCAGCCAGCGCACCACGCCCGTCGCCGCCTCCAGCCCAAAGGCGGAGCCTCCGGAGAGCAGGACGGCATGAACCTTCTCGACGAGGTTCGTGGGGTTGAGCAGGTCGGTTTCCCGCGTGCCAGAGGCGGCCCCGCGCACATCCACGCCGGCGGTGGCCCCGTCCTCGGTCAGGATGACGGTGCAGCCGGTGGGGCGGCGCGTCTCAGTGAAATGGCCGAGCTTGATGCCCGGCACATCGGTAATGGCGCCGCCCATGACGAGCGGGGGCGCGGCGGTCTGGCCCATGGCGGCTCCGGAGGAGAAGGTGGCGGCGCCGATTCCGGCAAGGTCCCGGTGCCCCATATGTCACGCACGGGCTGGCAGGGTCACGGAACCAGCCGCACCACCCCGTGCGCGGTCCGGATCGGTGGCGCGAATGATGAACTCCTCGATCTTCGGCGCGTAGTCCCGCCACAGCCCGGCCAGTTCCGCGATCGGGTCCGCTGCCCGGTCCACGCGCAGGTCGGCGAGGGCGAAGTCGAATTCGCCATGCAGTTCCAGCACGGCGGAGACAACCGGACCATGCTCGCCGCCCGCCGCCTCCCCGGCCGCAAGGGCGGCCAGCAGGCGATCGCCCAGCGGGGCCGCGGGATCAGCTTCGAAAGCGCGCACCATGGCGGCGGGTACACCATCGCTGGCGAGAATGTTGCCGATCGCCACGCAATCCCGGCCATGGGCATCGGCTCGCTCGGGCTTCACGCGGGCCCCGTGGTGATGGGCGGTGCGCCCCCATGCATCCAGCGCCGCAAGCTGCCGCCATTCCTGGTACGGCGTGGATGCGATAAGCGCCGCCACCGTCTCCTGTGCTGAGCAGCCGCTCCGCAACAGCCCCAGGCCGCGTGGGCCAAGCCGCGGATCGGTCCGGTGCTGCGTCAGCACCGCGCCCACCCCAGCCGCGACATGCTGGATGCGCGCACCGACGGCGAGGTCGGAGGTGGCGCCGACCGCGCCGATCTGGCCGGTGCGGGCACAGCGCCCGATCAGGGAGAAGGTCATGCCGCGATCCTTGGGCGGGATCGCGCTCCTGTCCATCAGGCATGATGGCACGCGGTTGTAGAAGGCACGTGGAATTCGCGCTTGACGCGTATCCAGATCACTCACGAAAACGAGAAGGTGTTCTCCGGCCTTCCACTGCGGACCGCTTGGCTCGCCCTGATACTCCTGCTGACCCACCCTGCCCGTGCCGAGGAGGTGCCGGCCAGCGGCGGCAATTTCGGCGGCGCAGGCCTGCTCGAGACGCGCAATGCCCGCTTCCGCGAGGATGGCACGCTGGAGGCTGGCGGTTCGCTGCGGAACCAGCGGCGCTTCTGGTTCATCAACTTCCAGGCCCTGCCCTTCCTGGAGACGACCTTCCGCTTGAGCGAGCGGCTGAACGCCACCACCGGCCAGGGCAGCACGACGGACCGATCCTTCGATGTAAAGCTGCGGCTGCTGGAGGAGGGGCCATGGAACCCGGCCCTGGCGATCGGACTGCAAGACCTGATCGGCACCGGGATCTATGGCGGGGAGTATGTGGTCGCCTCGCGCCGCTGGGGGCCGCTGGACCTGTCGCTGGGCCTGGGCTTCGGGCGGCTGGGCACGCGGGCCGATTTCGGCAATCCGCTGGCGGAGATCTCGAACGCGTTCCACACGCGGCAGCGCGATGTCGGGCGCGGCGGCACGCTGCGGCTCGACTTCTTCCGGGGCGAGGATGTCGCGCCTTTCGGCGGCGCTGAATACAGCCTGCCGGCCCTGGACACGCCATGGGGCGAGTTGGACGGGCTGCGCGCGAAGCTTGAATGGTCGGGCGACGCGCTGCGGGACGAGCGCGGCGGCTACCCCGCCCGGCGCGACGCGCTGCGGGGCAAGGCGCGCAGCCCCGTGAATGTCGGCCTGCAATGGCAGGGCGAGCATGTCGATGCCGGGCTGAGCTTTGTGCACGGCACGGACCTGCTGGCCCGCCTTTCCCTACGGATGAACCCGGCGAGACCGCCCGCCTTTCCACCCCTGCGTCCCGTGCCGCCCATGCCAGCGCGCGGCGCCTTTGGCGACGCGGATAGTCGCGCCGCCGCTGCCTTCGCAGCATTGCGCGAGGCCGGGTTCCGTCCCCTGGCCTATGAGGAACGCGGGCTGGAGGCGCGCATCGCCGTCGCCGAGGGTGCCTTCGCCAGCCTGCCGCAGGTCGCGTCCCGCGTGTTGCGGGCCGTGAACGGCATCCTGCCGCCAGAGGTGGAAGTCCTTCGGCTCTCCTGGTGGCAGGCCGGGGCGGAGATGGGCGCGCTGCTGATCCCCCGCCATGCCGTGGAGGCTGCGGCCGGCCCCTGGGGCAGCCCGGAGGAGGCCTGGTCCGCGACGACGCTCTTCCCCGCTGAAGGCAAGGAGTGGCCGGAGGCCTTCACCGAGCCCGGCCCGCACTGGGACTGGGCGGTGGAACCGCGGCTGAACCTGCAGCTCGGCGACCCGTCGCGCACCCTCCGCTACCAGGGCGCGGCCGCCGCAGGCGCGCGGGTGGAATTCGGGAAAGGCTTCAGCGCCGCCGGCGCGGTGCAGCAGGCGGTGTTCGGCAATCTCGACCGCGGCCTGCCCTCGGACAGCCAGTTGCCGCATGTACGAAGCGACTATGCGCTCTATGCGCGGGATGGAAAAACATCCATTCCCGCCCTGTATGGCGAGCGCGTGTGGAATCTGGCGCCTGACGTCTTCGCCCGCGTCACTGTCGGGCTGCTGGAGCCGATGTTCGGCGGCCTGTCCTCCGAGGTGCTCTGGCGGCCGGTCGACCACAGCTTCGCCGTTGGGCTGGACCTGAACTTCGTGCAGCAGCGCGCGACAGACGGTCTGTTCAGTTTTCGCGATTACGGCGCGGCGACCGGGTCTCTCTCGCTCTATGCCGACCTGCCGGTCTGGAACCTGTACGGGATCTTTCGCGCGGGCCGGTATCTGGCGGGCGACTGGGGCGCGACGGTGGAACTGGGACGCCGCTTCGACAGCGGCATCGAGGTCGGCGGTTTCGCCACCTTCACCGATGTTCCCTTTTCCCGCTTCGGCGAGGGCTCCTTCGATAAGGGCATCTATGTCCGCCTGCCGCTTTCCCTTTTCGGAGCGGATTCACGCGGCAATGGCACGGCGGTGATCCGGCCGGTGCAGCGGGATGGCGGACAAAGGCTGGCCGTCGACAACCCGCTATGGGAGGTGACCCGTGCGGGACGAGAGGACGCCGCGCGGCGCGGAGTTGCCGGATACGCGCGTTAGGCCGGAATACCAGGGAAGGCTGTGTCCACGGGACGGTTCGTAGCGCCGCCCGATGTTTCGGGCAGCGCCTCCGCCGAAAGCTTGCCCGATGCCTGCTCGTCCAGCAGATCGCCAATGCAGCGCAGCAGCGCCGATGTCTCCAGATTGCCCATGTACTCAGCGGCGAAGGAGAGATTCCTCAGATTTCGTACCGCGCCGAGCAACTCTTGCCGGAATTTCGTGGCGACCTCGTCCTGCTCGCTCATCTCACGCCTCTCATCTGGCATGGCTGCCCCGCCGGGCCGACCGCAACTTCCAGTGCGGGTCGGTCACCATGGGGAAGCCCTCTGGTCCATCGGGGTCACGGTGCAGGCCGCATTCCGAGAATCCCGACGAGGAAGCCTCTCACGTCAGGCGCGCTCGATCCCGAATCGGATGCGGGGTTCCAGAAAGTTTATCATCCCATTCCAGGGCCCCGCAGCGTCGGGCGGACGGCCTTCCGCCTCCTTCCCGAGGACAGAACCAGCGAAGGCCGGGCCGGTTTCCAAACTCAGACCCGCCCGGCCATGGGTCAGTTCACCGTAATCCGTGCCTCGCGCACCACGGCGCCCCAGGTCTCGACCTCCTGTGCCATCTTTCGCTGCAACTCCTCCGGCGAGGAGGAGACTGCGTCCGCCCCAGCCGCCAGCAGGCGTTCCTGTATTTTCGGATCGGCAAGCGCCTCCCTGAGCACGGCGTTCAGCCGGGTGATGACCGGAGCGGGCGTGCCATGCGGCGCCATCACGGCGCCCCAGGAGGTTGCCTCGGCCCTGGGTAGCCCGATTTCGGCCATGGTCGGCACCTCCGGCAGCTGCGAGGTGCGGCGCGGGCCGGTGGTGGCGAGCGCCCGCACCTTGCCGCCCTGGATCATGCCAAGGGCGGAGGGCAGCTGGTCCAGCATGAACTGCACATTCCCCGCCACCGTGTCGTTCAGCGCCGGCGCGCTGCCGCGATAGGGCACATGCGTCACCTCGACCCCAGCGGCGGTGCGGAATAGCTCCGCCACCATATGGGTGGAGGAGCCGGAGCCTGCGGAGCCAAAACTCACCTTGCCCTGATTGGCACGCAGCCAGGCCAGGAATTCCTGCGCCGTGCGGGCGGGCACCCTGTCATTCACGATCAGCACGTGATCCGTGGCGAAGGCCATGCCGACAGGCGCGAGATCCCTCACCGGATCAAATCCCATACTGGCGTAGAGATGCTGGTTGATGGTCAGCGTGCCCGTGGTGCCCATCAGGATCACGCTGCCATCGGCGGGGGAGCGCACGACATTCTCCACACCGATATTGCCGCCCGACCCCGCACGGTTCTCCACCACAACAGGCTGGCCCAGGCGCTCGCCCATGCGCTCCGCCAGCACGCGCGCCACCACATCCGTGGCGCCGCCTGCCGCGAAGGGAACGACAAAGCGAATGGGGCGCGTGGGCGTCCAATCCTGGGCCCGCGCGGGAAAGGCGGCGGAAGCTGCGGTCAGCGCGGTTGCGCCACCGATAAGATGACGTCGGGTGATGTGCATTCTGGCGTTTCCTCCTGTCCTCTGTTCTTTGTTCTTTGTTCTTGGTGTTAGCAGGCCGTGGCGTGCCTCCGCTTGATGTCCTGGAGCACGTCATCCGGATCGGCGGCCCACCAGCGGCGGGAGAGGACTTCCACCTCCGTATGGCCGCGATAGCCTTCCGCTTCGACCATCGCCCGGATGCCGGGGATATCGATCACGCCCTCCCCCGGCAGGCCGCGATCGAAGACAGTATCGGTGGTGGGAACCAGCCAGTCGCAGACATGGAAGGCGGCGATGCGCGATCCGGCTCGCCGCACCTGCTCGCGTAATGCCGGATCCCACCAGACATGATAGACGTCGAGCGCAACCCCGCTGCCCGGTCCCAACTCGTCACACAGGTCCAGTGCCTGGGCGAGGGTAGAGAGCACGCTGCGATCCGCGCAGGTCATGGGATGCAGCGGCTCCAGGGCGATGGTGATGCTGGCGGCACGCGCGTGGTCCATGATGGCATGCAGCCCGTCCCGCACCATGGCGCGGGCGCCGTCCAGGTCCTTTGATCCGGGTGGCAGCCCACCGCAGACCATGACGAGGCATGCGGCACCAAGCGCATGTGCCTCATCGATGGCGCGGTGGTTGTCCTCGATGGCGGCCGCGCGTCCTGCGGCATCACTGGCCGGGAACATGCCGCCGCGACAGAGGCCGGAAACGGAAAGGCCCGCATCACGGATGGCACGGGCAGCCTGCTGCACCCCCATGGCCTGCAGCACGTCCCGCCAGGGGGAAATGCCGGGGATGCCATGGCGGGCACAACCCTCGATGCATTCTTTCAGGCCCCAGCGCTCCTTCACTGTCGCGGTGTTGAGGCTGAGCGGACCAGGCGCGCCCATCAGGCCACCCCATGCAGCGCGAGGAGCGTCTTCATGCGGGATGCCGCGCGCTCGGGATCGGAAAGCAGACCGGCCTTGTCGGCCAGGCGGAACAACTCGGAAAAGTGCTGGATGGACCGGGTGGATTGCTGCCCGCCCACCATCACGAAATGGTCCTGGTGCCCGTTCAGCCAGGCCATGAAGACCACGCCCGTCTTGTAGAACCGCGTGGGTGCCTTGAAGATGTGGCGGGAGAGCGGGACCGTCGGCGCCAGAATCTCGTGGAAGGTCGAGAGGTCGTTACGCGACAGCGCCGCCAGCGCGCCACCCACCGCGGGCGCGATCGGATCGAAAATTCCGAGCAGCGCATCGGAATAGCCCTCCGCATCGCCCGCGATCAGCTCGGCATAGTTGAAGTCGTCGCCAGTATACATGCGCACGCCCTTGGGAAGGCGCCGGCGCATGGCGATCTCCTTCTTGTCGTCGAGGAGGGAGATCTTCACGCCGTCCACCTTGTCCGCATGGGCAGCGATGACGTCGATTGCCACCTCCATGGCCTGCATGTGGTCGTGATGGCCCCAGTAGCCCTCCAGCGCCGGGTCAAACATCTCGCCGAGCCAATGGATGATGACGGGCTGCCTGACCTGGGACAGCACGCGGTCATAGACGCGCACATAGTCCTGCGGTGACTTCGCTGCCTTCGCCAGCGCGCGCGAGGCCATGAGGATGATGCGGCCGCCCATCCCCTCGACCGCCTCGCACTGTTCCTCATAGGCGCGGATGACGTCGTCCACTGTCACCTCGGGGCCGGGCGCCAGATGATCCGTGCCGGCGCCGCTGGCGATGACCGCCTCCGGGAAATCCTTCGCAGCATCCAGTGAACGGCGGATCAGCTCCTGTGCGCCGGCCCAGTCCAGGCCCATGCCGCGCTGCGCCGTGTCCATCGCCTCCGCCACGCCCAGGCCCAGCGACCAGAGGTGGCGACGGAAGGCGATGGTCCGGTCCCAGTCCAGCTTCACATCCAGCCAGGGATCCTGCTCGGCCAGCGGGTCCGCCACCACATGGGCAGCGGCGAAGGCGATGCGGGGGTAAGGCGGCTTCGCAACCGCGAAGTTCCCGGGCGCGCCGGTGCTGTAGGATTCCAGCGCGCCGCCCGCTTTGGGCAGGGTGATGGTGGCCATGTCAGGCCTCCAGCCTGGGCAGGTCGATCCAGCGGCGCTCTGCCCAGGACTTCAGCCCGGCTTCCGCAAGCTGCACGCCCTTGGCGCCGGCCAGCAGGTTCCAGGGATAGTCCGGCCGCTCGCCGGCAACATGCTTCAGGAATTCCTCCCACTGCACCCGGAAGCCGTTCGGATAGGGCTGGGTGTCCGGCACCTTCTGCCAGCCCTCGTAGAAGTTGATGGTCTGCGGCTCGTCCGGGTTCCATACGGGCTTGGGCGTGTTCACGCGGGACTGGGTCCAGCAATCAGTCAGCCCGCAGACCGCGCTTCCATGCGTGCCATCCACATGGAAGGTCACCAGATCGTCACGCCGCACGCGCGTGACCCAGGAGGAGTTGATCTGCGCGATCACCCCGCCCTCCAGTTCGAAGGTGGCATAGGCGGCATCATCGGTATCGGCGTTGTAAGGCTTGTTCTGCTCGTCGTAGCGCACGGGGATATGCGTGGCGCCGAGGCAGGACACCGACTTCGTCTCGCCGAAGGTGTTGTCCAGCACGTAGCGCCAGTGGCAGAGCATATCGAGGATGATGCCGCCGCCCTCGGCCTTCTTGTAATTCCAGCTTGGCCGCTGGGTCGGCTGCAGGTCGCCCTCGAAGACCCAGTAGCCGAATTCGCCGCGCACGCTCAGGAGCTTCCCGAGGAAGCCACTGTCGATCACCATCTTCATCTTGCGCAGCCCGGGCAGGAACAGCTTGTCCTGCACCACACCGTGCTTGATGCCGGCCTTCCGCGCCACGCGCACGAGATCCAGCGCGTCCTCCAGGTTATCGGCGGTCGGCTTCTCGCAATAGATGTGCTTGCCGGCGGCAATCGCCTTGCGGATCAGCTCCGCGCGCATCTGCGTCGTGGCGGCGTCGAAGAAGATCGTGTCGTCGGGATTGGCCAGGGCGGCGTCCAGATCGGTGCTGACCCGGTCCACGCCATGCGTCTTTGCCAGGGCCTCCAGCTTTTCCCGGTTCCGGCCGACGATGATCGGGTCGGGCATGATCCGGTCCCCATTGGGCAGGGGCACGCCACCATCGCGGCGGATCGCGGCGATGGAGCGGATCAGGTGCTGGTTCATTCCCATGCGACCCGTCACGCCATGCATGATCAGACCGATACGGCGCTGCGCCATTTGCGCGTTCCTCCCTTTGGGCTGCATAGGTAACTGTACGGTTACCTGAGCACCCCGGGAGGGGCCGCGTCAAGGACGAAGCCAGCCCAGCACCACCTCCTCGCAATGGGCCTCTCGTGCCTCGATCGCCGCCTCGGCCTCCAGCCCCGTGCCGAAGATCGCGGAGAGGGTGTGCATGTTCGAGATATAGAAATGCCCCAGCGCCACGATGGTGATATAGGCCTGCATGGGATCCACCTCCTGGCGGAACACGCTTTCCGCCGCGCCGCGCCGCAGCACATCGCGCAAGGTTTCCAGCAGGGGAGTGTAGAGGTCCCGCACCTGCCCGCTGCGCGCGAGATAAGCGGCGCGGTGCAGGTTCTCCTGATTCAGCAGGGCGACGAATTCGGGGTGGCGCGCGGTGTAACGCAGGTTGAAACGTACCAGTCGCGCCATGGCCTCGACGGGCGGCAGGTCGTCCACGCGCAGCGCCCTCTCCTCGCTGCGCTTATGGGCATAGGCGGTTTCCAGCACCGCCACCCATAGATCCTCCTTGTTGCCGAAATAGGCATAGAGCATCCGCTTATTCGCGCCCGCCCGCGCCGCGATCTCATCCACCCGTGCGCCGGCCAGGCCACGAGCGGCGAATTCAACCAGGGCGGCGTCAAGGATGCGCTGGCGGGTTGCCTCGGCGCGGGGACTCTGCGGAACGGTTCGGGCTGGGGCATCCATGCGCGCATCCTGTCCGTGATGCGCGCCGGAGGCGAGAGCCCAGGCAGAGGGCCGCCCATCCCGCGGATGGACGGCCCGGCCAAGCTTTGGTGGCGCGGCCTAGTGCAGCACGCCGAAGAGCCAGAGCAGGATGATGACGGGAATGGGAATCCCGATCAGCCAAAGCAGGATACCGCGCATCATGGTGTCTCCTATGTTGTTTCGTGGTCGTGCAACGTGAGGGACTTGCGAGAGGTTGCGGGCCCGCGCAGCCTGCATGGCATGGACACGTCCTTCGACAACGAGGCCCCCTGGGCCCCCTCCCCCCGCATCCCCGATCCGCGGCTGCGCGATCTGGATCCGTCCTTCGCCCGCTATCGCGTGATGAACGGCATGGTGCAGAAGCTGGCGGGCGGCACGCGCTGGGGCGAGGGACCGGTGTGGTTCGGCGACCACCGCTGCCTTATCTGGTCCGACGTGGTGGGCAACCGGATGCTGCGCTGGGACGAACAGACAGGCGCCACCGGCGTCTTCCGCGCCCCGTCGAATCACGCCAATGGCAATGCGCGGGACCGCGAGGGGCGGCTGATCACCTGTGAACACCTGACGCGCCGCATCACGCGTACGGAACATGACGGCCGCATCGCCGTCATCGCCGACCGCTTCGAAGGCAAGAGGCTGAATTCTCCCAACGATGTTGTGGTGAAATCCGACGGAACGATCTGGTTCACGGACCCGCCTTTCGGCATCCTGAGCGATAATGAGGGCGAGCGCGCGGAAGCCGAGTTGCCGCAGAATGTCTACCGTGCCGATCCCACGCGCGGCACGCTGGAGGTGGTGGCCGACGGCATCGAAGGTCCCAACGGCCTCGCCTTCAGCCCTGACGAATCCCTGCTCTACATCGTCGAGAGCCGCACCAGCCCGCGCAAGATCCTCTGCTATGCCGTGGGAACCGACGGGCGCCTCTCCAATCGCCGCGACTTCATCGTGGCGGAACCCGGCGGCACGCCGGATGGCTTCCGCGTGGATGAGGACGGCAATCTCTGGTGCGGCTGGGGCATGGGCACCCCGGAGCAGGATGGGGTGCGGGTCTTCAATGCCGCAGGCGCCCCGATCGGGCATATCGACCTGCCGGAGCGGGCCGCCAATCTGTGCTTTGGAGGCCTGCACCGGAACCGGCTGTTCATCACGGCGGCGAGGTCGCTCTATGCCGTTGTGGTGAACACGCGGGGAGCTTGAGTGACAGCCATCGCCTCGCCCTGGCGCCGCCCTTAGGCCACGCCCCGGTCGCGGCGCTCAGCGGCTGAGCGTGCGCCCTACCGCCGCCCGCCAGGCCTCGTGCCGCCGGTTCGCCTCGGCCGCCGGCATATCCGGCTCGAAGCGCACGCGGCGGCGCCAATGGGTGGCGTTGTCGCCGGGCGGCGGGCAGAGCCCCGCCTGCACCCCGGCCAGGTAGGCGGCACCCAGCGCTGTCGTCTCCGCCACCGCGGGAACATCCACAGGACATTGCAGCGCATCGGCCAGGAAACGCATTGTCCAGTCGCTCGCGGTCATGCCGCCATCCACGCGCAGCACCGTGTCGCCCATATCCGGCCAGTCCGCGCGCATGGCATCCAGCAGGTCGCGGGTCTGCCAGGCGACGCTTTCCAGCGCGGCGCGGCAGATCTCGGCGGCGCCGGCGCCGCGGGTCAGGCCCAGGATGGCACCGCGTGCCGCTGGATCCCAATGCGGCGCGCCCAGGCCGGTGAAGGCAGGCACCATCACCACCCCGGAATCCGGATCGGCGCGCGCGGCCAGCTCCCCCGCCTCGGCGGCGTGTCGGATGATGCCCAGGCCGTCGCGCAGCCATTGCACGGCAGCACCGGCCACGAAAATCGCGCCTTCCAGCGCATAGGTGCGGGCGCCATTGATCTGCCAGGCCACGGTGGTCAGCAGCCGATGGCCCGAAAACACGGGCGTATCCCCCGTGTTCAGAAGCATGAAGCAGCCCGTGCCATAGGTGGATTTCGCCATCCCCGGCCGGAAGCAGGCCTGGCCGAGCGTGGCGGCCTGCTGGTCCCCTGCCATGCCGCGGATGGGGACAGCGGCGCCGAGCAGCGCGGGATCGGTGGTACCGAACTCGGCGGCGCAGTCCCGCACCTCCGGCAGCAGGGCGCGTGGGATGTCCAGGGCGCACAGAATATCCTCGTCCCATTCGCCCCGGCGGATGTCGTAGAGCATGGTGCGGGCCGCGTTGGTCGCATCCGTCGCGTGGACCCGGCCGCCGGTCAGGCGCCACAGCAGGAAACTGTCCACCGTGCCGAAAGCCAGTTCCCCGCGCATCGCGCGTTCCCGCAGGCCCGGAATTTCAGACAGCATCCACATCAGCTTGGTGGCGGAGAAATAGGGATCGGCCAGCAACCCGGTGCGCTCGGTCAGCAGCGTTTCCAATCCCTCAGCCCGGAGGCGGTCGCAGACAGGGGCACTGCGGCGATCCTGCCAGACGATGGCGTTGTGCACCGCCCGCCCCGTGGCACGCTCCCAGACCAGCGTCGTCTCGCGCTGGTTGGTGATGCCGATCCCGGCAACCCGAGTCGCCGGCGCCCCGCCGCGCCGCAGCGCGCCACGCAGGCATTCCACGGAATGCGCGATCAGGTCCTCGGCCGCATGCTCCACCTGCCCCGGCGCGGGAAAGTGCTGTGGCAGTTCCACCTGATGCGTCGCACGAGGATGCAGTTCCGCATCGAACAGGATGGCCCGTGTTGAGGTCGTGCCCTGGTCGAGCGCCAGCAACACATCCGCACCCATCCGCTTCCCCCCAGGTGATTCCCGGCGCAGCATAGGCGGCATGGGTGTGATCCTCCATGACCTCTGCGGCGCCAATCCGGCACGGCGCTTCTCCCCCTATTGCTGGCGGGTGCGAATGGCCCTTGCCCATAAGGGTATCGCGCATGAGGCGGTGCCCTGGCGCTTTACCGAGAAGGCGGCCATCGCGGATGCCGGCACGGATAAGGTGCCCGTGCTGCGCCATGGCGATCGCACGGTCCATGAGAGCTGGACCATCCTCGAATATCTTGAGGACAGCTGGCCCGGCGCCCCCAGCCTGTTCGGCGGGGAGGGCGGGCGGGCCCTCGCCCGCTTCGTCAACACCTGGTCCGACGCGGTCATGATGCCGGCCATCGTGCGCCTGATCATCTCCGACATCCCGGCCCTGCTGGCCCCTGAGGACGCCGCCTATTTCACCCGCACGCGCGAGGCCCGGTTCGGCAAACCGCTGGCCGAGGTGACCGCCGGCCGGGAGCAGGCCGTGGAATCCTTCCGCCGCGACCTGCACCCGCTACGCATGGTGCTGCGGGAACGCCCCTGGCTTTCCGGCGTCACGGCCGGGGCCGCGGACTATATCGCCTTCGGGCCGCTGCAATGGGCACGCTGCGTCTCCGCCTTTCCCCTCCTGCAGCCGGACGACCCGGTCCATGCCTGGCGCGGGCGGCTCCTGGACGCCTTTGGCGGCCTTGCCCGCTCCACCCCCGCCGAGGACGTGGCCTGACCTCCTGATGGACGCCTGGCTGGACGCCTTTGTGCCCGCCTTCGGGATGATCGCGCTCGGCGCCTTCCTGAAGCGCCGCCTCCTGCGCGACGACGCAGTCTGGGCGGGAATCGAGAAGCTGGTCTTCTGGGTTCTCCTGCCCTGCCTCCTGGCCTCCTCCCTGTCGCGGGTGGATCTCGGCGCGCTGCCGGTCGGCGGCATGGCGGCCGCGCTCTGGGTGGCCCTGCTGATCGGCACCGGGGCCTCCCTTCTGATGGCCCGGGCCTTCGGCCAGGGCCACGCTGCGGCCAGTTCGGTGCTGCAAGGCGGGATCCGCTTCAACAACCTGCTTGGCTTCGCCATCACCGGCGCAGTGTTCGGCCCCCCGGGAACGGCGTTGGCGGCCGTGACGGTGGGGCTGATCGTGCCCGGCGTGCAGGTGATCATCACGCCGTTTTTTGCCCTGGGAGGAAGAGCGCGGCCCCGCCCGCTCGCGGTGCTCAGGCAGATGGCGCTGAACCCGCTCATTCTTGGCTGCGTCGCGGGCTTTATCCTGGCAGCTCTCGGCGGCTTGCCCCCGGGAATCGGGGCGCTGACACGCACCCTCGGCCAGGCTTCGGTTTCGTTGGGCCTCCTGGCCGTAGGGGCGGCGCTGGGCGCGGAGGCCATGCGGGACCGCCTATCACTCCAGGGCGCGACCGCGGCGCTGAAGCTGCTGGTCATGCCGGCCCTGACCCTCGCGCTCTGCGGGGCGATGGGCCTGGACACACTCCCGACCTGCATCGCGGTGCTGTTCATGGCCCAGCCCACCGCCACCACGGCCTATGTCATGGCTCGGATGATGGGCGGCGACGCGCCGCTGATGGCAGCCATCACGACGATGCAGCACATCGTGGCCGTGCTCACCCTTCCCCTGTGGCTGGTCATTCTCCGGGCATGGCTACCTCTGCCCTGACGCGATCCCAGGCAATGTCGTTCGGCATCCGGTGAATGCATTCTATGAGCCGATTGGCGCAGCAGCGCCCCTGCCCCATGATGGGCCAACGCACCCGATGGGAATCTCTTTGATGCTGACGCGCCGCGGAGTTGCGCGCGGGGCCTTGGGTCTCGGCGCCGCCTCCTTCACCCCCTCCCTCGCTGGCGCCCAGGGGACGGCAGCGGGCACTTGGCCTGATCGCCCGTTGCGGCTGATCATCGGCTACCCGCCCGGTGGCGCCTCGGACCTGTTCGGGCGGATGATCGCCGCTCAGATGGGGCCGCGCCTCGGCCAGAATGTGGTGGTGGAGAACCGCCCGGGCGGCGGTGCGGTGGTGGCGAGCGAGGCCGTGACCCGCAGCCCGGCCGATGGCTACACCCTGCTCCATGTCGACAACGGCATCCTCGTCTACAACCCCGCCCTCTATGCCCGCTTGCCCTATGACCCCGACAAGGACCTGACCGGGGTGGGCTTCATCGGCCGTTTTCCGCTCTTTCTCGTCGTGCGTGCCGACAGCCCGATCCAGGACCTGGCCGGCTACATTGCCGCGGCAAAGGTGAAGGTGCCGACCTATGGCTCACCCGCCGTCGCCTCCCCGCACCATCTGGCCATGGAGATGTTCAAGCGCCGCGCCGATTTCGATGCGACCCATGTTCCCTATCGCGGCGGCCCGGCGGCGATGCAGGACCTGCTCTCCGGCACCGTGGACAGCGTCGTCATCGACTGTGCCACCGGCACCGCCTTCATCCGGGACGGCAAGGTGCGCGCCCTTTGCGTGCTGAGCGAGGCACGTTCCCCCACCAGCGCCGAGGTTCCGACAGCCCGGGAACTGGGCCATGCCAATGTGGTGGCCTATGGCTGGCAGGGTATCTCCGTGCCTGCCAACACCCCTGCCGCGGTCGTTTCGCGCCTTTCGACGGAACTGGCCCGCGCCATCGCCTCGGACGAGATTCAGGCCCGCTTCACCACCCTGGGCATCGAGCGCGCCAATTACAGCCCCGCCGAGTTCGGAGCCTTCGTGCGGAAGGAAAATGCCGAGTGGCGCCCGCTAATCCGGGAACTGGGGATCCGCCTGGACAGTTGATTGGCCCTGCCCCGCCAGGATGGTCAGGACGGGGGCAGACGGGTAGGTAGCGGGACGGCCCAGTCCTGTCAGGATCACCAACGCCCTTGTTCCGCCGCTCTTCCACCCCGGACTACGGAATTGGCCGCTTCCGGTTGGGCCAGATCCTCGCGAAGCTCCAGTCGCTGCAGCTGACTGTCGGCGCGGCGGAGCGAAACGCGGAACTGGCGGCCTGGAACAGCAAGGTGCTCGGCTCCGTTCTCGCCAGCCGATTTTATGAGGCGGGGCTGGCCGGCCCGTCGGCCTCCCTGCCCCCGGAGCCTGTCCAAATGGGCTTCGGCGGCCGTCTCTGCCGGCAAGAGGACATCGAGAGCGCCTGGCTTCGCTACTGGTGCGGCCAGGTCGGCTTCGCGCCTATCTACCACCGCAAGGTCTGGGAGGACTGCTACGCCCTCCAGGTCCTGCATGAGCGCGGGATGATGGCCCCCGGCCGGCGCGGGTTAGGCTTTGCGGTCGGTACCGAGTTCCTGCCGAGCTTCCTGGCCAAGCATGGTGTGGACGTGCTGGCCACCGACCTTGATCCGGGTGACCCTCGTGCCAGGGCCTGGCTTGCGGTGGACCAGCATGGCAGCCAGCTGGATAAGGTCCATAAGCCCGGCCTGCTGGATCTGGAGACCTTTAACGCCCGCGTCGCAACCCGTGCCGTGGACATGAACCATATCCCCGCCGACCTGCATGGTGGCTTCGACTTCGTCTGGTCCGTCTGTTCGCTGGAGCATTGCGGCTCCATCGAGAAGGGACTCGACTTCGTGGTGGAGGCCATGCGCTGCCTACGCCCCGGCGGGATCGCGGTGCACACCACCGAGTTCAACATGGACCCCGAAGGGCCAACCCTGAAGAAGGGTCCCACCGTCCTTTTCCAGCGCCACCACATGGAGGCCTTGTCGGCCCGCCTCGCCAAGGCTGGGCACCGAATGCTGCCGGTGGATTTTGATCCGGGCACTGGGGTGCTGGACCAGTTCGTGGATCTGCCGCCCTACCCGAACACCGCCTGGCCACTCTCGATCACCGAGCCTCCGCATCTGCGACTTTCCATCCGTGGGCTGGTGGCGACCTCGCTGGGCTTCATCGTCGAGAAGGGCGGATAGGAGTGTCCCCCGGGGCGCCTCGCAGCCCCGGGCCCCCGCGATCTGCTTTCTAGAGCCCTGCAATCAAGGGCAGCGCAGCGACCACGAAGCCCATCCATTCCGGCATAGAAAAGATATGCACAGCTAACCTATGTGAATGGAACTGGCAACCTACTTGGGCGAAGTAATCGCGGTTCCGCGAGATGTGAAGGGACAGCGGCTTCGATGCACAAGTCAAGATCCAACAAGCACAACTACAAGCAGAAATCTAATGCAGGCTATACTACCGATGGTTGGATTGGCCTGGGCGGTCTGAGACCCCGTTTGAGAATTGCTACGGGTCGGGGTGAGCGACGCGGCGGAGCAGGAGGGCACCCATGCTGAGGTGGATCATAGCGTCCGACACGTCCAGACGCTTTTCGTAGTCCCGCACCAGCCTGCGCCAGCGGGTCATCCAGCCGAATGTACGTTCCACCACCCAGCGCCGCGGCAGCACCTGGAAGCCTTTCTGGTCCGGCAGCTTGCGCACCACCTCCAGCGTGAAGTCCTTGTAGGCGGCAAGGCTCGCAAGCCTGCCCCGGTCATAGGCGCCGTCGGCGAACAGGTGCTTCAGCCACGGCCAGCGGCGACGCACGGCCTTGATGATCTCCTCGGCCCCGGCGGCGTCCTGCACGTCGGCCGTGGTCAGATTGACCATCAGCAGGCGCCCGTCCGTATCCACGGCCACGTGGCGCTTGCGGCCTTTCAGCTTCTTGGCGGCATCATAGCCGCCGCCACCAGGTGCATGCGGCGCCTTGACGGTTTGGCTGTCCACCGCGCCCGCCGTGGGACTTGCCTCCCGTCCGGCCTGCTCGCGGTCGAGCATCAGCATTACATCGTGGACCGTCTGGAACAGCATGCGGCGCACCAGGCGCCGGAACCACCAGTACACTGTCTGCCACGGCCCGAAATGCACCGGCAGCATGCGCCATCCGCCGCCCGAGCGGGCCATATAGCGGATCGCGTTCAGTATCTCGCGCAGGTCCACCCCGGGCTTCCTGCCCCGTCTGGGCGGCTTCGGCAGCAACGGCCTGACCCGCTCCCATTCCTCGTCGGTCAGGTCAGTCGGGTAGCGCCGGCCCCGCTCAAACGCCAGCTGCCGCGCACGGTGCTCCTTGGTCCACATCCCGCCTATGTGGCCATGCAGACCGGCCCAACCCAGGCCGGAACTGCATTCTCAAACGGGGTCT